>NZ_CALJPG010000022.1 GCF_937980635.1 uncultured Campylobacter sp.
AATTTCCTAGATCCGCTCGATAGCTCGCGCACGATCGAGGGCTACCCCGCCCCGCGCCGCATCTACGTGCGGCTTAGGGCGTGATCCGCGCCTTTAAAACGTGTAAAATTTTACTAAATTTAATCGGCTCGCAGGGAAAATTTTGATTCGGCGGGATGTGAAATTTAGCTAAATTTGACGGGCCCCAAATTGGATTAGATCGCATTGTAGCGACCAGGATCAGTGCGGCGCAAAATTTTAAATTTCGCCTCGTGTGTTACGCTTTACACGCGCGGCGGCACGAATTTTAAATTTTGCTTTTGCGTTACGCTTTGCGTCTTGCATGCTCGGCGGCACGGAATTTTACTAAATTTAATCAAGCGGCGGTAAATTTTAAAATTTTATCTACGCAGAGCATACTGGTGTAGGCATTTTGCGAACGCAGCGCAAAATTTAACGCTCGCAGCGGCAAATAAAGCTGTAAATTTTGGCGCCTGCAATGCGAGTCAAGCGGCATCAATTCCAGTGCCCGCGAGCAAAGCGGTATAAATTTCAAACGCCAACCAGCTTCACGCCACTTCGCCACTCTTTGTGTGACGAAGCGCAATTAAATTTAAACTATCAGCGCTCAAAAAGTTGCAAAAAATATTTTAAATTTTGCCTCTCGGCCGCTAGGCTCGTATTTGGGCCGTGTCCGGGATATAGCGTAAAATCGCCCTCTATCTGCAAAATTTTATGCAAAGATTCTCTCATCTGCGCGCCGCTTGAAAAGGGAAAATCCCACCTGCCGATAGAGCCTTTGAATATGACGTCGCCGCTAAAGATAACCCCGCCCGCTTCGATCATACAGCTGCCCGGCGTATGTCCTGCAAAAAGGCTAAATTTAACGTTAAAGCCCGCTATTTCAAAGCTTTGCTCCTGTCCTTTTACGAGTACGTCCGCTTCTATGGGCTCGGGCATCGTCTCAAAGGGATCCGCTCGCAGCATAAAGGCGTCTTCCTCGTGGATATAAATTTTGGCGCCCGCCCTTTGCAGCTTCGCGTCGTCATAAACATGATCGAAATGCCCGTGCGTATTCAAAACCGCGGCGATCTTTCCCGTATTTTGCATCACCCAATCAAAGCTGCCCTGCCCCGGATCGATCACTAGATCGCCCTGCTCGCCCTTTAGGATGTAGCAGTTCGTCGCGTATTCACCGAAAGCTTTTTTTAAAATTTGCATTTAAATCCTCCTTTTAAGCTTAAATTAAAGCCGTAATTTAGCCAAAAATAGTTAAAATTCGCGCAATTTAACGTAAAATTTTAAGGCTAAATATTATGTTTTTGGACGATTTGCTGCCGCAACTGACCGATTTTTTATCGGAGAAGCTCGATGAAACGGGCGCGGACGCCTTTGTAGTGGGTATCAGCGGTGGGCTTGACAGCGCCGTGGTTTCTGCGCTTTGTGCACTTACTGAGATCCCTACTTACGGGCTTATCCTACCTAGTGCGGGTTCAAATTTAGAAAATATGGCAGACGGCATCTTTCACTGCGAATCCTTTAATATCCCCTACGAAATCCAAGAGATCGCGCCATTTGTAGAAAATTTTACCGCTTTAAATCCCGGTGCAAGCGCTCTTCGCATCGGGAATTTCGCCGCGCGCGTAAGAATGAGCTTGCTTTATGATTACAGCGTGGCTAAACGCGGCGTAGTCGTAGGCACGAGCAATCTTAGCGAGAGGATGCTAGGCTACGGCACTATTTACGGAGATTTAGCCTGCGCGTTTAATCCGATCGGAGAAATTTTAAAAACCGATCTGTTTAAATTTGCAAAAATTTTATGCATAGACGATGCGATCATCAAAAAAGCCCCAAGCGCCGATCTATGGGAAAACCAAAGCGACGAACGTGAGCTTGGATACAGCTACGAGATCTTAGATAGCGTGCTAAGAGATATTTTTTCGCACGAAACGCTGCGGACGAAATTTCGCTCAGGCGAGCAAATAACCGTAAACGATCTAAAATATCTGCAAAACTCGCACCACAATCAAGAGCTGGTAAAATTTATCGTCCGTAGAATTCTTAAAAATAATTTTAAGCTTCGCGCGCCCGCGGTCGCCCGCATAGAGCCCGCGCACTAAGGAGAGATTTATGAAAGAGATACCGTTTTATAAGGCTCAAATCGATAAAAAAGAGGAAGACTTAATTAAAAGCGCCCTCTACAACAGCGATATAAGATATAGCGAAATTTTTGAAGAGGATATTTGTAAATACTTCGGCGTAAAGCACGCCGTATCGACTACGAGCGGCACGACGGCGCTGCATCTGGCGCTTTGTGCGATGGATATTAAGCGCGGAGATAAAATTTTATGCTCCGTAAATTCCTTCCCCAACGTCGCCGAAGTGATCCGCCATTTCGACGCAGAGCCCGTTTTCGTAGATATCGATCCGATAAGCTTTAACATCACGAGCGAAAGCCTTGCTCGCACGATAGATCAGAACCGCCACAAGAAGCTAAAATGCGCTTTCATCTCGCACATCGCGGGGCTTGCTGCGGATATAGACGCCATCAGCGAGGTCGCCAAAAGCGAAAATATCATCCTCATAGATGATGCGTGCCGCGCCATGGGCGCTACCTATAAGGGCGCAAAAATCGGAGCGCTTAAAAGCTCGCTCATATCGTGCTTTCAGATCAATCCTCAAGCGCAAGACGCAATCTCTACGGCAGGCTTTTTCGTTACGAAC
This sequence comes from uncultured Campylobacter sp., assembly GCF_937980635.1. GTDB lineage: Bacteria > Campylobacterota > Campylobacteria > Campylobacterales > Campylobacteraceae > Campylobacter_B. The sequence goes on from NZ_CALJPG010000022.1 coordinate 2,704, forward strand.
GACGATGAGATCGCAAGCGCCGCTCAAATTTTAAGAAACGGCGGCATCGTGGGAGACGCCTTTTACAAAGACGGCAATATGTCCTTTACCTACGACGTCGATCGCATCGGTCAAAAATACGATCTTAACGCCATAAATTCCGCCTACGCCATCGCTCAGTTTGAAAAAACTGACGCCTTCATAAAGCGCCGCAAGCAGATCGCCGCGGCCTACCGCGAGCAGCTCGCAAACTGCCCGCACGTGACGCTTCCAAGTGACAGCGAGGAGCATATCTACACTCAATTCATCGTAAAGATCGACAAAAACCGCGACGATTTCGCCAAAGCACTGATCGCGCGCGGAGTAAGCGTCTCGCTGCACTACGTGCCGGTGCATCTGCTAAGCTACTATAAAAGCAAATATAATTACAAGGTCAATGATTTCCCGAATGCGCTTAAAAACTATCAGCAAATTTTATCACTGCCGATCTACACGGCGCTTAGCGACGACGATGTGAGCTACATCTGCGAGCAGATCAAAGAGATAGCGCAAAATCGTGTTTAAACTCCTAATCGAGCGAAACTTATACGACCCGAGCCCCGCATGGCTTGCGCTCGGAGTGATTTTAGTGCCTTTATCGCTGCTTTATACGCTTATCGTCTGCCTAAAAAGGCTCTTTGCTAAGCCGCAAAAATTTAAAATTCCAATAATCAGCGTCGGAAATTTAACCCTCGGCGGCAGCGGAAAAACCCCGCTAGTGCGGGCGCTTTTTAAAGAATTTAACGGGGAGTTTAAAACCTGCATCATCCTTCGCGGATACGGGCGCAAAAGTAGAGGCTTGCTCGAAGTAGCTCTCGGCGGACGGATACTTTGCGACGTAGAGCAAAGCGGCGATGAGGCGATGGAATACGCGCTGTTTTTACGCGGCGCAAACGTAATCGTCAGCGAAGATCGCGCCGCAGGGATTTTGCGCGCGCAAACTCTCGGCTTTGAGCTGGTGATCTTAGACGACGGATTTTCTAAATTTAATATCTCTAAATTTGATATCTTGCTGCGCCCGCAAAGTGCGCCGAAGCTGCCCTTTTGCCTGCCCTTCGCTGCGTATCGCTACCCGCCGTTTTTTTATAAATTTGCGGATTTCATACCCGCTCCGAGCGACATTTCGCAGGAGCTTAGTATCGTTTCGGCGGCGGATCTGCAAGAGGGGCTAAACGGCACGGATGAAATTTCAAATCTTGCGGATGAAAATTCAAATTCCACCGCGGATAAAATTTCGGATTTAAATTTAAATCGCGTGGCAGATGAAATTTCAAATTTAAACCCCGCCGCCGCGGATAAAATTTTAAATTCTAAAGAGACTGTTTTTGAAAAATCCCGCACGATCTTAATCAGCGCTATCGCCAAACCTTGGCGCTTGCAAGAGTTTTTGCCGCTCGCAAAAGCCCACGCATTTTTCCCCGACCATTATGATTTCAAAAAAGAGCAGATTTTAGAGCTGCTAAGGCGCGAGGATGCGGAGCATATCCTTTGCACGGCGAAAGATTACGTGAAATTGAGGGATTTGAGCGCGGAAATTTCGGTGATTTTGTTAAATTTGAAGCTAAGCGAAAACTTTATCCGCAAAATTCAAAACTACATAAACCAAGCTATGATAAAATAAGGTTTTTAAAGGAATTTTATGATAAAAAAGAGCAAAACCGCCGAAGTCATCATCTCTGCGCTGCCCTATATCCGTAAATTTAGAGATAAAATTTTCGTCGTTAAATACGGCGGCGCGGCGCAAACCGACGATGCGCTCAAGCTTGATTTTGCCCGCGATATCGTGCTTTTGCATATGGTCGGCATCAAGATCATCGTCGTGCACGGCGGCGGCAAAAAGATCAATCAGACCCTGGATAAGATCGGCGTGCAGAGCGAGTTTCGCGATGGACTTCGCGTAACGAATAAAGACGCTATCGAAATTACAGAGATGGTACTAAGCGGCGCGGTAAATAAAGAGATCACGGCGCTTTTGAACCAAAACGGCGCGCCTGCGATCGGCATTAGCGGTAAGGACGGCGGGCTTTTGAAGGCAAAATTCCTCGATGAGAAAAAATATGGCTTCGTAGGCGAGATCACCGAGGTAAATACCAAGCTGATAAACGACCTGCTACAAAAAGACTATCTGCCAGTGATCGCCCCGCTTGCAGGCGGCGAGACGGACGAAAACGTGAGCTTTAATATCAACGCCGATCTCTGCGCCAGCAGGATTGCAGCCGCGCTAAAAGCGAGCAAGGTGATATTTTTAAGCGACATTGACGGCGTGCTTGATAAAGAGGGAAATTTAATCAGCAAACTCGATGCCGCGCTCATTTCGAAGCTTAAAAATGACGGCACGATCGCAGGCGGCATGATCCCAAAGGTCGATGCGTGCCTGCAATGCGTGCGAAACGGCGCAAATGCCGCGCATATCATCAACGGCAAAATTCCGCACTCGATCCTGCTTGAGCTTTTCACGGACGGCGGTATAGGAAGTTTGATAAAGGAAGAAATTTAGGCGCGAGGCGGATGCGGCAGGCTTAAAACCGCAATGCCGCAAGTCCGCGCAAGCAGTGTAAGCGATCAAATTTAAAGCGCCTAGGCGGGCGTAAATTTTAAAATTTTAAAAAGGAAAAAGATGAAACTGGTTTCTACGAGAGATTTTTCGCAAAAAGCGGATCTTAGCTACGCGCTACTAAATCCGAGCGCGAACGGCGGCGGGCTTTTCAGCCCCGAGCGGCTGCCGCTTTTGAGCGAGGATTTTTTTAAGCAGTGCGAGGATTTGAGCTACAAACAGATCGCGCTTAAAATCATCGATAGCTTCGATTTTGACGTAAGCAGCGAGATCTTTGAGAGTGCGCTAAAGCGCTACGATAAATTTGAAAATCCCGCCTGCCCCGTCCAGATCAAAAAACTAAGCGAAAACGCCTATATTTTGGAGCTTTACCACGGCCCGACGCTTGCGTTTAAGGATATGGCGCTACAGCCCTTCGGCGCGCTTTTAAAAAGCATCGCAAAATCCAGAAATGAAAAATTTTTAATAATGTGCGCCACGAGCGGCGACACGGGGCCTGCGACGCTGGAAGCGTTTGCGGATGACGAAAACATCAAAGCGGTCTGCCTCTATCCGCAGGGTGGCACGAGCGAGATACAGCGCCAGCAGATGGTCAAACAAAGCGCGGCAAATCTTAAAATTTTAGGCGTGCGCGGCAACTTCGACGATACGCAGCGCGCGCTAAAATCACTGCTGGCTGATGAGGATTTCAAAAACGAACTCGCGCGGGCGAATTTAAATTTAAGCGCCGCAAACTCGGTAAATTTCGGCAGGATTTTATTTCAGATCATCTACTACCTCTACGCTAGCATCTATTTCTCAAAGCACGGTGTATTGAGCTTTGGGCAAAATTTAAACCAAAGCGATCAGTGCACGGCGTGCAGTCAAAATTTAGACGCCGCGACAAGCGCAAACGGCGCGCAGAGCGCAAAACAGAACGCTAAATTTAACACATTCGACGTCATAGTGCCTAGCGGGAATTTCGGCAACGCGCTGGGAGCGTATTTCGCCAAAAAAATGGGCGCAAAGATCGGCAAAATCAAGATCGCTTCAAACGCGAACAATATCCTGACCGAGCTTTTTACGCGCGGCATCTACGATCTACGAAATCGCGAGCTCATCCGCACGATCAGCCCTGCGATGGATATTTTGATTAGCTCCAACGTCGAGCGGCTGCTAAGCGATATGTTCGGCGATGCGCGCACGAGCGAGCTGATGCAAAGTCTGGCGCGAGATAAATTTTACAAACTCAGCGCGAGCGAGCTTGCGAAGCTGCGCGAGGTCTTCGAAGCGGATTTTTGCGACGATGCGCAGTGCGCTAAGTTTATCAAGCAAGAAAGTAGTCGCGGCGTGCTGATCGATCCGCACACGGCGACCTGCTTCAAGCTACTTGACGAAAGCCGCCTAAATCTCGTCATCTCGACCGCGAAGTGGATTAAATTTACGCCGTCGATGATCGGCGCGATCAAAGGCAGGGTTTGCGAGGACGAGCGAGCCGATATGATCGCGCTTTCGAAGGAATTTCGCAGCGACATTCCGCCGCAGATCTCGCGCCTTTTTAGCGCGCCGCAGGTTCACTCCAGCGTCGTGGAGCAAAGCGAGATCAAAAACGCCATAATGGAGTGGATAAAAAAATGATAGTAATCCCCGCGCGCCTTGCTTCGACGCGCTTTAAAAATAAAATTTTATGTGAGTTTGACGGCGTGCCGATGTTTATCAAAACGGCTCAAAATGCCGCCAAGGCAGACCGCGTGCTAATCGCCGTGGATGAGCCGCAAATTTTAAAGATCGCGCAAGATTACGGTTTTGACGCCATTCTCACCGCGCGTGAGCATCAAAGCGGTACCGATCGGATCAATGAAGCGGTCGCAAACGCAGCGCTTGCGGAGAACGAGATCATCATCAATATCCAAGCCGACGAGCCCTTTTTCGAGAGCAAAAATTTGATTAAATTTAAAGATTTCTCCAACGCCATGATCACGCAAAAGGGCGCATTTATGGCGAGCTGCTACAAATACATAAGCCCTCAGGCGGCGGAGGATCCGAATTTAGTCAAGCTGGTGCTTGATAACGCGGGCTTTGCGATCTATTTTTCGCGCTCGCTCATCCCCTACCCGCGCGCGGCATGCGAGTGCTACCTCGGTCACATCGGTATCTACGCATACAGCGTGCGAAATTTAAAGCGCTTTTGCGCCCTGCCCGCCTCAGCGCTGGAAGATACCGAAAAACTCGAGCAGCTTCGCGCCATAAGCGCGGGCGAAAAGATCGCAATGCTTGAGATCGAAACTGCAAGCATCGGCATCGACACGCCGGCTGATTACGAGCGCGCGCTAAAGGAGTTCGGCAATGAAAATTGATCGCGCCTTTTTAAACACGAAATTTAAAGCGAGCAGGCTACGCGACATAAAATTTAACTATAACGAGCCGTGCGACACGGAATTTGGGATGCAGGGACTCGCCGCTGAGCGTAAAATTTTAACGGAACGCGGAATTCTAGCGACACACGGAATTTTAAAATTTAAAGATGCGAGCGCAAGATGAATTACGATGAATACAGATCCGCGGTAGATACGCTAAATGCGTGGGCGCGGGCATATTACACCGACGATAAACCGATCGCAAGCGACGAGGAGTACGACGAGCTTTATTCGCAAGCGGAGAAATTCGAGGAGCAAAATCCCGCGCTAGCACTGCCCTACTCGCCCACAAGGCGCATCGGAGGCGCGATCAGCGAGGGTTTTTCCAAGCTCGCTCACGGCGCGCAGATGTGGTCGATGGAGGATATTTTCGACGACGCGGACCTTTTAGCGTGGCTAGCTCGCGGCGAGAAGAGCGGCGCGCAGTTTTACGTCGAGCCGAAATTTGACGGCGCGAGCTTAAATTTGACCTATGAAGGCGGCGTGCTGATAAGCGCGGCGACGCGCGGCGACGGGCTTATAGGCGAGGACGTGACGCAAAACGCAAGAGCGATCAAATCGGTGCCGCTTCAGATCCCCTACGCGCAAAGGATCGAGATCCGCGGCGAGACGCTGATCGCAAAGAGCGATTTTGACGCGCTAAACGACGAGCGCGCTGCAAACGGCGAGAGCCTGTTTTCAAACCCGCGCAACGCCGCCGCCGGCAGCCTAAGGCAGCTAGATAGCGCGATCGTAGCGAAGCGGAAGCTAAAATTTATCCCGTGGGGAGTGGGCGAGCATTCGTTAAGCTTTGCGCTGCACTCACAGATAATGGAGTTTGTGCGCAGTCTCGGCTTTTTGCGCGACGAGTTTTGCCGCATCTGCAAGAGCGCAAGCGAGATCAGGGGTGCGTACGAGGCGCTGCATAGCATGCGCGCGAGCAAAGACCTGATGCTAGACGGCATGGTAATCCGCGTAAACGAGCTTTCAAAGTGCGCGCAGATGGGCTATACGGTGAAATTCCCGCGCTTTATGGTCGCATACAAATTCCCCGCGGTCGAAAAGGTAACGCGGCTGCGCGAGATCAATCTGCAAGTCGGCCGCACCGGCGCAGTCACCCCCGTAGCCGTCGTAGATAGCGTAAACATCGACGGCGCGAATGTTTCAAATGCGACGCTTCATAATTTCGACGAGATCGCGCGGCTGGGGCTGATGAAAAACGACTTCGTGGGCATCATCCGCAGCGGCGACGTGATCCCGAAGATCACAAGCGTTTACAAACAGCGCAGAGACGGCACGCAGAGCGAAATTTCGCGCCCGGATCGCTGCCCGGTTTGCGGCGAGAAGCTACTTGACGAAGGCGCGCTCATAAAGTGTCAAAACCTCGATTGCAAGGCGCGCGTGATAGGCTCGCTGATCTATTTCTGCTCCAAAAAATGCATGAATATCGAAGGGCTAAGCGATGCGACGATCACGCAGCTTTTTGAAAGCGGCAAAATTTCAAAGATCGGCGACATTTACGCCCTCGGCGCGCAGGATTTGGCGGATCTTGAGGGCTTTGCGGATAAAAAAATTTCAAACCTTTTGAGTGCGATAAATGCGAGCAAAAACGCGCCGCTTGAGCGCTTCATCGCTTCTTTGGGGATCGAGCACATCGGCGAGGTGGCCGCGCGCAAGATCGCCGCGGCATTCGGGCAGGATTGGCTGGATGCGAGCGAGGATGAAATTCTGCGACTGGATGGCTTTGGAGAGGCGATGGCAAGGAGCCTAGCGGAGTTTTGCAAGATAAATCGCGAAAAAATTCTAAATTTAAGCGAAATCATCACGCCGCGCGCGCCCCAGATGCAGACCGTCAAAAGCGCCTTCACGGACCGCAGCGTCGTCATCACCGGCACGCTCAGCCGTCCGCGCGACGAGTTTAAGGCCAGGCTTTTGGCGATGGGCGCGAAGGTGCAGGGCTCGGTATCTGCCAAGACCGACTTCGTGCTTGCAGGCGCAGAAGCGGGCTCCAAGCTACAAAAAGCCCGCTCGCTTGGCGTGCGGGTGATCGACGAGAGCGAGTTTGAAGCGCTTGCGAGCCTAGCGACGCCCGGCGCCAATTCACTTGACAAGAGCGAGCCCCAAATGCTTGCAGGGAGCGGCGAGTGAAGGTTTTTTGCTGGGTGCCGAACCCACACGCAAACGGCGCAGGATTAAATTTTAAAAGCAATCTCCGCTCTGCGGCGCTTGCGTGTTTTACGAAGTGCGAGAATTTTAAAAATTTTGTAGCGTACGAACGAGCGGCAAGAACAAAAGCGACAAATCGAGCAGCCGATGTAAGATCGCTGGGCTTTAAGGCGCATGCAAAAATAGCAAACCGAGAGGCGGTCTCTGCTAGGCGCGCGGGCTCCGCTTGCCGCGGTGCCAAGACGGCGAGCGCGATGCCGATAGATACGGCTGCAAGTAAGAATATCTCAAATTTTGCGCCGCTCAAACACTGCGCCGATAGGAAAAATTTTAAAATTTTAGCTAGCGGCAAGATAAAATTTGCAACGCACGGCGAGTCAAAATTTACACGCAGTATGGCTAAATTTGCGGCACGGCGCGGGCTAAAGTTTGAGCCTTGCGGTACTGCTGCGCACAATTTTGCTATGCGCGATAAAATTTTAAGCTCAAGGCCGCTCAAAAGCTGCACAAGCTTTAAAATTTCATTGCGGCGCGGAGAAAAAGTAAAATGAGATTTGATCTGCTCGTCGCAAACACGCTTAAAATCAGCAGAAATCAGGCCGCTGCGCTGATAAAGCAGGATAAAATTTTGCTGCGAGGCGCCGTGCAAAACAGGCCCTCCGCGCAGATAGCGCCCGAGCAGAGCGGCGAAATCAGTACTGCCGAGCAAATTTACGTAAGCAGGGGCGCGCTCAAGCTTGCAGGCTTTTTGGACGAGCTCGCCGAAAACGGGCTTTTAGCAAGCTGCGGCGCAAATTCGCCTAGCGCGGCGGCAGAAATTTCAAAGCCGTGCAGCGCCGCAAAGGACGCGGATAGAAAAGCGGCAGTGATGCAAATTTCAGGTGCAGATTTTGCGGCTACGGATAAAATTTTGGGCGCGAAAGAGGCTGATAAAATTCCAAGCGCGGCTACCGCGACGACAAGGAGCGCTAAAGCGACTACCGAGGCGATCCGTACCGCAAAAACTAGCGCCGATATGGCGGAGCTTTTACAAACCGGTGCAGGCAAGCAAACAGTAGAATTTTTACAGACGAGCGCGGGCCCCGAGACGGCAGGACTTTTGCAAACGGACGTAGACGCCGAAACGGCAGAGATTTCAAATGCGGCAAAAGCCTTCAAATCGGGAGGCAAGGCGGGCGCGTGCCGCAGCGAAGGCGGCACGGAGCCGCTACAAACAAAGCCCTCTCAAAAAGAGGTTTTAAATTTAGCGGGAGCCGATGTTTTGGACGTGGGCAGCAGCACCGGCGGGTTCGTGCAAATTTTATTGCAGCGCGGCGCAAAGAGCGTGACCGCACTTGACGTCGGCAGCTCGCAGCTAAGCGAAATTTTGCGGCGCGATCCTCGCGTGATCGTGCGCGAAAACACCGACATCAGGGAGTTTGAAAGCGAGAAAAAATTTGATCTCATCACCTGCGACGTGAGCTTCATCTCGCTAAATTTGATCTTAAAAAGCCTCGCGCGCCTTGCAAAAAGCGCTCTCATCGTGCTATTTAAGCCGCAATTTGAGGTGGGCGCGGAGGTGAAGCGAAATAAAAAAGGCGTGCTCAAAGATGAAAAAGCGGTGTGCGCCGCGCGAGCGAAATTTGAGCGGCTATGCGCCGAGCTGGGGCTTGCTGTGCTGCACGCTAGCGCCTGCAAAATCACGGGTAAAGAGGGAAATAGGGAATTTTTCTATCTTCTAAAAAGGATGAACGATGAAATTTAAAAACTTAATTATATTGGCGTTTTGCGCGCTATTTTTGGGCTCATGCGCCAAAAGCCTGAGCCCGAAAGCGCCGCTGGTAAAAAATTTCGACATCGCTAAATTTAGCGGCGGCTGGTATGAGATCGCCCGCATGAAGGGCGGCGGCGAGCTGCAAAACACCGCATACGAGTGCTTCGTCGATAAAAATTCTACGATCAATCTTCTAAAAACCGCCAAAACAAGCTCGGGAAAAATCGAAAACGAGCAGCACGTGTTGGAGTTTGCGGGCGATAAAAACGTAGGCCTGCTCTATCAAAAAGGCCTGATTTCCGACTCCCTCTACCGCGTGGCGCAGGTGGACGGCGACTATCGCTACGCCCTGATTTTCGGCGCCGATACGAGCGAGCTGTATATCCTCTCGCGCACCAAAACCCTGCCCGAGCCGATCCGCATCCTCTATCTAAAAAAGGCGAAGCACAGCGGCTACGACACCAAAAAAATCGTCTGGACAAAGCAGAAGTAATGGCTAATCAAAAATCAGGTAAAGACCATACAGAGGCTTCGCTGCGGAATTTTAAGGAGCAAAATTTCGTATCGCAGAATTCCAGCTTGAAAAATTTTACGGAACAGAATTTCACAAGCAATGGGGAAAATTCATCTCAAAATATCAAACGTCCAAGGCAAGAGCTCAGTGAAAATAAAACCGGCGATGCACACCGCGCAGATGAAGCAGACACCGACACCGCTTGCAGTAACGAAACGGCTTATGGCAACACTTGCGGCAATGGCGTAGACGCGCAAGCCCAGGGCATGCTTCCTGCTTGTGCGGAAGTACTGCGCGTGCGCCTAAACGAGCAGTTCGCACGAGGCGAGATTTTCGCAACGCTAGAAAGCGCAAACCGCGATGACGTATGCGCCGTAGCGATCGGTAACTTCGACGGCATGCACCTTGGGCATCAAAAATTATTTGAGCACCTAGGCGAGCACGGCGCAATAATCGTAATCCTAGCAGGTGGTGGCACGAAGCTAACCCCTTTTGCGTCGCGGCAGGCATTTACGAACAAAAAGATTTTTTATTGCGATCTACGCGCTATCAAAAGCCTTAGCGGAGGCAAATTTATCGCACTTTTAAGGCAGAATTTCATAAATTTACAAAAAATTGTCGTCGGCGAGGACTTTAGATTTGGGCGTGATCGGGCGTGGGACGTGGAATTTTTAAGGCGCGAATTTCGCGGGCAAACCTGCGTCGTAGGGGAGTTTTGCTTAAGCGGCGGCGGCGTGCATTCAAGTAGGATCAAAGAGCTTTTATCGCGCGGACGGTGTGAAGAGGCGGCGGAACTTTTAGGGCGAGATTACGAGATCTGCGGGCGGATCGTGCGCGGTCAGGGGCGCGGGGCGCGGGAATTAGTAGCGACGCTAAATCTTGATGCGAGCGGCTATTTTATGCCAAAAAGCGGCGTGTATGCGACCCTGATGCGCGCCGGAAGCAAGGAATTTGCAAGCGTGAGCTTCTTGGGGCACAGGCTCAGCACCGATGGGGCTTTTGCGCTTGAAACGCACATTTTAGGGGACTTTGCGGGTTTTGAGGCGGGTTTAAATTCCGCGCAAGATCGCGCGCCGTGCTGCGAGGGGCAAGCTGCACATTCTGCGCGAAATTCAGATGAAGTTTCGGCTCGTAATTCGGCCGAAATTTCTACGCAGAATTTTGCAGCGAGCGAGAGCCTGGACGCCAAAAATAAAATTTTAGAGGCTGCGGACAAAAACAGCGGCGCGAAATTTGCTTGTGTGAAATTTATAAAGTTCCTACGTGAAAATCGCAAATTTAGCGATCTAGCGCAGCTTAAAGAGCAAATTTTAAAAGACGCTACGGAAGCGGAGGCGGTACTACGAAGCCGCAAATTTTAATCTACGGCTTGTAAGCTTAAAGATGAAATTTGCGGGCTGTGCGCTTTGAATTTAATGCATTCGTCTGCGCTTCGCATCTATGGCGCATTAAATGAGCCGTCTGCGTCATCCCGTATAAAAGTCGTGTGCCCGTTGTCACTGAGAATACTTGGCGCACCGCCACATGGCTTTAACGCACTTGAGCTTGGGTTTATGTAAGACGAGGCAAGTACAAGCTGCGCCGAGAATTAAGGGCAATAACAAATCTTAGTTGCGCTGCGAAGCTTTAAAATTTAGCAGGGCTGAGCTGCCGAGCAAGAGTCAAGCGGCTAAATTATGCGCCTAGCTAAACGCGGGATTTTGTCAAGAGGCCTCATTTTGCGGCGCGTAAAATCGCAAAATGGGCGCGAAATTCTACCAATGGAGCTTCGACTATGCTTTTAGTTTAAGTTCGTAATTAAAGAATTTAAAGGAGCTGTTTTGGCAGTGCTAGATTTGGCGACGTAAAATTAATGCTGCGAAAATACGGCGTAGAATTTTAAAGATGTATTTGCGCGGCGCGGAATTTTAAAGCCTGTCAAGCAAGACGTGAAATTTAATCATGCATCGAGCGTATCTGGGCTAGAAGTTGGGCGCAAACTGGGATGCAGCTCGCTTGCATCAAAAGTGCTCATGCTGCGTTTAAAATTTAGGTATGCTTCGCGCGGGGCAAACTAAGCGCAAAAATTCCATGCGTAGCGGTCGCAAATCGAGTGTCGCGCAAGTGCAGGAAGCACGGTGTGAGAATTCTGCGCTTAGCATGCACAGGAAGTATAAATCGAGTGCTGCGCGAATAGCGAAACTAAAAAGGAAACGGATGAAAGACGAAATTTTTAAAGAGCCTATCAAAAAACAGTTTGAGTTTGACGCCAGCGTCGCGTCGGTTTTTGATGATATGATCGGGCGCAGCGTGCCGTTTTATGAGGCCAGCACGCGGCTTAGCAGCGAGCTTTTGGCACGTATACTGCCGCAAAAGGCCCGCGTGATCGATCTTGGCTGCTCGACTGCGACCGCGCTGCTGGCGCTGTTTGCGCTGCGCCCCGATCTGCGGCTGTGCGGCATTGACAGCTCGGAGGCGATGATACAAAACGCCCGCGCTAAGGCGGCGGCATTCGGCGCCGAGCTCGAGCTTAGCGTATCGGACGTGCTGGATGCGAGCCTCGCAGACTGCGATGCCGTGATTTTAAACTACACTCTGCAGTTCATCAGGCCGCCGCGCCGCGCCGCGCTCGTGAGTAAAATTTACGACGGATTGCGTGAGAGCGGAGTTTTGATCTTTAGCGAAAAGATCGTCTACGAAGAGCCTGCGCTCGCGCGTCGGATGATCGAAATTTATGAGGATTACAAGCGCACGCAGGGCTACTCGCGCTACGAGATCGCACAAAAACGAGAGGCGCTTGAAAACGTGCTCGTGCCCTACACGGAGGCGGAAAATCGCGCCTTGGCACTAAGCGCGGGCTTTAAGCGTGTCGAGAGTATCTTTAAATGGGCGAATTTTATGAGCTTCGCGGCGTTTAAATGAAAGTTTAAATTGCAAGAAGCAAAATTATTTTTAAAAATTCCAAAAAATGAAATTCTACGAGCCGCCCTATTTTTGGCGGCATGGTAAAAACTCCATCTAAATTCTTTGGAATTTGACAATTAAATTTTGATGCAGATTAGATAACCCAAACAGAGCGAATGTATAATTCTGGCTGCACGCAAGATGGCGCAGACAAAATTTATCGCCGCTCGTAATTTCAAAATTCCGTCGCGGATATGAACTGCGCAAATTATTATAATCCGGCAAAATTTCAAAATTTCTATGGAATTTTAAAATTTCATAATCTAAGCAGAATTCATAAATTTTACAAAATTCTCAAAAAATTCAAAGATTGAAAAAGTGTGGCTATCTAAATTCCGGGCATAAAAAAAGCGTCCGCCGTTTGACGGACGCCGTGTATAAATCGCAGTGACGAAATAAACGCCGCCACGAGCAAAGGAGCTTATTTATCTCTTAAATTTAACTCGCTAACGAGCTTGGAGTAAACTGCGTAGTCTTTGTTTTTAAGATATTTCATCATTCTTTTGCGCTGACCTACTAGCTTTAGTAGTCCTAAGCGAGATGAAAAATCTTTCGGATTTGCTTGCAAATGAGTGGTAAGAAGCGTGATCCTCTCGGTAAGAAGCGCGATTTGCACCTCTGCAGAGCCCGTATCTTTCTCTCTTCTAGCGAATTTCGCAACTATCTGTGCTTTTTGAGCCGTGTCTAAAGCCATGATGACCTCCTGATCGGTAAAATAGGGAGCGATTATACTTAATTAACCTAAATTTTTGCTTTCTTTGTGTAAAATGCACGCTTTGACACCAAAGGAGAGAATAAATGCTTTTTACAAAAGCAAGCGAATACGCCCTGCTTTCAATGATCTGCATCGCGGGCAAGGAGGAATCGATGGATGTCGATTCGATCTCTAGCGAGCTTGGAATTTCACGCAGCTTTTTGGCTAAAATTTTACAAAATTTAGCTCGCGCGGGACTTTTGAATTCCTTCAAAGGCGCCAAGGGCGGCTTTGTGCTCGCGCGCAATGCGGATGAGATCACGCTAAGCGAGATCATCAAAAGCGCCGAAAGACGCAAGGCAACGGTGTTTGACTGCACCGCCGAGGGGATCGACGCCTGCCCGAACGGTCGTACGCTGTGCCGCGTCAATCTAATGTTTGGCGAGCTTCAAGAGAAAGTCGATGAGTATATGGACACGATCACGCTAGCAGACATCATCGGCAAAGAGCGCAAATGAAAATATATCACCTAAGCCACACCGATCTGGACGGCTACGGTGCGCAGTTCGTCGCGGCGCACTATTTGACGGACGTAGAATTTTTCAATGCCAACTACGGCAAGGAGATAAACGAAAAATTTGATCTCATCCTCGCTAGTATCGATGAAAGGCTCGCTGCAGACGCGGACGAGAAAAGCCTGGTTTTAATCACCGATCTAAATTTACTACCTGCGCAGTGCGAGAAATTTAACGGCGAGCTGGCACGTCGAAACGCTCGCGTAATCCTTTTGGATCATCATCAAAGCGGGCTTGAGTGCGCGAAAAAATTCCCGTGGTATTTTTTGGATTCATCGCGCTGCGCCACGAAGATCACCTATGATTTTTTCAGCGCGATGTTTGGCGGCTCGCCGCGGCTGGATAAGTTCGTGCGCGTCGTAAACGCCGTGGATATCTGGCTAAAGGAGCAGAGCGAGTTTGAGCTCGGCAAGGTCTGCCTCGGCATGGTCTCGGGCGCGAAAGAGATTAACAAGATCATGTTTGAGCGGGAGAGCAGGGATTATATCTTTTTCTTGCTAGAAAAAATTTTAAAATTTCAAGATGAGGCGGACGCACACATCGCGCTAGATAGCGCGCTGCACGGCATAAAGAAAGAATTTTTTAAAAGCGATCACGACGATACGCTAAGCAATCTCGTCTCGCATTTCGTAGTCGATCGCCTAAGCGCGCAAAAGCAGCGCTTCGAGATCAGCTATCTAGGTAAAAAGGGCATTTTGACCTACAATATCGGCAACGTAAGCGTCATCGGCAACGACTTTTTGACGCAAAACCCCGATGTCGATTTTTTCATCGACGTAACGAGCAAGAAAACACTCAGCTTCCGCGCCGACGGCAAGATCGACGTAAGCGAAATGGCAAAGCTGCTCCTCGGCGGCGGCGGGCACGTAAACGCGAGCGGCGGGATGTTTGCGGGCTTTAAGGACGCGAGCTCGTACGAAGCCGTAAAGGCGCAAATCGTGGATCTGATCGAGAAAAAAACCCAAATTTCAAAGGAAGAAGATGAAAACTAATGACGAAAAAATCGCCGAGCAGGACCTCATCTACGAGATCAATATCCTGCTTGACGCGATGCTGCTTTATGCGGGCATCAAGCGCGAGCGGCTCGCCGATGCGGCGCAGCTATACATCGAAAATATCGACACGGTGCTTGCAAACTCGGACGCTAGCGGTGCAGACGAGGTGATCGCCGTTGTCGAGTTTTTACGCAGCAAACACGCAGAGCTATTCGAAAATAAGGGCTAGCTCGCGGAATTTTAAGCGAAATTTTGCGAGCTAGAATTTTACGAAGCACAAACTATGCGGAGTAAAATTTTATCGAGCGTGAAATTTATGGAGCGAGAAATCCGCGAGATAAAATTTTGCGAAATAGAATTTATAAAACGTGAAATACGAATTTTTGCGGACTTAGGCTCAAAATTTTAAAATTTAGCAGGCAGGCTTTGCGAATAAAATTTTATGGCATGGCGGTTGCAAAATTTACTTTTAAAATTTTATGCCGTCAAACAAGAGCAAAATTTCAAGGCTTAGATTTTCCGCGCAATAGCAAATTTAAAAATTTAAGTGCATTTTGCAGCACGAAATTTTGCAAAAAATTTAGACAACGCGGGGCGGCTCTGCGTAAAATTCTAATCTAGGCTTCGCGCGGAATTTGCATCAAAACTCCGCGAGGAATTTTGCGCTCAACTAAAGCGCAAAATTAAAATATAAAGGCGCACTCTCCGCTTGCCGACGCGGTACAAAGAGTGCACTGATCGTGGAATTTTAAATTTAAAAGCACAATTCTGCCGTCAAAGATCAGAGAAATGGCGTGGCATCCAGGCTTGCCGATAATGACAAAGCTCGCTTTGAAAGGAAGGGAGAATTTTATCTGCAAAAGCGCAGAGATGGCATTTTAAGATACTTTTGCCATTTCTAAGCGAAAAAGATCCGCGCTGGAGGCTTTTAAGAAAGCGCGCTTGATAAAATATTATCGCTAGATATGGCACAGGTGCAGGTAAGTACGCCCGAACGCGGCGCTCTATAGTCGCAAAGCCAGGCGTTGTAAAATAAAAAGCTTGGGTAGAGCGCTTAGAAACAAAATATCGCGAAATAAGACGTCTGCAAAGCAAGGTGCCTATAAGATGAAGCGTCGTAAAATAGAATAGAAAGCAACACGTGGATAAAATAAGTACCGTGAAGCAGGATTTTGTAGCAGTAACGCAGGACGCGAGTAAATTTTAAGCCGGCGATGCGCTAAATTTTGAAATTTTATGAATTTAAAACTTTATGAAAGGATAGAAATGAAAAAGATTTTTTTGTTTGCATGTCTCATGCTTTTGGGTTCGCAGCTTTTCGGCGACGATAAGGTTTATCGCCTAAGACTTGCTAGCACGTGGGAGGCGACTACGCCCGTTTTGGGCGCTGCTGCTGAGGATTTTAAAAACTATGCCGAAAGCCTTAGCGGTGGTAGGCTTCAGATCCGCATCGATACGCCGAGCAAGCACAAGGCAAGCTTTGGCGTATTCGACTTCGTCAAAAGCGGTCAATACGATCTAGGATATACTTCGCTTTATTATTATAAAGGCAAAGACGCCAAAACTATGCTCTGGACGGCGGTGCCTTTCGGTATGACTACTGATGAGCAACACGCGTGGTATTACTATGGTGGTGGGCGAGAGCTTAATGATAAGATGTTCGCGCAATACGGCATGAAGACCTTTTTGATGGGATCTACCGGCATGCAAATGGGCGGCTGGTTTAAAAAAGAGATCAACTCAGTCGCGGATTTACAAGGGCTTAAATTCCGCATACCGGGGCTAGGTGGAGAGGTGATGAGTAAGCTGGGTGCCACTATAAACACAGTGCCTACGGGCGAGCTATTTATGGCGTTAGAAATGGGTACGATCGATGCGGTCGAGTGGGTAAGCCCTGTCTATGATATGCCACTTGGATTTCATAAAGTGGCTAAATACTACTACACAGGCTGGCAAGAACCTATGGGAGACTGCCAGCTGCTGGTAAATCAAAAGGCGCTAGAGAAGCTGCCTGCGGATCTTCAAGCGATATTAGAGGCTGCGGCAAGACTTGCTGGCGAGAACTTCCAAAATAAGGGCTTTTACGAAAACGCTCGCATTTGGGCGGAGTTAAAAGCGCAGTTTCCGGATGTGCAGGTGCGCGACTTTCCTGCGGACGTAATAGCCGCGCTTAAAAAAGCAACGAATGAAATCTTAGACGAGGAAGCGGCGAAAGATCCGATGTTTAAAGAGATCTTAGACAGCCAGCGCGCGTTTTTGAAAATCGGTAGAGAATGGAATAAAATAAGCACCGTAGCCTACATAAATAACGTAAGCGGTATTGCGGGCGAAAGTGCAGCAAATCCAATCTCCGCAGGCTCTAGCGGTACAACAAACTCAGATTCTGCAAGCAGCGAAAATCACGGCGCTGCGAGCGATTCTAACGCGACGGACGGCAAAAATTTAGGAGCGACAAAGTAAAGTAGGTGCTGCTAGCGATAAAAATTAAAGCGAGACGAACAGACCGGCACAATAAGTAGCTCAGGCACGACAAGCGGCAGAAATTTTAACTACTTTTGCATAAAGTAAATGGAATTCTGCCGCAGCAGCTTTGGTGCAATAGCTTCAATATCAGAGCCTAGTTTCATAAATCTCGTCCGCAAGCAGGCAGAAGCTTTGGCGCAATAGCTTTAACATCGCAAGCAGCGTGATCTGGCGCAGCAAAGGGCTCCCGCGTGAAAATAGAACGCCAAAAACACACGATAAAATAAAATTATAAAAATTGTGAATTCCAAGCACAACGGAATTCGGAATTTTAAATCTAAAATTTTAAAATCAAAATTTATGGATTTCAGACGGAGCGCGAAACTACTCCGGTTATGCTAGAAACCGGCATTTGCGACCATTAAGACTAAAAGCCGCGTCTAGCGTTTTAAAAGTCTATGAGCCTTTTGCATTCATCTATTAAAATCACAAAAATCGCATTTGCGTTATTAAAATTACAGCGCTACTTGATACATAAAATCAGCCTGCGCGCGTTAAAATTTAATCAATAATGTAATTTGGTAAGATTTGTCGCGATAAAATAGCCTTATTATCATGCTTATTTTTAAAATTTACTTTATTGCGCCACTTTTATTAAGACTAAATTTATTAGGATTTGTTAAATCACGAACGACTGATCTCTTGCCGCCGCATCTATTAACGCAATAGCAGATAAATTTCTAACCGTGCTCTTATCGATAGCGTAACTACGCCACAAAAGCATATTAATACCGCGGAATTTATTAAATTTTTGAAATTTTTGATCTTTAAAATATCACAAGACGGCTAGATCGCTAAAAATTTCATATTATTTGAATTGATTGTTAAAAAATAGATTCGGAAGCATAGCCCCCGAATCTACGGATAAAATTAAATTCTTAGAATTTAATCGGATGGTGGTGGAAGTCGTCGTAAACGACTTTATTGGTTTGAAATTTAATGCGCTTAAGCTCGCGGATACGCAAAAATTCCTCTTCATCGATCTTTTTAATCTGAATCGCTGCCTTAAACGTAGGCGTTTTGGCGATGAGATCCCAGCCGCCGCTGGTTAGCTCGTTGCAGCAGCTCTCCCAGTAGTGATAAGACATCTGAATGATACCATCCATTATACACTCGGTGATGTCGGCCTTGATCGCGATATAGCCGTAGCGGCTCCACGCGACGATGAAATCGCCCTGCGAAATTCCATATCGTTCGGCGAGTTTCGGATTCATTTCCGCAATCGGTCCTATCGCGTCGCCGCCCTGCTCAACGGTCTTAGAGCGCCTAGTCATCGCGCCTCCTGCGTACTCGTAAACCTTACGCGTAGTTAGAAGCTGTATCGGGAACTCTGCATCGGTCTTCTCGTCCACGGAGCCCGCCATTACAGGATAATCTTTCGGCATATTCATACGCTTTGCGAACTCCTCTTTGGCGCTTTCAATCTTGCTCTTATCATCCACGAATAGAACTGGGACGAAATTTCCTTTACCGTCCGGAGTAAAGAATTTCTTATCAAGATACAATGCAGGTCCGCCCATAGAATTCTCATCAGGGCACGGCCAGTGAAGTCCGTGGTATTTTTTGATGCGGTAATAGCTCATTCCGCCGTAATTGTGCGGAGCTACTCTGCGCACCTCTTCCCAAATCTGCTCTGGAGATTGAAATGTGAAATAATCACCTAGTCCTAGGCGTCTGGCAAGCTCGCAGATGATAGCCCAATCTTGTCTAGCTTGTCCCGGAGGGGCAACTACAATTTCGCTATGCTGTACGCGGCGCTCGGCATTAGCATAAGTGCCCTCCTTCTCGCCGCTGCAAGCTCCAGGAAGCACGACATCTGCTTTGCGACTCGTCTCAGTTAAGAAAATATCTTGGATCACATACATCTCTACCTGCGAAATCGCGCGCAAGAAGTGGTTTGCGTTCGGATCGGTCATAACCGGGTTTTCGCCCATCGTCCAGAAAAATTTTACCCTACCGTCAAGAATTGCGTCAGGCACTTCGGTTTTATGAATGCCGATCTTGCCGTTTAGATGACCTTTTGGTAAATTCCACTGGCGCTCAAACCAATCACGGGCACTCTCATCGGTCACAGCTTTATAGCCGGTAAATACGTTAGGAAGCATTCCCATATCGCAGCAGCCTTGAACGTTTTCTTGTCCGCGGATCGGTAGATCGCCGCTTCCGAGCTCGCCTACGTTGCCCGTTACGAGCATTAAATTTGAAATATCACAAACCGCACCCACGCCGTGGTTGAAGTGAGTTACACCCATTCCGTGCGTGATAACCGCAGGTCGCGTAGTAGCGTAAATTCTAGCCGCTTTTCTAATATCCTCGGCATTTAGCCTAGTGTATTTAGCTACGGCTTCAGGCGAATAATCCTTAACCGCCTCTTTTACATATTCAAAACCCTTAGTGTATTTCTCAACGAATTCGTGATTTACCAAATCCTCGTCGATAATAGCATGGATTAAAGCGTTTATAACCGGGATATTGTGCTCCGGCTCAAGCTGGAGGTGGATATCTGCGCGATTTGCAAATTCCGTCTTAACCGGGTCAATGACGATGAGTTTAGCGCCTCTATTTAACGCTCTTTGAACGTGCATAGCTACGATCGGATGGCCATTTTCCGGGTTTGAGCCGATCATCATAATGCAGTTGCTGTGAGTTCCGATCTCCGTGAAGCTATTTGTAGCCGCTCCGTTACCGATTGTTTTGGCAAGACCTGCCACAGTCGGAGCGTGTCAAATGCGCGCGCAGTGATCGATATTATTCGTGCCTAAAATTCTAAGTAGCTTCTGCGCTACGTAGTTATCCTCATGCGTACAGCGTGCGGAATAGTTTCCGGCTATCGCGTCGGCGCCGTATTTTTCTTTAACTTCTAGCATTTTTTTAGCAACTAGATCAAGCGCTTCATCCCAGCTAGCTTCGACCAAATCGCCGTCTTTGCTAAATTTACCGTCCTTTTTTCGGATCAACGGTGTCGTAAGCCTATCTCTAGAGCCTACGTAATTCCATCCGTAATAACCTTTCAAACATAAACAACCCTGATTTACGGGGTTGTCGCTTACGCCGGTTGCGGATTTGATATAATTGTCTTCCGCAGTCAGCTCGATTTGACAGCCTGTGCCACAATAAGGGCATATGACCTTGCCTTTATTCGCCATATTTTCTCCTTTCGAAAATACTAAACATGCAAAATTACCATATATGCAATTTCGGCACAATTATATAAATTCTTACCTAAAATAAAATTGAAATTTTGCCTTAAGCTAAAAGAATTTTTTCAATTATAATTAGGAGTAAGTTGGGGTAATTTCAGTAGTAATTTAAATTTTAAAATATACTTTAATACTGATATACTAGACTTTTAAAGCAAATAATCAACGAACCGGTTTAAAAAAGAAATTAGTTTTTAAATTTAAGCTTTTAAAGCAAATTTATCAAATAAATTCCAAATATCGTCAGATAAATGACGGAATTTTTTTACGGACTTAAATATAATTACACCAAAATTTTTAGTAAAAAATTTTTAAAATTCCTTAAGTCAAGGAGAAAGGTATGAAACAACATAAATTTGTAATCTGCGATTACAAACGATGTATCGGTTGCACGACGTGCATGGCAGCCTGTTACTCAAGTGCCTACGAGCGCGGCAAGCTTGCTAAATCGCGACTTACCGTGCTTAGACAGGCTTACGGTGTTATGCCTACGCAGTGCAGGCAGTGCGATGACGGACCATGCGCAAACGTCTGTCCTACCGGTGCGCTTCGCTTCGATAATAACTATATCGAATTGCACGAAGAAATTTGCATCGGATGCAAGATGTGTACGCTCGCCTGTCCTTATGGCGCGATCAGCTCGAATGCCGAGCTTATGCCGTCAGTAAATTATGCGGTCGAGCCGAAGTATTATCTAGAGATCGAAAGCCAAGCGGGCGCCAAAAGCACCGCCATCAAATGCGATCTATGCAACGGACGCGAGAACGGTCCTGCATGCGTTGAGGTTTGCCCAACTAGCGCTATCATTATGATAGATCCTAAAGAGGGCAAGCATAAATTGGGCTTTGCGATAGACTACGATGCGGCTAATGCTTTTGCAAAAGACGTGTTAAACGGCGAAATCAGTTGCGTCGCCAAAAAAGAAGGAGGCGCAAAATGATAAGCGTCTATACTTTATTTATCGTCAGTGCAGTAATTAGTATTCTTTTATACTGCGCTCCAAAAACTGCCGTTAAGGTGGGATTTGGATTAGGTGCTATCAGCTGTTTTTATGCGATGTGCCATTTCGTAGCCAATATGGGCGTAAGCGACAGCTTCGTTTTAGGCGGCACTTTCTTATATGCGCCAAAATTTGCTTTAAGTCCGCTTGGAAATTTCTTCAGCTTCGTAGTCGTTTTTATAGGCTTTGCAAGCAGCGTTTACGGCATGAGCTACGCCGAAGAATATATCGGAAAGGCAAATATCGGCGTTTTTGCATGTTTATTTAATACCTTCATCTTATCTATGCTTTTAGTTATCAGTGCGGATAATGTATTTTGCTTCGCTGTTTTATGGGAGCTTATGACGTTAATCTCGTCATTTCTAATCATAGTAAACGATGGCAAAGGCACGCTCAAAGCCGTTATGGTATATCTAGGCATAGCGCAGATCGGTGCATTTTGTATCACCTGTGGATTACTTATCATTGCAAACTACGCAGGCAGCTTCGAATTCGCGGAGTGGGGAAAAGTAAATATGCCTATGGGCGCTTCTGTAGCAGCATTCATCTTGTTTTTGGTCGGCTTCGGCTCAAAAGCGGGAATGTGGCCTTTTCACGTCTGGCTACCGCAAGCTCACCCTGCGGCTCCGTCAAATGTCTCTGCACTGATGAGTGGCGTCATGATTAAAGTAGCGCTCTTTACGCTTGTTAAATTTACGCTATTTTTGCCATTAAGCATCTATTTTGGACTTGCAGTTTTGATCCTAGGAGCAGCTAGCTCGCTTTTCGGCGTTTTATACGCGTTGTGCCAGCACGACTTTAAAGCGCTTCTTGCGTATCACTCGGTCGAAAATATTGGTATTATCTTGCTAGGTCTTGGCACCGGAATTTACGGCGTCGCAGCAGGCAATGTAACGCTAGCTGCAGTCGGATTTTTAGCAGGCTGCTACCACGTAGTAAATCACGCGATATTCAAAGGCTTACTATTCTTATGTGCAGGCTCAGTAATCCACGCTACTCATACGCAGAATATGGACGTGCTAGGAGGGCTAGCTAAAAAAATGCCTCTAACTGCCGTCGGTATGTTTATCGGTATCATGGGTATCGCGGCACTTCCTCCGGTAAACGGCTTCGTTTCAGAGTGGTTTACCTATCAAGGAATGCTTCAAGGCGCTAAGGAAAGCGGAATTTTCATTAGATATGCCTTCTCTTTAGCGGTGGTCGCTCTTGCGCTCACCGGCGTTTTGGTCGGTATGCACCTTAAGCTTTATGCGGTAATCTTTGCAGGAACCCCAAGAGATGAAAAAATTTGGGAGAACGCAAAAGAAAGCCCATTAGGAATGGTTTTAGGAATGATCATTTTGATGATAGGCTGCGTGGGATTTGGTGTAGGCGCACACTTCATAGTCGATTACATAATGCAGGCGGTAAATTCTATCACTTCCAATAGAGAATTTGTCGCAAGCCTAGGCGCTTCGTCAATCACTTCGCCTTTGGGAAGTATCGTCTCAACTCCTCTTATTGCAGTGATTTTGTGTTCTACAATGCTGCTTCCGTTTATCATCCTAGCAGTTATGAAAGCAAATCGTGACAAACCTCGCGAGACCGATCCTTGGGCATGCGGCTTTAAATATAGCCCTCGCATGCAGATGACCGGCGGTCCTTTTACCGGTGATTTAAGAAAGATTATGGACTGGTTATTTAGAGGTCATAAACGCAGAATAGAGCAAAACGGCTACTTCGGACCGATCGAGTATCACAACCACCCACAAGACATTTGGTGGACGATGATTTATCAACCGGTAATCGATTGGAGTAAGAAGGTCGCCGATAAGATAGGAATTATTCAAAGCGGCTATGCAAATTTATATACGCTTTACATCCTAATCTATCTTTGCGCGATACTGGGCGTGGGCTTTTTCTTGATCTAGGAGGTTTAAGATGCAGACTATACAAACTATATTTTTAATGATATTTCAAGTAGCGGTTATCGTCCTAGTCGCTCCGCTTTTCGACGGTATGGCGAGAAAACTTCGAGCCAAGCTTCAGTCGAAACAAGGAAGCGATTTTTTTCAAACTTACCGCGATATTATTAAGCTTTTTAAGCGCGGTAGAACCGTTCCTGCGTGCAGCCACTGGGTATTTAGATGGGCTCCGTTTTTCCTTTTCGCTACTTCGGCAGCGATCTTGGCGGCTATTCCTATTACTTACAGCGATCCAACCACCGATAAAATTTTCGGAGCATATTCGGATATTTTCGTTATCTTATATCTAGGCGCACTTTTGCGCTTCGTATTCGGTGCGGCATCACTAGATAGCGGTAACCCGTTTGCCGCAACCGGCGGCGGACGCGAGCAGATGCTTGCCGTTTTTGTCGAACCCGTGATGATGATGTGCCTAATCGTAGTAATGATGGCTGCGGGAACTTCAAATTTAGTTGAGATTCAGGGGATGGTACGCAGCGGTCAGATCGGCTATCAAATTCCAAGCTTTGCCGTCGCCTCGATTGCATTTTTATGGTGTATGTATGTCGAGACCGGCAGAAAGCCATTTGATCTTGCCGAAGCCGAGCAAGAGCTTCAAGAAGGTTTACTTGGCGAATACGCAGGCAGCGATCTAGGCTTAGTGCAAGCGGCGCTTATTTTGAAGCAATTTGCGATGATCGGATTATTCCTAACGATATTTGAGCCGTGGAATTTTAGCAATCCGTTTTTAGCAATCATAATCTTCGTGCTAAAAACCGGCGTATTTTACGTAGCAGCCGTTTTCATCGACAACTTTGGACCACGCTTCAGAATGACTTCGAGCATGCGCAAAATTTCATGCGGCGCTCTTGCCATCGCTTTTGCGGCATTAACGCTTTACGTAGTAGGATTTTAAGATGAATAGTATCGATATTTTAGCAATTTGTATGATCGTAACGTCACTCGCGGTATTCGGACTTAGAAATTTAAAACTTTCGATCGGAATTTACGCGATTCAGACGCTACTTTTGGTAAGCATATTTTTTATGTTGTATTCTAACTTTAATGCGCCACAGCTTAGAATTTGGGCGATAGTGGCGTTTTTTACGAAGGTTCTTTTCGTGCCAGGAATTTTATTTTGGCTAGTTAAAAAGCTGGATGTGATCAGCGAGGATGAGCCGGTAGGCGGCTTTTTCGTAAGCCCCGTTATTGCGATGGGATTTTCGCTAGCGATTGCGATGACAATCAATCCGATCTTGCTTAAATTCTCTCTTATTCAAGAAAGAATCGTTCTAATAGCGGCGGTAACCGTATTTATGATGGGAATTTTCGGCTTCATGCTAAGAAATTCTTTCATCAAGCAAATTCTAGCCTACTGCCTCTTTGAAAACGGCATCCACCTAAGCCTTGCACTTATGGCTTACAACTCTCACGAGCTAGTCGAGCTTGGAATTTTAACCGACGCGATCTTTGCGGTTATTATTATGAGCATTTTGGCGGTTAGATTTTACAAAGCTTATGACGGGCTTGATACGTCTAAAGCTTCGAATTTAAGGGGTTAATGATGAATAGTTTAGCTTTTATATTAATTTTTCCGTTGCTCGGAGCGCTGATATTATTCTTATGCCCTAAGAATTTCAAGCTCCTAAGCTCGCTACACGTTTTGATTTCTGCAGTTACATCCGCAGGGCTACTCTGTAACGTAGGCAAGCTTATCAGCGGCAACTTTGAGGCTTTTTACGCATACGATAAATTCCTATTCCTAGATAGCCTAGGCTGCGTATTTTTAGTGCTAATCGCTGTAACGGGCTTTTTGGTAAATTTATACTCCACCACCTATATGAAGTGGGAGATACAGGGCGGTCATCTGGATCTTAGCGATCTTAGAAAATACTATGCGCTCTGCCACGTTTTCGTTTTTACGATGACGCTTAGCGTTATCTGCAACAACGTCGCGTTTATGTGGGCTGCAGTAGAGGCCACTACGTTAGCATCGGTATTTTTGGTCGCTATTCATAAAGACAAAAAATCTACCGAGAGCGGTTACAAATATATCGTTATCTGCTCGATCGGCTTAGCATTCGCGCTTTATGCTACCGTTTTACTATATGCGGCTACATTCAAAATCACGGGCGATGGCGAGGCTTCGATGCTTTGGACTAGCATTATGGATCACGCCAAAGGCTTAAACAAAGATGCCGCTAAGCTTATCTTTATATTCGCTCTAATCGGCTTTGGAACCAAAGCAGGACTTGCTCCTACTCACACTTGGCTTCCTGACGTTCACGCAGAAGGTCCAGCTCCGATTTCGGCACTACTTTCGGGTGTGCTTTTAAAATGTGCGATGCTAGCGATATTTAGATATTACGCGGTAACCGCCGAAGCGATAGGGCCAGACTTCGTTAAGCACGTGATGCTGATCTCGGGCACGATCACGCTATTTATAGCAGGAATTTTCCTCGTTCGCCAGCACGACGTAAAGAGGATGTTTGCTTACCACTCGGTCGTTCATATGGGTGTTATTGCATTTGCGCTAGGTATCGGCGGATATTTTGGCTTGCTTGCCGCGATCTTTCACTGCTTAGCTCACAGCTTTACCAAGGCTCTTGCATTCTGCTCTACTGGCAATATTGCTAGAATTTATGGTCACAAAGATATGACTAGAATGGGCGGTATGGTAAAAATCGCTCCGCTTACTACGATAATGTTTGGTGCTGCGGTTTGCTCGCTCGTAGGCGTTCCTGCGTTTGCGATCTTTGTAAGCGAATTTAACGTTTTCAAAGGCGCGATAGCCAGCGGTCAATACATAGCCGTAGCATTATTTGCGATCGCGCTCGTAATTATTTTCATCGCGGACTTCGCGCACTTTAATCTTGCGAGCTTCGGTACGCCTAAAGGTGAAGTGGTTTATGCTAAAGAGATGAGCTTGTTTGAAAATTTACCGCTAATCTTGCTTTGCGCTTTAGTGATAATTTTCGGCGTATGGCACGTAGGTGATTTTTGGATGCTCGTCGAAAACGGCGTTAGAATAATGATGAGAGGTTAAAAATGAGAGGCGATAAATTTATAGAAATTTTAAAGACCAAAGTCAAGGTCTTAGAAGTTACCCGCCAAGCCGAGGATCAAATCACCGTTTTAGTGGATAGAAATGATCTACCGCTTGCGGTTAAGACGCTATATTATGACATCGGCGGTTTTATCAGCACGATGATCCCTAACGATGAGCGCGAGCTAAACGGAAATTTCGCGCTTTACTATGCGATATCTATGGAAGGCGGTAAGATGACTGAAGCGGAGGATTTCGCCGCAGAGGATAAATGCTTCATCACCGTTAGGACGCTAATTCCTGGATCGGATCCTACGTTCCCGTCGGTTACTCCTTTAGTGCCTGCTTGCGTATGGTACGAAAGAGAAGCTTTCGATATGTTCGGCTTAATCGCTGAGGGCTTGCCTGATAAACGCCGCTTGGTGCTAAGCGACGATTGGCCAGATGGGCTTCATCCACTTCGCAAAGACGCAATGGACTACCGCTATAGGCCTGATCCTGTAGATCATAAAGACGAGCCTAATGCAGAGTTTTTATTTCCTAGCGGTGACGGCGTAGTGGATGTTCCGCTTGGACCTCTTCACGTAACGAGCGATGAGCCGGGACACTTCAGACTATTTTGCGACGGCGATGAGATTATAGATGCGGACTACCGCTTATTTTATCAACACCGCGGTATGGAGAAACTAGCTGAAAACCGAATGAACTACGATCAGATGGGCTATTTAGCAGAGCGCGTCTGCGGAATTTGCGGCTACGCTCATGCGATTGCGTGTATTGAAGCAGCAGAGAAAGCTATCAGGCTTGAAATTCCGCTTCGTGCGCAAGCCATCCGTGTCATCTGCCTTGAGATCGAGCGCCTTCACAGCCATCTTTTAAATATCGGTCTAGCTTGCGAAGTAACGGGTAACTACAACGCCTTTATGCATATCTTTAGGGTGCGCGAGTATTCTATGGAGCTAGCTCAGCTCGTAACCGGCGGTCGCAAGACTTACGGCAATGTAATTATGGGCGGACTTCGCCGTGATATGACCGATAATGAAATTCGCAAGAGCATCGAGATCATTAATAAACTTGACGTTCAAATTTCAGAAATTTGGGACGCCGTTATGGAGGATAAACGCCAAATCGGTCGCTGGAAGGGTGTGGGCATATTAGATCGCAAAGTGGCGCGCGATTTCAGCCCGGTAGGTCCAAATATGAGAGCTTCCGGTTTTAAACGCGACAACCGCTACGATCATCCTTACGATTTCTTCAATAAGATAGAATTCGAAGTAGCCGTAGAGCACGGTGGCGATGTATTCAGCCGTGAAGTCGTAAGATATAAAGAGCTTAAACAATCGATCCACATCATCAGGCAGTGCTTGCATCAAATGCCGCAAACTCCGATAATGATCGATCCACAGACTATGATCAGACCGGAAAACTACGCTTTAGGTCACGACGAAGCACCGCGCGGCGAAAACGTCCACTGGATCATGCAAGGAAACGCTCAGAAGGTTTACCGCTGGAGATGTCGCGCCGCTACGTATAACAACTGGCCGAGCTTGCGATTTCAATTCCGCGGAAATAACATCTCCGATGCGGCGCTAATCGTATGCTCGATGGATCCGTGCTACTCATGCACCGAGCGCGTAACTTTAGTCGATATTAATAGCGGAAAGAGTAAAATTCTAACCGAAAAAGACCTTAAGAAATTTTGCCAAGACGGCAAGGTTAGCAAAAAGGATTTAAGATGATGAAATTATTCGACATTACCGAAAAATATGGTAAGGCGACCTATGCTTATCCGTTTGAGCCATACATCGTGCCCGAGAATTTTCGCGGGCAGCCTGAATACACCTATGAGCTTTGCATAGGCTGTGCCGCGTGCGGAATCGCCTGCCCATCTAATGCGATTGAGCTTAAGATGAACGAAGCCCAAACTAAACTTATTTGGGAATTCGATTGCGGACGCTGCATATTTTGCGGTCGCTGCGACGAGGTATGCCCTACGGGAGCGGTAAGGCTAGGCAATAGCTTTGAGCTAGCGGTAAAATTTGACAAAAGCGCGCTTATCCAACACGGCGAGCTTGAGATGGAGAAATGCAGCTGCTGCGGCAAGCCGATGACCCCAAAAAGACTAATCAACTACACGCTAGAAAAGTTAAGTACGGCAAATTTGCTCCCAGGCAGATTAGAAGAAGCTAAAAAATATCTCTACATCTGCCCTGAATGCAAAAAAGCTCAAGCGGTTGAGAGAATGACTAAAGGCTTAGAGGAGGCAATAAAATGAGTTTGTATCAAGTCCCCGAAAATATTAAAAACGCAAACGATCTAACCGCAAAATTGGAGCTTTTGAAAAATATCAAACGAAGCTTCAGCGTTTATCGTATCGACTGCGGAAGTTGCAACGGCTGTGAAATCGAAATTTTTGCTTCTATCACGCCGATGTGGGATCCGGAGCGCTTCGGATTTAAACTCGTAGCCAACCCTCGCCACGCAGATATCTTAGTCTGCACCGGCCCGGTTACTCGCCAGATGTATTATCCGCTGCTTCGCGCTTACGAAGCCGCGCCCGATCCGAAGATCGTAGTAGCACTAGGTGCTTGCGGAAGCAGCGGTGGAATTTTCCACGACGCATATAGCGTATGGAGTGGCATCGATAAGATTGTGCCGGTAGATGTATATATCCCAGGCTGCCCTCCGCATCCTGCTAGCATCATCTATGGTCTTGGCATGGCGCTTGGCATCATCGATCAAAAGCTTCAAAAGAAGAGCTACGAGCAAGATAGCACTCTTCCGCCACCGGTTAAGAGTTCAGTTATCGGCGATATTTTATTCGAGCGCGATCTGCAAGCTGAAGCTAAGAGGCTGATGAGCTATATTTTCGGAAGAGTTTTGTTCGCTAAATACATGGATGCGATCAAAACCTCATCTGACGTTCACGATCCAAAAGCTTCTCGCGAGGCTCTACTTAACGCTATCCATACCGAAGAGGATCCTAGATACGCGGAGTGCATGGCGCTATTACACAATGACGTGTATCTAAAATACGCCCGCGCTACGGAGGAATTTAAGATCGATCCGCAAAAAGAGGTCTGGAGCAAACGATGATTGAGGTTTTTAAGCTTACAAAGCGGCATATGGACGAAAACGAAAATTTACCCAAAGAGCTAAAGGATATCAAGGTTTTTTCCACCTGCGTCGGTCACGGCGTGGGTACGATAGATTTTAGCGAAAAGGTACTTGAGATAGACGATGAAGAATTTAAACGCATCATCGAAAACTCGGGCGACTACGTTAAATTTAAGATCGGTAACCTAAGCAAGTATTTCGAGATTGAAATTTTTGCCGAGCACGCAGCCAAGCTAATCCCTCAGCTTTGCGAATGTGAGCTTAAAGATCTACTAAAAAATATGCGCGAAGGATACTTCGTGCTAAGGAAGGATTTTTGATGCGAAAGGCGTTGCTTTGTATCGGCAATCCCCTTCGCGGTGACGACGACGTGGGCAATGAAACAGGGCGAATAGTCGAGGCGAACCTAAAGGACTGGCGCGTTTTTTACGGGCAGGATGTGCCCGAAAACGAATTTGCGGCCCTTAGGGGATTCGCCCCTGAAATTCTGATCGTAGTAGATGCGATGAGCGGCTTTGATGAGGATAAGATAGAATTTTTCGACCTCAGCAATGATCGCGACTACATATACTCGACGCATAACCTACCTACGCCGGTGCTTCTAAGCTATCTGCGCAAAATTTGCCCAAAGACGCTGTTTTTGGGCATCAGCGTGCTGCTAGATAACGTCCTTGATTTTAAAGAAGGACTGAGCGAAAGCGCAAAAAAAAGCGCGCAAAAAGCTTATGAGCGTATCTTAGAGATTGATTCAAATTTAAATGAGGAGGAGTAAATGTTAAATCCTGCAGAAACCGCGCAAGCGGTGTCTAGTTCGATGCAACACAAGGCGCATACCCCGCTAATTAGCATAATTTTTCTAGCTATAATGGCGGGCGCTGCAATCGCTATGGGCGATATTTTCTGGGCTCACTCGACCGTCGGAATGGCTGAAAAGCAATCTATTGGCTTATCGAATTTCATCGGTGGTATTACCTTTAGCTGCGGTCTGATGATGGTGGTTTTTTACGGCGGGCATCTATTTACCAGCTCGGTTTTAACGGGTGTACCTGCTGCCGACGGCAAATTACCGCTAGGTAAAACTATCGGCTATTGGGCTATCGTTTGGTGCTTTAACTTCGTAGGCGGCGCGTTAATCGCGTATATGTATTATTACTCAGGACTTCCGCTTAAATATGATGGCTACATCTTACAGCACTTCATTCCTGCAGCAGCAGGCAAAATAAATGCACCTTTTCATGAGCTATTCATCCGCGGAATTTTTTGTAACGTGTTTGTATGTATGTCTATCTGGACTGCGACCAGCGAGAGCAATCTATCGGGTAAATTCTTTGCAATTATGTGGATGATCGGCGCATTCGTAGCTTGCTCGATGGAACACTGCGTTGCAAATATGTTTATCCTAACCGAAGGTATCATCGCTAAAGGCCACTATCTTGCGGCTGCAGGTGGCGATGTAAATGCTCTTGCAAGCTCGCTTCACGGCGTAACGGCAGCTCAAATAGATTCAATAAACTGGGGAAATTTCATCGTTAAAAATATGATCCCGGTTACGCTAGGTAACATCTGCGGCGGTCTATTTTTCGTAGGCTTGGTCGGATTTATGGTAAATAAATACGATATGAAAAAGAAAGACTAATCTATCGCGCTTCAGCACGATATAAACAAAATACGGCGCGGCACTTTGCCGCGCATTTTTAATTTCTTAAATTTTAAAAATTCCGATGCGTAAAATTTCGTTCGATTCAAAATTTTAAATTCCATTGCAACCCATAAAATTCCAGCTTGATTCAAAATTTTAAATTCCATAGCCTGCCACTAAATTTAAAATTCCAAAGCTTTGCATTTTAGGATAGCGGATAAAATCAAAAAGCGAATTGCACGTTAAAATTTTAAGTAAATTCAAAACAGAATTTTAAACGAGATCACAAACCCAAATTTTATATAAGTTAAAATTTTAGACGAGATCCTAAGCTAAATTTGGGATGAAATTCCAAAACCAAGCTCTTGATAAAAATTTTACGCTGTAAATCTAGGCAAAATTTTGCGCCGTAACTTTAGACAAAATTTCGCGCTTAAGCCGTAACGTAAGCCGCATAAATGCTTTAAAACTCTAGCCCGAGCCTAAACGCAGTAGCTAAGCAACCTGTCGTAGTCCAGGATCAAAAACTCGTGCTGGCTGATTTTTTGAATTACGTTATCTTTTACAAGCTCGTTAAACGCGGTACTCGCGCTTTGACGCTTGAGCCCTACGAAGGATGAAAGCACCTTTAGCGAAAAGGGCAAAAAGACGTATTTGTAGCCATTTTGATGAAAATTCTGCTCGTTTGCAAGCTCGATCAAAAAGCTCGCGATGCGCCCTTTTGCATTTTCAAAAAGTATAGAGCGTGTGATTTTGCGCTGCAACAGGATTATCTCTGTTAAAATTTTTATATACGCCTCGCAAAAGCTGCGATTTGCCAAGATCTCCCCTAGTCCACTCGCATCGATCGTGTAAATCTCGCTGTCCTCTAAAAACTCAAGCGCGCAAATTTCATTAAGAATGGTGATATTGTCCTTATTTAGGTAGTTGATGATGAATTCTTCGCCGTCTTCAAAAAACGAAAGCTTCGCCTGCCCACTTTTAAAAATAAAAACTTTAGGCGCCTCGCTATAAAAAACATAGCCTTTTTTGATGACTTGGTGCTCGAACATTGCAAGCTCCTCGTCGCTAAGCGTGGCGATAGCCTCGGTTTGCAGTAGTCCCAGCCGCGATTTTTCCATATAACCTCCAAAAGCTAAGAATTATACAATGAAATATTTAGACAAAGATAAAGCTGTGCGGATTAAATTTACCATCCGCACTATGGCTGCGTATCTGGGTCGCCAGAGCTAATAAATTTTATAGCTTTTAAAATTCTAAATTTTACCCGCGCTTTGCATCGCGTAAAATTTCAAAAATTTATTGAGCTTTACGCGGCAATATTATAGCCAAAACCCGCGACGCGAATTTAAAATTCTATCTCTAAATAAAAACTCATATCATTTTATTGAAATTTTATTTAGTAAGGATATAATAATGCATATTAAAAATAAGCAGTATTTTGCTCGCAACGATACCGCAAGAAAGGCACTTTATGCAAAAGTTAAATTTTAAAAATAACGTCTCCGAGACGCTGCTAATCAATGTCTATATGCGCCATTTGGATTTCAAAGACGCGGATCCGATCCTAAACGATCCCTTTTCAAGCGCCGTGGTCGAACAGATCGATTATGATTTTGCGAAATTTAACGACGCGCGCCTTAGCAAGACGGGCACCGTGATCCGCGCGAAATTTTTCGACGACGAGACGCTGCGGCTAGCTAAAGAATTTGATCGCCCTATCATCGTGCAGCTCGGCGCGGGGCTCGACACCCGCCCGCTTAGATTGCAAAAAGCCCTACCAAACGCCCTATTTTACGACCTCGACTTGCCCGACGTCATCTCCGTGCGCGACGAGCTGTTGCCCAAAGCAAAGAATAATTTCAGCCTGCCTTACTCGATGCTAGATCCCTCGTGGATGGACGAGCTAGTCGCAAAGCACGGCAGCGCGGGCTACATATTTATTTTAGAGGGCGTGAGTATGTATTTTGAGAAAGAGGAATTTAAAAAATTTTTTATCGCGCTCGCGCAAAAATTTAGCGGCTACGTGCTGAGCGACTTCATGAGCGAGTTTTCGGTTAGGAAATTCGACTCCAAGCGCCACGACGCGATGCGGCACATGCAAAACGTGCCCTTTAAAATGGGCATCAACGGCGGCGCGGAGGTGCAGAGCTGGGAGCCCGCCCGCATCCGCTTCATTAAGGAGGCCGCGATGATGAAAATGTACCGCGAGCACTGGAGCCTCAAAGCGCGCCTATTTAGCCTAATCCCCGCCTTTTGCAACGCGTGCAAGATGTTCGTTTTCAAAATCGAAGGCGGTGATGAATAGGCTTAAAATTTCAGTTGATTGCTTTGCAAATTTAGGTAGCTAAGGCGCTAATTATAAGCTTCTTGCCAAGCAAGCTGGCATGCAGAGCAAACGGCACATACCGCTTTGCTTAATGCTTGAGTAAAATTATAAAAACGCTTTAAAATTTCGCTTAAATTTCTCTCGATTTATAGGAATTTAAGAGTTTTTAAAATATATTTTCGCATCTTAAATTCACGGAAAAGATCATGCAAAATTTTCTCGACAAACTCACCGCCACAATTGACGTAATCAACTCCTTTTTGTGGGGTCCATACTTTTTGATCGCCCTACTTTGCGGCACCGGCGCGTATTTTACGGCGCGCTTGCATCTGGTGCAAATTTTTAAATTTAGAATGGGCGCGCGCAAGCTTTTTGGCAACTTCTCCCTGCACGGCGAGGCTGCGGGCAAAAGCGGCATGAGCTCGTTCCAAGCCGTCGCCACGGCGATCGCGGCACAGGTCGGCACGGGCAACCTGGTAGGCGCCAGCACCGCGTTAGTTATGGGCGGACCGGGCGCGATATTTTGGATGTGGTGCGCGGCGTTTTTGGGCATGGCGACGAACTTTGCAGAGATCTGCCTGGCTCAAATTTACCGCA
Organism: uncultured Campylobacter sp.; assembly: GCF_937980635.1. Lineage (GTDB taxonomy): Bacteria > Campylobacterota > Campylobacteria > Campylobacterales > Campylobacteraceae > Campylobacter_B. Next base: position 36,685 of record NZ_CALJPG010000022.1, read on the forward strand.
CCAAGGACGATAGCGGGCATATGATCGGAGGGCCCGCGTTTTACATCAGCCGCGGACTTAAAAGCCCCTTTGCCAAGCCTTTAGCGGCGTTTTTTGCGCTAGCCATCATCTTTGCTCTGGGCTTCATGGGTAATATGGTGCAGGCAAACTCCATCTCAGACGGCTTTAGCAGCGCATTCGGGATTCCGAAGTGGGTGAGCGGCGCGGCCTTAGCGCTCATCTGCTGCGTCATCTTTTTCGGCGGCGTCAAGGCAATCGCGCGCGTAGCCGAAAAGGTCGTGCCTATAATGGCGATCTGCTACGTGCTGGTGGGTCTCATCATCATCGGCTCAAATTTCGACAAAATTCCATCTGTCATCGCGCTGATATTCAAAGCTGCGTTCGATCCATCGGCTGCCTGGGGCGGCGCTACTGGCGCTACGATCGCCACTGCGATGAGATACGGCATCGCGCGCGGACTCTTTTCAAACGAAGCGGGCATGGGCTCGACGCCGCACGCACACGCCGCGGCGAACGTCAAACACCCCGTAGATCAAGCCGTGCTCGGCATAATGGGCGTTTTCGTCGATACATTCATCGTGCTTAACATCACCGTTTTCGTCGTGCTTAGCACCGACGTAGTCGCCTTCGAAAACGGCAAGGCGGTATTTTCGGGCATCTCGCTGGTGCAGGAAGCCTTCGGATCGCAAATTTTAGGTCACAGCGGCGGCTACGGCTTCGTGGCGATCTGCCTGTTTTTCTTCGCATTTACCACGATTTTGGGCTGGTATTACTTTGCCGAGATCAATGTGCGATACCTCCTGGGCGCAAAATTCGTCAAGCTCTTGCAAATTTTAGTCGTCGCGTTCGTATTTATCGGAAGCGTGCAAAAGATCGACCTAGTCTGGGGGCTAGCCGATATGTTTAACGGACTGATGGTGATCCCCAACTTAATCGCAATCATCCTACTTAGCCCCGTCGTCGTGCGGCTTTTGAGCGACTTTAACGACGGCAAAAGCTACGACGTGAACGACTACAAATAACGCCGCGCGCTAAATTTCAAGCCCGCACTTGGAATTTAGCGCAAAATCGCCGCAAAATTTAGAATTTTAAAATTCTTTTCTAGCTAAAATCCTAGCCTAAATTTTATGATTTAAGGAGAACGCATGCAAATTTTAAGGAGCGAAAAATGCCCGTTTTAAAGGCATTGCTGACCGGGCAACCGCGCGCTTACGGCGACGAGCGCGCTACGCAGCCTCTAAAAAGGCGCTGGGAGACGGCGATTTTTAAGCAAGCTAGAGCGGGCGAAGTGCGCGCAAACGAGCTTGGGTTCGAGGGCGACGCGGTAGCCGACACGCTGCATCACGGCGGAGAGGAGAAGGCGATTTTTGCCAACTCGCTGCAAAATTACGCCGCGTGGGAGAGGTTTTTGGGGCTTAAAAATCTAGCCTACGGCGCAATGGGCGAAAACCTCACGATCAGCGGATTACACGAGAAAAACGTCTGCATCGGCGATGTGCACCGCATAGGCTCGCTGGTGCTGCAAGTAAGCCAGCCGCGCAAGCCTTGCTACAAGCTCTCGATGCGCTGGGGCAACGCGGAGATGACGGCGGAGATCGCGCGCAGCGGACTTACCGGCTGGTACTACCGCGTGCTAGAGGCGGGCTCGTGCCGCGCGGGCGACGAGATCTACGTCGTGGGACGCGACCCCGCTATGATGAGCGTGATGGAGCTAAATCATCTATTTTACGGCGACCGCCTCGATGAAGGGTTGCTAGCAAAATTTAACCTACTTACGACGCTTACGCCAAAATGGCGCGAGGATATGCGCCGCAAGCTAGAAGGCAGCTACGACGACGGCTTTATGCGACTATGAAATTTAGCCTCGAAGCGGCGTGATAAAACCAGCAAAGCAACGCCGTGCTTTGTTATTTCACACTCTTGGCGCGGATTCCAAAATACTTTCTAAGCCGCCGATGCTAAGTTTCAAGACACTTCTTGGCTACTCAATATCGGCTTACAAAAAATACTTTCTTGATGCAAGCCGTAAATTCAGACTAAATTCCAAAGACGAAATTTTAATTTGCTCCGCGCTGATCGCGCGCAAATGCGATCTATTTTCGCACTCTGTTTTGCAGTGCGACATAGGCTACAAGCAAAATTAAAGACGCAAATTTAACCGCGCTTAGAATTTAATCTTTTATGAAATCTAAATTTAGCCGCACATTCAAAGCCGCAAGCGCCGCTCTTTGTAAATTTTAAAATTTAAAAGCCGTAAATTTAATCCCCTTGCTACGCAGCGATTTTTTCCAAAATCAAAAAGCGAACTATTTTTACTCTCGCAACACACTCATCTCGCACATTTAGCGGCGTGGCTCTTACGCTGCAAACGAGCTTTCTCAAAGCTTTGTAACGCGCGCCAAATTAGACATGTCAGATGCTTTGCCAAGCGCCTTTCAAAGCTCATTTATAGCGCTTGCTATAAGTAGAATTTTGCGCGGCACAGTAACGATTGTGACCTTTTTAAAGAACGTGCCGCGAGAGTTTAAGCTTATTTAAATTTTCTCAAAAACGCGCGCCGTAAGGCTCAAAGTCCATTTTCACGCGCTTAATCAACTACCGCGATCCCCGCATCTGCGCATGCTTTTCGCGCCTTTTTCGATATACCGATGCCGGTCGTTTCGATTTTTTTAAGATTTTTGAATTGCGCAAGCTCGGCAGCATCGATATTTTTGATGTCAAAAAGCCCGTCCTCGCCGTCCCAATCAGGCGCGATTTTCAGATAAATTTCATTTCCGCCGTCAAGATAGAGCTCGCTCACCCGCTCCGCCAGATTTGCGGGGATCGGGTAGTTCTTAAACCACTTTTTGGCTTGTGGCAGGGCGCCAAAATCCGCATACGGATCGATGCCGCGCTCCTCGCAGTACTCAAACACGTCAAATTTAGGCTGTAGCAGGGCTTTTTCATACATCAGCTCGTTCATCACGGCGATTTTGAAATTGAAATTTTTAAACAGAAGCGTCTCGCCAGCCGCGCACGGAAGCTTAAATTTATCGCTCGGCTTTCGCTTTAGCTTTTTCTCTTTTTGATTGATGCAGACGCGCCCTATCGGCATTTTCGCAGCTCGCACGATGTCTGCGATCTCGTCGGTGTCGCGCTTAGCGAAGCGCTCGGCGAAATCCATCGCGCCTATACGCTCCTGCACGGCCTCGGCTAAAGCTAGCGATACTTCGAATTTGCCCAGGCTAAGCTCCAAAAATATATATGCGCCGCGCAGCTCCTGCTCTGGCACCGCCTCAAGCGGCGGCCTGCCCTCTAGCGTGAACGCGCCGCCGTAGAGCTTGCGCGGAACCTCGTGCTGCACGCCTTTTGCGACCTCAAGCATCAAAATTATCTCGGCAAGCTTCGGTTCTGCGAGCTCGCCTGCGCGCACGAAAGCAAAAATCCCCGCCTCATCCCAAAAATAGCGGCTTTTACCCTCTCCGTCATCAATCACGCGCGGCTGGCCCAGGGCTTCGTTAAATTTAGCCAGACCAAACCCGCAGTTTACGCCGCCAATAGAAACGCCGTCCGAACGTACATCGACGTCAAAATTTTGCTTTTTAAAAATGTCAAACAGTCCCATTTCGCCTCTCCTGATTTTTTGCTCTAAATTTCATCTTAAAATTTTTCCAAAAACCCATAAAAATCGTCTGCGAACAGCCTATCCTCACTCTGCGCGTAGTCGCGCACATAGACCTTGTATTCGCACGGCGCATCGCCTGCCGCTTCGCTCGCTATCTCTTTCGTCGCTCCATTTGCCGCCTCGTCTGCCATCTCGCTCGTTGTCGCGCCTGCAATTTTACACGTCGTTTCATCTGCCGCCTCGACATTCATATCGTGCGCCGCATCCGGCGATCTCTCCGCGCGCGCTTCGTCGCCAGATGCCCTATTTTCCGCACCGTCGGCTACCGTCGCGACGACCGTATCACGCGCCGTCGCGCCCATGGCTTTGCCGCTCGTACTCTTCGCCGTCTTGCCGCGCGCCGTATTGGGCGAGCCGTCCGCTATGTCGCTTGCAGGCGAAATTTTAAAATAATACTCCTCGTCCTCGAGCTGCAAAAACACAAGCTCGTCCGCGGCGAATAGCCCGTTTTTTAGATTTACATCATGCGTGTAGCAGATGTCGGCGTCGGCACTATCCGCAAACTCGGGCGGCGCGATCGTTTTTAGCTCCGTCCCCGCCGCGCTGACGCTGGCGTATCTTAGCAGCATCTGCTTATAGCTCGCAGGCAGCGCGAAACCGAGCCGCCGCTGTGCCTGCGCGATCCATGCGGGCTCTATGTCGCTGCGCCCCGCGGCTGCGATATTTTTAGATTTTTGAATAAGTTTTTCTATCGTTTTGATCCCGTTTCGAGCGAAAAATTTTAATGCCTTAGCGCACCAGACGCGCTGTTTGCATAAACCCGCGAGCATTTGGCGCGGCTTTGAAAATCTAAATTTAAAAGCACGCTCGGCTTCAAAACCAAAGCTAGCCGTTTAAAATTTCGAGCAGTCCGCGCATAAAATTTTGACCGCAAACGCGAACCGGCAGAGTTCTAGCGATCTAAATTTAGCGCTAAGCCCTAGCCAGCGCTATTACTTCGATCTCCACAAGCGCGCCTTTGGGGAGCATGGCGACCTGCACCGTGCTGCGAGCGGGCTTGTGCTCGCCGAACGCCGCTGCGTATATCTCGTTCACCGCGGCAAAATCGCCCATATCGGCCAGAAAAATCGTCGTTTTGACGGCATCCTGCAGCGTCGCGCCCGCTTCTTTCAGGATCGCGGCGAGGTTTTGCAAAACCTGCCTGCTTTGCGCCTCCACGCCGCCCGCGACAAACTCGCCGTCCGGCTTAAGCGCGATCTGCCCCGAGGTAAAGATGAGTCCGCCCGCCTTGATCGCCTGGGAGTACGGTCCGATGGCCTGCGCCGCATCGGGAGTCGAGATGATCTGCATAGTAAATCCTTTGTGAAAAATTTCGACCATTTTATCGCAAAATATTTTAACTTTGTTTTAGGCGGCGGAATTTCGCGAACGAGGTTGCGGGTGTAGAGGGCGCGACGGTGCAGCTAAAATTAATGGGCGAAAAAGCGGTGGCACGGTAAAATTAATAAGCGCGGGGCGGCTAAATTTCGTTTATGCAAACACTGCAATGCGGTGAAATTTAAATGGCATGGATGGGCAAAATTTCGCCTACGATAGCAGAATGAAATGGCAAACGCAGCGGTGCGGTTAAATTTATCGCACAAAATACAGCGGACAATATGCGAGAAGCTAGCGCGGAATAGCGAGCTGTGGCGGCGAAACGGCAAATTTAAAAGAGCTGACGGGCACAGAAAACAGAGCGTGAAAGTGCGGCTAAATTTAATCGATACGGGCACGGCGGCGAATCTGCACAGCAAATGGTTGAACTGTGGGCACGAGCACAGGGCGAGTAAAACGACTCGCTAACGGTGGCGTGTATTTTAAAAAGCAAGTAAGCGGGAAAGAGGCGTACGTGACGGTGCCCGATTAAATTTCATCAATGCGAGCATGATAACGCCACGCGCTCGGCAATACGACAACTCTATCAGCGGCACTGAATGAATGCATGGCGATACGACAAAATAGATACGGACAGTACGGCTAAATTTAGCCGATGCGAATGGACGAAACTTCATCGGCATCGTTACGGTAATAAATTAAATTCCTTGCGGTAGTAAGATCATCAATGTCTCGACCAGTAAAATCAAGCCGCCTATGGTAGTGATACGGGCGAAGGGGCGGTAAAAGCAGCGCCAAAATCGCTACCATCGCAGCAGAAAGAACAGCGCCGTCATAAAAAAATCAATGCGACACCGCGCAACGCAATTAAAATCCTCTCAGTAGCAAGCGCGACAACGAAGTTGTCGATGTAGCGGAGCAAAATCAGCGCCACCAAAATAATAAAATCAAAGACCTCATGACAAGCAAGGCATCCGACGTAACGCCAATAAAATCAACATCGCAGCAGCGGGAAATTAGTGCCATCAAAGCGAGACTGGCGCGACCCTACAGCAAGATCTGCGCTACTGCGGCAAGTTCGGTGCGACGTTACGACAATATTCGCGCGTTATTCCAGCAACAAGCTAGGCTCCGTCGCAGCACAATAGATACGGAAGCTACGATAAAATCGACACTACAATTAAATTTGCAGTGTAGCAGTAAATTTGGTGCGACACTGCGGCAAGATGGCGCCGCAGCAGCAAACTAAGCACCATCGAGGCGGCAAGATCGGCGCTGCCGTAGCATATCGGCGAGGGTTCATAAAATTTTACGCGAAATTTTATACGAAATCCTGTATAAAATTCTATGATTTTGGCTTGAGATTGGTCTGCGATCGGCCTTCAATCGGTCTGTATCAATTTGCAATCAGTCCGTAAAGTAGCTTTAAAATCGTCGCGGCAACGACGAACAGAAGCATCTTGCGCACGAATTTCACGTCGCATCGCATCACTAGACTTGAGCCTGCGAAGCTGCCTGCGATCTGTCCGACCGCCATCACCGCTCCGACGAGCCATAAAATTTGCCCGCCGATGATAAAAACGCCCAAAGAGACGATATTTGAGGTGAAATTTAAAACCTTCGTGTGCGCGACCGCCTTTTTCATATAAAGCCCTAAAATTCCAACCATCGCAAACGTCCAAAAAGAGCCTGTGCCCGGACCGAAAAATCCGTCGTAAAAGCCCAAAACAAGCCCAAAAATCGCGTAAAAGCTATTTTTTGACATCTTGGGTTTTGCGGGCACTTCGCCTAGGTTTGGCGAAAAAATCATATAAAAGAAAAGTGCCAGTAGCAGGATCGGAATGAGGTAATTTAGGAATTTCGCATCAATTAGAAGCAGGACATAAGCGCCTACGAGTCCGCCGATAAACGTAAAAACTACGCCGCGCAAGATCTCCGCCGCATCGACGTAACCCTTGCGGATGAAATTTAAAGCGGCGGTGAAGCTTCCGAAACTGCCTTGAAATCTATTTGTAGCGATCGCTACATGCGGCGGAACGCCCACGGCAAGCAGCGCAGGCAGCGAAATCAACCCGCCTCCGCCCGCGATCGAGTCGATAAATCCGCCGAAAAACGCCGCTGCAAAAAGCACCGCAAACTGCCAAAGCTCAAGCTCCATTTTTGTCCTTTTTTTTCAAATCACGCAGGCACGTGCTATGAACGCCTGTCAGAATTCTCGCAATTACGATCGCAAACCGCTCATGCACCGCAAAGTGCATACGAGCGCCTGCTAGAATTCCATGCAATTTTATAAAATTCCACGGAATTATATCGGATTTTGCCGCACGGCTCCTGCTTAAATTTTATGAAATTTACCGCGCGATTGCCGTTTTAGCTCCATGCATTTTATCGCGTCACGCACAAGCTGCAAAATTCTATAAAATTTTAGCAATGCAAAGCGGCGAAATTTTACCCAAATTCTACAAGATAGCCCTATAAATTTCGCGCAGCTATCCGTGAAATTTGCAGAATTTTATAAAGCGATCTTTTGCTAAAATTTTATGAAATTTCGACGCGCTATACTTAAGGCGCGCGGCAAAATCCATAAAGCCAGCCCTACTTATGCGGCAAAACAGCGCAAAATTCCGCCGCACAGCCGCACTAAAACTTCATAAAATTTCATCGCCCCGCTCGTACCAGATAAAATTTCGCCGACTTACTTCGCAGTTTTACCTAAACTCGCGCTTAGTTCGGGTAAAATTTTATCTATCTCGCCGCTCTGCCCGAGGCGATACAGCGCGAAGTCGTATTTGATGGGATCGCTCGGATCGAAGCGTCTTAAGCTTTGCGTAAGCTGCAAAACCGCCTCAAAATCGTAACTCTTGCGATCGATCAGCCCAAGCTTAAGCGAAACTTTATGCGTATGGGTATCGAGCGGGATGAGGAGGCGCGATTTTTCGATCTTTCTGTACAGCCCCAGATCGATGTCGCTGTCGCGCACCGCCCAGCGCAGGAAGAGATTGTAGCGCTTGTACGGCGACGTGGGCTTTTGCGCGAAACCGCGCCCGAAAAAAAACTCATACCCAGGGCTACGGTAGGGATTTAATCTGTAAATCTCGCCGATTAAAAAATTTATCCCATCCTCGATCCGTCCGCTTTTTTGCATGCCGCGAAGCACGCTCTCCTCGATGCTAAGACTATTTTTAAGCCGCTTTAAAGTTATAAAAATTTCAGCGACGTCGCGCGAGCTTTGAAATCTATATTTTTTGCCCGCAAGCTCCGCTCTCATGCGCTCATCGCTCCCATCTAAAAGCGAAAAATCAAGCGAGTGGAGAAATTTTAAAATTTGAGCCGCGTTACCGTAAGCAAACAGCGCGCAAATAAGCGCTACGACGTCGTTTCGATGTTGCTTTGCGACCTGCAGCGGATCGGGCGCGCCGAAAAGATCCGCGTCGCAATTTTTCAAATCGGCGTAATAATCTAAAATTTGCTTTAAATTTTTCATTTTGCGTAGTAGCTCATCGTCGTAGCGCCGAATTTACGCGATTTAAGCAGCACGAAATCGCCGATTTTAAGCGGCAACCCAAGCTCGCTCATATGCTCGATCGCGATTAGCAGCTCGAACTGCGCGGAGCCTAGGCGCGCTATCAGCGCCAGCATCCGCTCATAAATCCCGCCAAAGCCCTGTCTGATCGCAAACGGCGGGTCCAGATAGACAAACACTCTGCGCGCAGGATCGAAGACGGAATTTTCTATGGAATTCGCAGTAGAATTTTTTCTTGAATCATAGATGAAATTTGCGTTTGAATGTAAATTTTCTCCGTAGCTAGCGTTAAAATTCTCGCCTAAATTTAAGATTTCTTTCTCTTCGCAGCTCACGTCTAAGCCCACACCGCGATTTGCGTCAAAATTAGAACTTACGCCGCATTTTGAGCTTAAATTTACGTTGCAATTAACGGTCTCGGTGCCGCTTGCATCGTATTGCGAAGCGGAGCTCGCGTCAAACTTTTCGCTAAAGCTCGCGGCGTCCGTAGCTAGCGAATCCACGCAGTATTTTATGCTAGTAGCACCCGCGTAATCGAGAATCTGGGCACAACCGCCAAAGCTCTCATCGCCTGCGTAATCACCATTTGCGCCGCTCTGCGCGCCATTTTGCGCTCTGTCAGACATACTACTTCGCGTGCTGCATTTAGCCAAATCTTTCACGCCGCTTTGCGTGTCGCTTTCCGCTCCGATGCCTTGCGCGGCGCAGTATCCGTTCTCGCCCTGCTCTACGCTACTAAAGCTTTTGCGACAACCCTCTTTTTCGCTGCTTAAATTCTCACAGCAGGCGGCATCGGAAGCGCGGTTTTTGTCTAAATTTTTGCCGCTCAAATTTAGCGAATTCGCGCCCGAGCGTCCGTTCATATCCGCTTGTAGCTCATGCAAAATTTCGCTCAGTCGCTCGAAGCAATCGCCCAAAATCGCATTTGCGCCGAGCCCGAAAAACTCGAAATTTTTCTGCATTATCTTATGCGCCGCAGCGTCCTTTTCGATCGCATAAACGTTTTTTGCGCCGTTACTTAGCGCTTCAAGCGCCATCGCGCCGCTACCGCCGAAGCACTCGATAAACGCCGCGCCGCGCAACTCCGCCCGCCAAGTATCGAAAAACGAACCCTTTACGATGCTTTTCGTGCTGCGCGTGCTCGAAAGTGCGGGCAGAGCGAGCTTTTTGCCCTTATAAATGCCGCTTGAAATTTGCGTAAAGAGCGTGCCGGCGGGTTTGGAAAATTTAGCCATTTTGTCTTCTTAAAATTTCGATAATTCTTGCCTTAAACTCATCAAACAGCGCACAAATTTCCTCTTCCGCCGCGTCGTATTCGCTAAGATCCTGCTTTAGCGAGCCTTGAAAATCTTCTAACTTCAATAGCAGAGTATTCTTTGAGAACGGTAGCGCCAAATCTCCGCCCTCGCCGATCAAAAATAGCGGTTTTGCCGAGCTTTGCGGCTCATCGCTTATCACAAAGTCGCAATCCTGCGCGCTTACGGTATGGTCCTTCAAAAATAGCTCCAGCGTCTTTTGCAAAATTTCGCAGTCGCAATCGATAAAAGCTTTCATCAAAGCCCCTTTTTAAATTTTATCATCTTAAACTTCTCGCCAAACTCCGCGCGCAGGTGATTGAACTGCAAAAGCGCGTTGTGATAGCCCTTCTCGCCGCTTTTTTGCATAAAAAGCTCTAAAAGCTGGACCGCGCCGAAGTCTATCAAAGCCGCGATCTGTCTTTTAAAATCCGTCGTCACGGCGCCCGCGTCCTCAAACGCCGCGCGTAAAATTTCAAAATTTACGTCGTAGGTAAGATCGCTTTTGCCGTAAAAATCGCTCAAGTTTTGCACCTCAAAGAAGCTAAAAACTTCGTGATTTCGGTAAATTCGCAGGCTAAAATCGCCGCTAGAGCCCATCTGTCCGTAATCAAAGACGATGAAATAAAACCGCTGCGCGCTGGCACAAATTTCGCGCGCGAAGCGAAAGTATCCGATCGGGATTTCGCCGCGCGATATGCCGAATCTGCGTGCGAGGGTCAAAATTTCGCGTTCTTTTATGGGGGCAAATTTTACCGCGCCGCTTTCGATAAAAAGCATATTTTCGCCGTCCACCGCCTCGCATTTAAAGGCGTCGAAAAGCTCGTTTGCCACAAAGATCGCATCTTTAAATTTCGCCTCGTGTACGCTCGCAAAGTGCTTTAGCGCGATTTCGTCACCGAAGCTCTCTGCAAAGCTCGCTCGCTGCAGCTCGCGCAGGCGCTCGTGCGGCTCGATAATCGCAAAGCTAAATTTATCAAGCGCCGCCGCACCGCCCAGCGTAAAGATCGCTTGCGCTATGTCGCAAAGCAGCCGCCCGTCGTGCGAGCCGATCTCTACGATAGCGATTTTGGCGCTCTTTTGCGGCTTTTTTGCAGGCGCAGCGTCTAAATTTAACTCGCTCGCCGCAAGGTTTTGCCGCGACCTATCTGGGTTCGCCGCCGCGTCTAGGCTTAACTCTTGCGCCGCGCAAAAATCCGCGCTTAGGCGTAAAATTTCGCGTGCGATGCAGATCCCAAAAAAGCTTCCTACGCTTACGGCAGTGTAAAAATCGCCGATCTTGCCGATTTTAGCGGCATTTGCGTAGTAACTCTCGTTAAGCCAGCCCTCGAAAAAATCGCTAAATTTCACGCCCGCACTATCTCGTCCAGGCTCTTGCGCAGGCGCGCAAAGCCCTCTTTGATCTCCGGTTTTTTGATATTTAGCGCAGGCAAAAATCTAAGGGTGCGCTTGCCGGATTTTAGGATCAAAAGTCCGTTTTGCAGGGCTTTGTTAAAGATCTCGCTCAGATTTTTTTCATCGCGCAGCACGAGGCCTTGCATCAGACCGAGCCCCACGCGCTTTTCGATCAGGCTAGGATAGTCTGCGGCGAGCCCGTCTAATTTTTTGATAAATCTTTTTATAGTCTTATCAAGCTTGCCGCTCGCTTTTAAAAACTGAAGCTGCGAAAGCACCGCAAGCGCCGTAGAGGTCGCCAAAAAGTTACCGCCGAAGGTGCTGCCGTGCTCGCCCGGAGCGAAAATGTTTTGCTGCGCCACGCACGCGCCGATCGGCACGCCGCCCGCAAGACCTTTGGCAAAGGTGATGATGTCGGGGCGGATATCGTAAATTTGCGACGTCGCGAACTCGCCCGTGCGATATACGCCGCACTGCACCTCATCGGTGATCAAAAGCAGCTTTTTCTCTTTCAAAACCGCCGCCAGCCTTTGCACGCTCGCCTTATCCAGAGGCTTGATACCGCCCTCGCCCTGGACTAGCTCGATCATCACGGCGACGCTGTTTTCATCGATATGCGCGATGATATCCTCGATATCGTCGAAAAATTTAAATCCGGGCATATAGGGCGCAAAAATTTCCGGATGAAATTTTTCCTGCCCGGTAGCTTGCAGCGTCGCTAGCGTGCGGCCGTGGAAGGAATTTCGCAGAGTTAGAATTTCAAATTTCTTATTAGGGAAGTTTACTGTGCCGTATTTACGCGCCATTTTGATCGCCGCTTCGTTCGCCTCCGCGCCAGAGTTACAAAACACGGCGTAACTGCGATACCCCAAAAGCTCGCTAATCTTTTGAGCCAGGGCTTCTTGAGGCAGAATTCTATAGATATTTGAGCCGTGGATGATCTGCGCAGCTTGCGTGCCGATCGCTTCTAAGACGATTTCGTTTGCGTGCCCCAGGCAGTTTACGCCGATGCCCGCGCCAAAATCCACGTAGTCCTTGCCCGCTTCATCATAGACTATCGAGCCCTCGCCTCTTACTAGCGCTACGTTTACGCGCGCAAAATTATCCATCAAATAGTTCATTTTTTATACTCCACTTTAGGCAGATGCCAAGATTTGTAATAAGCCACCATGCGAAACGCAACCCCTAAAACCAGCAAAATAAGCACCGAAACTACGCCGCTAAGCCCCAATCCATCAAGCACGAAATATATCAAGCCCACGCCCATGCTTATCGTGCCATAAAGCCCCGTATGTAAAAACCACGGCACTTCGTTCAGCAGTACGTCGCGTAAAATGCCGCCGCCCACGCCGTTGCAAAATGCGATTAGCACCACGCCAAAAACATTATGATTATAGCTTAGCGCAACCATCGCTCCCACGATCGAAAAGCTTACGACGTCGATCGCATCGGTTAGAATAAATAAAAATTTACCCTCCAAATCGCGGTTTTCGTAAAGTTTGGCAAAAATGGCTACGGCGCTTACCGCGAGCACGATGGTTACGGGCGCGTAGTGCGTGAACGAGTAGATCTCGCGACTTACCAAGGTATCGCGCATGATCCCGCCGCCAAGCGCAGTCAAAAACGCCGCGATAAAGATCCCAAGCCAATCGCAGCCCTTCTTTACGCCGAATAAAAACCCGCTAAGCGCCGCCGAAGCGATGCCTACGCACTCAGTAAGCTCTAAAATACTCATATCACAAACCGCTAAAATCCTTTTAAAAACGCATTTTACAACAACTAAATATAAATTTCGGTAAAGCGCGATGAGCGGGAGAAATTTAGGCGCTGCGGGATAAATTTCGGAACGTCGGATAAAATTTGAGCGCGATGAATTGAAATCTACGCAGCAGAATTTTGTTAGGCAGTATTTTATGCGGCAAAATTCTACACGGCTAAAATACGGCGCCGTCAGGGCGCAAATATAAAATTTAGACTTGAAATTTGTAAACGGCTGCGGAGATAAAATTTCACAGAATTTTATCGCGGCTAAAACATACGGCGTCGCAGTCTGGCGCAAATTTTAGCTTTAAATTTACGGCACGTGCGCACTAGAAATAATTTAGCGCCAACAAGACGGGCTCTATATTTACACTAATGGCACATAAATTTTGATTTGAAATTGCGCCCTTGTTTTGGCGCCGTGTTTTGCCGCTATAAAATTTTATGAAATTTTACGACGACCTAGCCCGCGCGGAATTATACGTAAAATTTTAAAATTTAGCGATCGAATTCTGCGTGGAATTTTACGCCCCCGCTAGATTATTGCAGTCTTTCTTTTAAAATTTCCCAAATACCGGGCATTGCCAGCAGTCCGTTATGCCGCGCATCTGGTATTTCATAAAATAGATCGCCCGCCTTAAGAGATCCCGCAAGATCATACGAGTGATGCACCGGTATCAGCTCGTCGGCGGCGCCGTGGATGAGCGTGATCTGCGTGCTGCGCGCCGCTTGCAAAAATTCCGCAGTCGGAATCTTGTAGCGGATCAAAAATTTCGGCACGAAGGGGATCTTTTCGTGCGCAAGCCGCTCGAAGCTAAAATAGGGTGCGAGCAAAATCAGCCGTGCCGCATCCCACTTCGCGGCCTGCTGCGCCGCGATGCCGCTTCCGATCGAGTAGCCGATCATCGCGAGCTTTCTTGGTGGATGCTGCTCAAAAACGTAGCGGCTCATCGCATCCGCACTCGCCAAAAGCTGCTGCTGCGATGAAATTTTGCCGTCCGATTTACCGTAGCCCGGGTAATCGAAAATATAAAAATCGTATCCCAAAGCCGCAAAATCCGCGCCGTATGCGCCCCAGCCGCTCACGTCGCCGAAGTTGCCGTGAAAGAATAAAATCGCGCCTTTAGGCTCTGCCGCGCTAAATTTCAGCCCGTTTATAGACCCGCCCCCAAACGGGATATTGATCTCTTGAAATTTTATCACAGCAGCGTTTGCGTTATTGCCTGCAGCGACGTCCTGAGAAGTATTTTCGCCGATATGCTCGCCGTTAGTTTGAGCGTTTTTGTTTTTGATCTTATCAGCTGCGGCGGCGTTTTCTTTTGTACCGCTCGCTGCAGAAGCGCTTTCATCTGCGCTGCTCTTCGTAGAGGCGCTATTTTGCGTAGCGGACGCCTGCATATCTAAATGCGCGCCGCTCTCGGGCGCGTTCACAAGTCCTGCAAATTCGGAATTTTCAAAGCTAAATTTGAAGTTTTTATCCAGCGGCTCGCCCAAAAATATCAGCCGCTCCTGAAAGATATAAAGTGCCACCGCGATCGCCGCATAAAGGCATGCCGCGATAACGCACAGCCTAAATAAAACTTTCATCGCCGTCCTTTAAATTTAAAGCCGAGACGCAAAATTCCGCCTCGGTACGCAAACGTGACACGCGAAATTTAGCCGTGAGCGCAAAAGCGCGCAGCAGCATGCAAAATCCAGTCTCGCCGCTAAGCTTTAAACTCGCTCAAAAACCACTGAAACGCCAAGATCAGCCCCGGCGCGCGCACGATCTTTTCGTCAAACATAAACTCCCGCGCCTTAGCCGCAGGCAGGTAGAAAAGCTCGATCTTCTCGCCGTCCACGCCGCCGCTGCTACCGATCTTCATCGATTCGTCGATGCACGCGAAGTATAAAATTTGACGGTTCGCTGCAAAGCCCAGGGCGCTGTAGTAGCTCGTGATAAATTTCAAATCCTTCACGGCATAGCCTGTCTCCTCGAGCACCTCTTCGATCGCCGTTTGCTCCTCGCTGATGCCCTTGTCTAAAATGCCCGCGCAAAGCTCATAGGTGTAGCCCTTCTCGGGCGAATTTATCAAATTTTCCTCTTGATAAAACCACACGCTGGGGCGAAACTGCTTAACGAGCAAAAGCGCGTCGCGCTGCGTATGGTAGAGCAAAATCGAGACGCTATCGTGCACCTTTACGCAGTCCCATGCGCGCGCTACGCCGTCCATTTCGAAATTTAAGCGAAAGGGTTTAACGAAATTTGAGCTTTTAAGCTCGGAAATTTTGAAATTTTTTATAGTAGTATCCACGTCGCAAGTCCTAAAAAGCTAAAAAATCCTACGATATCCGTTACCGTGGTAAGCAGGACGGAGCTGCCGACGGCGGGGTCGATATTTAATTTTTTAAGCGTGATTGGAATGACGGCGCCAAAAAGCCCCGCAAGAGTTAAATTTAGCACCATCGACATCGCAATCACTAGCCCCAAAAGCTTAATACCGAACCAAAAATACGCCACAAACCCCATCAGCGTGGCAAAAATGAGGCCATTTATGAAAGCGATCGTGATCTCGCGAAAGAGAACCTGCTTTTTGTCTTTAAACGCTATCTCGCCCAAGGCTAGGCGGCGCACGGTTACCGTAAGCGCCTGCGTGCCGGTATTGCCGCCCATGGAGGCGACTATTGGCATAAGCACGGCGAGTGCGACCAACTTCTCGATAGTGGCGTCAAAAAGCCCGATGATCGTGGAGCTTACGATCGCCGTGCATAAATTTACCGCTAGCCACAAGGCGCGCGCGCGACCCGCTTTAAAGATCGTAGTTTCATCGTCCTCCGCTTCGTCATCGACGCCCGCGAGGTTGTAAATTTGCTCGGTGGCGCGCTCTTGGATGAGATCGTGGATATCATCGGCGGTAATCCGCCCGATAAGCACGCCGTTAGCATCGACTACAGGAATGACATTAAGATCGAATTCCTCAAAATCCTTGATCACATCGTCGATCTTATCGGTATCGGTGGCGAAGTGGATTTTATTTTCGGCGCCGAATTTTTGTGAAATTTCTTCCAGCGTGAGCGAAAAATCGTATAAAATCAGATCGGACGTCGAAAAGGTAGTAAGCAGATGTCCCTTTTTATCGAGCACGAAGAGCTGAAAGACATTCTCGATCTCGTCCTTTTCGCGCATAACGCGCAGCATCTCGACCGCCTGCCCCAAGGTCTGATCCTGCCTCGTGCTAAAGACCTCGGTCTGCATATACGCGCCCGCCTCATCTTCGCTATATTTGGAGATAGTAAGAATATCGTGGCGATCGTCCTCATCAAGCCCGTAGAAAATCTGCTCGGCCTTGTCCTCGTCGATTTCGCCGATATTTTGCAAAAGCTCCGCCTGATCGTCGCTTTCGAGCTCCTCGATCGCTTTGACGATCTTTTCGTGAGGCAGAGTTTCGATGACGTCTTCGAGCATATGCTCGGGCATCTCAAGCGCAGCATCGGCAAGATCCTCAGGATCTAGCTTTTTTAAGAATTCTACGTATTTTTCTTCGTCGTGCTTCTTTAGAGTTTTTAAATGCTCCGTAAGATCGGCGGCACTCAGCTCATGCTCAAGCGTATCGCCTAGATGCGCATCAAGAAGCGCCTTAGCTTCCTCGACGTCGTCCAGCTGCTCTTTATTTTCCATTTTTGGCCTTAATTTATCGTGATAAGCGACTCGTAGTTTTCAAATTTAGCAGGGTTTTTCGAGCCGTCTTTAGCCGCAGCTATTCTAGCATCCATATCTTTGACGAGAGCTTTAAATTTAAGCTCCTCAGCGCTTATAACGTTAGTTTTTTCAATCTTGACTACTTTAAGGGGATCTATCGCCTGCTTATTTTTATAAAGTCCGAAGTGCAGATGCGGTCCCGAACTAAGCCCGGTCGAGCCCACGTAGGCGATTAATTGACCTTGCTTGACGCTAACGCCTGCTTTCGTGCCGCTAGCAAAGCCGCTAAGATGCGCATAAAGCGTGCTAATACCGCCTCCGTGGTTGATTTCAACGGTATTGCCGTAGCCGTTTTTACGCCCTACGAAGCTAATCTTGCCCGCCCCTGCGGCATTTACCCTAGTGCCTTTGGGGGCTGCATAATCTACGCCTAAGTGCGCGCGATATCGCTTTAAAATCGGATGAAATCTTTTAGGAGTAAAATAGGATGAAATTCTAGTATAAACAAGCGGTGTGATTAGTAGAAAAGATTCGACCTTTTTACCGCTTCGGTCGTAGTATTTATCGTCGAAAAAATATAGCGATTTGGGCTTTTTATTTTCCTCGATCATTCCTGCGGTAATATTTACTCCGCCAAAAGGCTTGCCAAGGCGCGTTTTTTGTTCGTATAGGATCACGAGCCGATCGCCCTTTTGCAGCTTTTTAAAATTTACCTCATTTTTAAAAACAAGCATAAACTCATTCGCTAAAGCCGCATTGCCCGTAGCTTTGATGATGTCTTGATAGGGCGAGCTTTCGATCTGAATTCCTAAAGAGTAGCTGTTTTCCTCATAAACTATCGGAGTATAAACGAATCTAAAAGTGCCGAATTTATCTCGGTAGATGTGGATCTGAAGCTCCTCACTAACGGGGATTAGCAGCTGGGAGACACGGCCTGCGGGATCACGCAAAATTTGACACTCCACGCCCGCGCGCACCTCGGCGGCAAGCTCCTGATCCTCTTTATCCAGGTCGTAATATACAGATGCGGGGATGCCCGCGGTTTCCATAAATTGCAGCAGACTCACGCCATCGGGCCAGGCAAACTTCTCTACGCTGGGGTTGTTCGCAAAAACTACGCCTATCCACAGAAAAAGCAATATAAAAATTCTAGTCATATAAAACCGCTTTGAAATATTATTTTAAGGCGGGATTGTAACGAAAAAACGCTTATATTTCGTAAATACCGCGGAATTTTATCGCTAATTTCAAAGTTTTATGTATAATTAGCCGAAATTTTATTCAGGAGCAGAATTTTGAAAAAAGCTTTACTTATTTTAGGTCTATTTTTAAGTGCGGCGATAGGAGCGGAATTTAATATGCCGCGATACGAAACCGCCTTACTTAGCGTAAAGGATGGTTCGGGCGAGATCACAGATAGCCCTACGATTGCCGTAGGTAGCAGCGGAGTGGTGATGCATAATTTCGGTAGCGGCGCAAGCTCCATCATCGCGCGCGCAGTCGTGACGCAAAAAAGCGCAGGCAAGGCAAAGGTGCGATTTGAGGTCTTTGATATGTTAACTCAAGAGGCGCTGCCACTGCCTAAAATTTTACCCTCAAGCGGCGATAAAGTGATCTTAAATTTCCTCTATGACCGCGCCATAATCGTCGCGCCTAACGCTGAAATTTACGAGCAGGTTATCAAGGCTTTTCCGAATATAAATTTTATCCACCCGGATCTTGGCGGCGCCTATCTTAGCTATAACCACAAGCCAAATCCTAGCCGCGACGATTTTCGTAAAATTTGCGCGCAAAACAGCGCCGGACTGATTTTTATCGCGATGGATAAACAAGGCGTATTTGCCGACTGCGGCAGCTTCAAGCCTTTGCGCACGTTCGCTAGTGGCAGCGTAGCTTATTATCAGCTGCCATTTTACTCACGCGTAGGCGAGATAAAGACCGTCATTTGGGATTTTACTAACGGCCCGATCAGCGATTACGACAAGCACTACCGTTATTTGCTGGGCTTAGACGGCGATGAATAGCGCCGCGCGAGCGTTTTTTACAAATCTATTAGGCGCAGATAACGCCTATTTTGACGAGGCTCATCGCACGGCATACTGCTACGACGCGACGAAAAGACGCTGCCTGCCGGACGGCGTGCTTTTCCCGCGAAGTGAGGACGATGTCAGTCAAATTTTAAAATTCTGCAACGAAAATTTAATCCCCGTAGTTCCAAGAGGCGCAGGTAGCGGTTTTACGGGTGGATCTTTAGCTGCAAACGGCGGAGTGATTTTGGCATTTGAAAAGCATATGAATAAAATTCTAGAAATCGACATGCAAAATCTACTCGCCGTAGTCCAACCCGGCTGTATAAATATCGATCTGCAAAAAGCAGCCGCAGCGCGCGGGCTGTTTTATCCACCCGATCCTGCAAGCCAGGATTATTCCACGCTAGGAGGCAATGTCGCCGAAAACTCAGGCGGTATGCGCGCGGCAAAATACGGCATCACCAAAGACTACGTAATGGCACTGCGAGCGGTACTGCCTAATGGCGAGGTAATTCGAGCGGGTAAACGCACTATAAAAGATGTCGCAGGCTTCAACGTGGCAGGAATTTTAATCGCAAGCGAAGGTGCGCTTGCTGTCATCACCGAAATCACGCTCAAGCTCATCCCAATGCCAAAGCTTAAAAAGACCGCGATGGGCGTTTTTCCTAGCGTAGATGCGGCAATGAATGCCGTGTATAAGACGATGGCTGCCGGTATCACGCCCGTGGCGATGGAATTTTTAGACGCGCTGTGCATAGCCGCGGTCGAGGAGAAATTTCACAAGGGCTTGCCGAAGGGTGCGGGCGCGATTTTGATCTGCGAAACAGACGGCAATTTAGAAGCAGTGCTTTTGGAGGAGCTCGCGCTCATAAAAGAAATTTTCGTTCAAAACGGCGCGAGCGACTTTCGCATCGCAGAAAGCGAAGAGGAGCGCGCGGGCATTTGGTTTGCGAGACGCAACTGCTCGCAGGCGATCAATATCTACGGCACGCTTAAGCTAAATGAGGACATCACCGTCCCGCGCTCGCAGCTGCCCGAGCTACTGCGCCGTATCGCGTGCATCGGCGATAAATACGGCGTGCGCGTGCCCTGTTTCGGGCACACGGGCGACGGCAATGTCCACACCAACGTCATGGTCGCCGACAAAAAAGATGAAGCTCAAGTGCGACGCGGACATGACGCAATCACCGAAATTTTCAAAGCTGCAGTTGGTCTTGGCGGTACGCTCAGCGGCGAGCACGGCATCGGGCTAAGCAAAGCAGAATTTATGCCACTAGCTTTTAGCGCAGCAGAGATGGAGCTATTTCGCGCAATCAAAAGGGCTTTTGATCCAAAAGGCATCTTAAATCCCGGAAAAATGGGGCTTTAAAATTAAAATCCTCATCCAACTTCTACGGTGATTTGAAATCGATTTATCCCGCTTACCCCATCTAAAATTCTACTTTCTTACAATATGCCTGCTTAAAATTTATCTTGCTTGCAATTTAGCTTATTTACAGGCTACTTCGAGTTAGTTTTAAGCTTGATCTACCCATTGACAGATCGATTTTGCTTGCTTTGCAATGAATAATTTTACTTGTTTATTGATAGATTCCATCCACTTGAGAATTGATTTTACTTACTTCGCAGATTGATTATCCCGTGCGATCTTTTTCGGATATTTTTGCCATATCAGCTGTGATTGCATAGCTACTCGCTAATTTGCACAATTTTTTCTCTTTCAGGGATGCGCTAGGATTATGATGAAATCCCTATATCGCGATGGATAAGTCTATGACAAATTAAAATTATGTCAATAAAATCCATAGCATAGATTAAATTCCAAACTTCCAAAATACTGAAATTTTAAAATCACTATCTATCGCCATTATCGCAATATGCGAAATTTCAGCAATAAAATTTAAAGATAAAATTCCGCAAAATTTCATAAAATCCCATAAAGCTCCGCAAAATTTCTAAGTTAATTTCGATCTCGCCGTGTTATCATCTAGTTAGCCCTGCCATCTATTTAGTAGCATTAGCCTCGCTTGCATTTATTTTATTCATCGCGGCTACTACGTTGCAGCTAAACTCCGCTCCCAGCTTGCAGGCTTTGTCGTAGTAGATCATCGCTTTATCCAGATCCGGCTCGCCAAATTCCTTCTTTGAATACGCTAGCCCGACCCTCTGGCATCCCTCCGCCAAAGCAGCATCGCAAGATTTGAGGAAAAACTTAAGAGCGCTCTGATAGTCTTTTTCTTCGTAGCTAGCGACCGCAGCGTTTAAGCAGCCCTCGCCTAGTCCCAAATCGCATGATTTAGCAAAAAAAGTGAACGTATTTTTCTTATCCGCATTTTTATAAGAGATTATCGCGGCGTTGTAGCAAGCTTTGGCGGCTCCCAGCTCGCACGCTTTGGAATAAAACCGCGCGGACTTGCCCTTATCTTTCGTAGTTTTATATAAATTCTGCTCGTCGTAATATAAATCTCCCGCGATAGCACAGCTATTTTCCAGCCCCGCTTCACAAGCTTTTTCAAACGGCTTTTTTGCTGCCTCATAATCGCGCTCCTCAAGCAAATATGCTCCGTAATCTTCGCACGAATTAGCCCTACCGATGCCGCATCCGACAAATGAGACCGCCTGCGGGAAAAATATCTGCGCGAGCAAGTAGGCTGCTACGATTAGTGCGGCAATCGACGCTAAAATTTTCATTTTTGCTCCTTTTAAATTTTAAAAATAATTATAGCAAAAAGCGAGGGATAAAATTTTAATTTTTGATAATAGCTGTGAAATTTCCGGCGAATTCTCGTAAAATTCCTATCAAAATCCCAAGCAAAATTTTAAATAAAATTCTAAACGGAGCTTTGAGCGGAATTTTAAAAAGGCAAATTAAAATTTTACTTGCAAGATTGTTTTTATGGCTGGCTTGCCTCAATTTTTACTCGCACGTCTATGCGGTATCCACGGCGCCTGCAGTATTTATAATAAAGCATTTAATCCTGAGGTCTGAAACACCTACAGCCTCTACAATGGTGATTTATCAGAGCGATAATCTAGTGTGTAAAATATTTTGTCGCGTACCAAGCCCGCAACAAGCATCTTGCCACGCCCTAGAAAACTTTTGAAAATTTCGCATTGTTGCTTAGAAATTTTAAAAAATTTTACGCCACCATCTTTTAAATTTTATCTTAGAAATCGGCTTGCCTATGCCAAAATCGCAGGCGTAATGCGTCTTTAGGCATTTTGGCTCAATACCCATGATTCTTAGATCCACACCACTTAGATATGTGAGTCTTAAAATAATCAAGGCCGCGCAGTATCTGTATCGCGCATGTAAATTTCATCTATGTAGGCGCACCCACACATCATCCATGAGCACCATATTTACCGCGATTCCGCGTGCTGTATCCAAAGCGTATCGGCTGCGAACGATAAATTTCCACCTCTTACCGCCTGCGCGATCCATAAAATTTATCCTCTCAGCCTTGCATTTACGCTTCCTTGGCGCCGAATTCTATCACAGCCTCCTCCTCGCCGAACCACATCACGGAATTTTTGATATCGCAAAACCTCACCTCATCTGCCATCAGCTCCGCTAGCACCGCTCGCGCCGCCTCACTGTTTCGCGCATCCGCAAATGCCTGCACGCTCTCATACCACAGCTCGCCCATCGCATCGTAGTCAAACGCTGCCGTCTCGCGCTCGGTGCTCTGTCCCTCGATAAAGATAGGCATAGTTTTTGCATAGCGGACGATATTTAGCGCCTTTTGATTAGCCAAAACCTTTTGCGAATGCGCCGCCCAGTGCGCCACAAACTCCTGCTGCGTGATTCCAGGCGCCTTTTTCACCAACATCGTGATCTTAAACATAACCGCTCCCTAAATGAAATTTATCGCAAAATTTACGCCCTATTTTATGATACCCGCGCCTTTTTGCGATTTTTACTTCACGTTCTTTGCGTCTAAATAGACCTTGCAAAAACTTAAAATAGCAACCGTGCACGCTATCACAGATCGCCAAAATACATAAACCTCGCCGATTAAAACTTAAATCGCCGTCAATCTCCACTCGGTTTAACCACCTAAAGCGTCATTTACGGCTACCGCCAAAATAAATTCCGCAGGCTCTTTGCAGGCAAAGCAAAATTATATCAAGCTTTAGCGGGCGATGAAATTTTACCAATCTCTAACAAGCATAAAATTCCGTCCGTTTAGGCGGGCAAGATAAAATTTTGCGAGCATTAAGTGGTCGGCAAAACAGACGAGTGGCAATTCTCTCTTACGTCGCCGCGTGTAAATTACGTTGCTACGCGCCTAACCCTTGCTTGCCAAAAACCTCTGCAAAATTATCGTCGCGGCGATGCTATCAAAGCGCGGATCCTTGCCGCCCCCCTTAGCGCTTTTGCTCGCAAACTCCGCCGCTTCGGCGCTCGAAAAGCTCTCGTCTTGAAATTTTATCTCGCCGTCAAAATCCAGCAGCGAGGCGAAGTGGCGTATGCGCCTGCTCATCTCCTCCTCGCTTGCCCCGCCGCGCGGCACGCCAAGCACCAGCACGCTGGCACCCTTTTCGCGCAGCAGTTCGCTTAGCTCGCGCGCGGCTTGGGTGCGATTTTTGCGCAGGATCGGCTCGCACGGAAGCGGCGTCTTATCATCCGGTGCCGCCGCCACGCCGATACGTTTAAGCCCAAGATCAATCGCAACTATCAAAATTTATCCTTTGCTAACATCAAATTTTGCGGAATTCCGCCATTAAAATTCTATCGCCGAAATTCCGCGATCGGAATTTCATAGCTAAATTTTATCGCAGAATTTAGCTGCGGATTTATGAAATTTTATACGAAATTGACATAAATTTCACTCGCTCGCGGCGCTTGCGAGCCTATTAATTTATCGTCCGCAAGCTTCAAATTTCAAAATTTCGATCGCCACGCCGGCTTGGTACATCTGCACTGAGTCCGCGCGAGCCGCATGTAAGCGACACTCAAACGCACGACGGACATAAACCCTGCCGCACAGATACGGACGCGATCGACGCACCCCGCGCGAAATTAAAATTTTAAAATGGGTCCGCATCTGCACGACGACCGAACGCAAGCTCGCCTCATCGTTAGTAAAATTCTGTCGCCACAACCAAAATTTTTCCTTGCAGCAAATTTAGCCTACCACGCTTATGCTGAAATCCGCAGCCAAATTTACCCACAAAAAATTAGCACGATGGGCAAACAAACATTTAAACGCTATTTCAGAAAATTTCATGCATTTTAACGCTTAAATTCTGCGCCGAAAAGTATTTATAAATCGCGCGCGGCATTCACAAACCGATCATTACCACAAACGAGCGGCGGCGCACGGACAAACCACGCGGGTTTGTTTTAAGCTCAAGTGCTACTTGTAGAAAGTAAAATTTTATCAAGCCGCCTTTTTCTAAATTTAAACTCCGACCGCGCAGACTACGCGCAGTGCAAACAAGCCGCACTAGCGGGCGGCGCCGATTAAACTACGGCAATCAAACGCCGATCATCGGCTATTTTGCCACGATCTTTGCGCCTAAAATTTCGATCCTACCTTCAAGCTCGTATTCGTAAATTTTCTCTCCGAAGCGCTCGATCGCCGCTTGCAAATCGGAATTTAGAGCTAAAAATTCCATCACCTCATCCTGCGCGCGCTCAGTGTTTTGCGGCGTCTGCGGAGCCAAAGACGCGACAAACTCCCCAAAATCCGCGATCAGTCGCGCCTGAGATTTTGCGAGCAGATCATTCGTGCCCGCGCTCTCGTCCATTCGGTGCGGCAGCACGTACACGGGCACGCCCATCTCGCGAGCCAGGCGCGCACTTTGCAGCGAGCCGCTGCGGGGCTCTGCCTGAGCGACGATAAGCGCTTCGGACAGTGCCACGACGATACGGTTGCGCTGCAAAAACTGAAATCCGCGCGCGCTCACGCCGTCCTCATACTCGCTAAGCGCGAGGCTACGCTCGTAAATTTTGCTGATCATGGCGGCGTTTTGCGCGGGATAAATTTGATCAAGGCCGTTTCCAAAAACCGCGATCGTGTTTGGAAACGCCCCTTCGTGCGCGGCTATGTCGCAGCCGATCGCCGCGCCGCTTACGACGCAAAAGTCCGCATTGCTTAGCTCGCGCGCGAGACGCAGGATCAAATTTTTGCTATAAACGCTCATCTTGCGCGACCCCACGATCGAGATGCGGCGCTTTTGAAGCAGCGCCGGCTCGCCCCTAAAATATAGCTGCGCAGGCTCGCTCGCACCGAGCCTTGCTAGGCTTGGAATTTTAAAACTAAGCTCACTCGTAGTACTCATAAATTTCGTCCAAATACACTAAATCGACCTCGCCTAGGATGTCGGCGCTGTTTGCAAGCGCGCGCAGAGTGGAGCTTTTGGGATGGCCGATAGCGATGGCGTAACCCTGCTTTTTAGCAAGCGCGACGGCCTCGCGCAGCTTTTTGCGCACCGCGGCGACGCTGTTTTGATTATCTAAAAATACGTCGCGATGTACGTATCGCATGCCAAGCCCATTCATCGCCGCTTTGGCCTTGGTAGCGGGGCTCGTGCGAGAGTCGATAAATAAAAATCCATGCTCGTTCATCGCGCGCAGCAGATTTTGCATCGCGCGCTCGTCGGCGGTAAATTTAGAACCGGTGTGGTTGTTTATAAATTTAGCGTTCGGAAAGTCCGCGCGCAGCTTGGCTATGACGCCGCGCATCTTCTCGTAATTATCCGAAGCTCGCAGCGTCGCGGAGTTATTTTTAGCAGAGCTCGCCTCCATCGGCAGGTGGATCGCGTAATGCTCAAAGCCGCGAGCGAGCGAGCGCGTGTCCTTGCGCTGATACTCGGACGGGAAGATGGACGGCGTCACGCGCACGGGCAGAGCGGCGATCTTTTGCGCCTGCTCGCCGGTGCCTACGTCGTCGATGATGATCGCTAGCTTTGCGCGAGAGCCTGCGGGCAAAGCCTTGCGCGGCGATTTAGAAAGATCGTCCGCGCCGCTAGAAGCATGGCTTTGCGCGGTAGAATTTATGGAATTTTCTAAAGCGGAATTTGACGCGGTAAAATTTACATCAGGTCCGTCGCTCGCCGAATTTACGGTGGCGGAATTTGCGGAAGCGATAGAATTTACGGAATTTTGCAAATTGTCATTTGTAGGATTTTGTCTTGCGGAATTTTGCGAGGCAGGCTCTACGGGAAGCTTCGGCGCGGTTACATTTTGCTCGGCGATCTTATCAAGCTCCTTTTGAATCAGGGCTTCCTTCTGTGCAGCGCTTAAACGCGGCTTTTTACCGCGAGAATCGGAAGCGCTCTTGGAGGCTTGTTTGCGTGAGCTTTGCTGCAACGCGGCTTTATTGCCCGAAAATACGAGATCCAAAACCGCGTAGGTAATCGCACCGCTTAAAAAGCATAAGATTACGACAAAGGCGATCGCTATGTAATTGATCGGGCGCTTTTTGCGGCGCCCGCGTGGATTTGCATTAGCCAAAGCTCAGCCGAAATCAGTTTTTATCTTTGTTTATGAGCTTACCCTTGGCGATCCACGGCATCATCGCACGAAGCTTATCGCCGGTTTTGCTAAGCAAGCTGTTTGCCGTGATGTTGCGCTCGGCGTTCATTCGCACGTAGCCAGCTTTGCGCTCGAGGATGAAGTCTTTTGCAAATTTGCCGTTTTGAATCTCCTTTAGCACCTCTTTCATCGCCGCTTTGCTGCTTTCGTTTACGACGCGGTTTCCGCTTACGTAATCGCCGTATTCTGCGGTGTTTGAGATCGAGTAGCGCATATCTGCCATACCGCCTTGATAGATGAGATCCACGATCAGCTTCATCTCGTGCTGGCACTCAAAATACGCCATCTCGGGCTCATATCCAGCCTCGACGAGGGTCTCAAAGCCCGCGTTAATGAGAGCGCAAAGTCCGCCGCAAAGCACAGCCTGCTCGCCGAAAAGATCGGTCTCGGTCTCTGCTTTAAAAGTCGTTTCGATGATGCCGGTGCGGCCGCCGCCGATCGCGCTTGCGTAGCTTAGAGCAAGCTCTTTGGCTCTGCCGCTTTCGTTTTGCGAAACAGCAATCAGCATAGGCACGCCGCCGCCGCTTACGAACTCGTTGCGGACGGTGTGGCCCGGGGCTTTCGGAGCGATCATAATGCAGTCGATGCCCTTTGGAGGGACGATCTGTCCGAAGTGGATATTGAAGCCGTGCGCGAACGCGATCGCGTTGCCCTCGCTTAAGCTCGGCTCGATCTCCGCTTTGAAAATGTCGCTTTGAAACTCATCGGGCGTTAGGATCATCACAAGATCAGCTGCCTTCGTAGCTTCGCCGACGCTCATTACTTTAAAACCCTTCGCCTCGGCCTTGCTCCAGCTCGCGCCGCCCTTTTTAAGGCCCACGATAACCTCTACGCCGCTATCGCGCAAATTTTCGGCGTGAGCGTGCCCTTGCGAGCCGAAGCCGATCATAGCGACCTTTTTAGCCTTAATCAAACCCAAATCGCAATCTTTGTCATAAAAAACATTTATTGCCATAACGCATCCTTTTTTAAAAAATTTAGGCGAGATTGTAGCTAAAATTTGCTTTTATGCAGATAAACCGCGCACCGCAAGGGCGGATAAAGAAATTTTGAGCTATCATTGAGACATAATTTAGCTTTAAAAGGAGCGAAAATGAAAGTGGGATTTATCGGCGGCGGAAATATGGGCGAGGCGATGATCGCAGCACTTTGCGGAGCCGGCGGACTAGATTGCGCGGCGAGCGGAGAAAATTTTGCAGAGGATAAAGAAAATTGCACGTCTGGCGGAGAAAATTCCGCGCACGACGGGCAAAATTTTATGCCAGATACTCAAAGCTTTGCGGCTTGCGGGCAGAATTCCGCAAATTTAGAGCAGAATTTTGCGAGCCGCGAGCGTGATTCCGCCTGCGCGCAGCCCACCTCCGATACGAAGTTTCAAGTCCTAGCTTATGCTAGAAGCAAAAACGAAGTCTTACGCAAGCGCTACGGCGTACAAATTTTACAAGGCGAGACGCAGGTGGCGCACGCGGCGGATATTATCGTGCTCGCGACCAAGCCCGCCAGCTACGAGGGGATTTTACGCCTAATCGCGCCTGAGCTCGCGGGCAAAATCCTGCTTCTTTTGGCGCCGAATTTCAAGCTGGAGCGTGCCCAAAATATCGTAGGTGCGGACGTTTTCGTAGCCCGCGCGATGCCAAACGTCGCCGCTGGCATCGGCGCGTCGGCTACGGCGCTGTGCTACGGCGAGTATTTTGATGAGGCTAGTCGGGAGATCGTGCGAGCTCTAGCCGCCAAAATTGGCAAATTTTACGAGATAGACGAGGCTGGCTTTGCTGCATTTACGGGGATTGCAGGTAGCCTACCTGCGTATGTGTGCGCCTTTATCGAGGCGGCGGCGGACGCGGGCGTGCGGGGCGGACTGCCGCGGGCGCTGTGCTACGACGCGGTAGCGGCGGCGGTAGAGGGCACGGCGCGCCTACTGCAAAGCGGCAAGCTCCCATCGGAGCTTAAAGACGCGGTCTGCTCGCCTGCGGGCACGACGATAGAGGGACTCGCAGCGCTGGAGGCGGCGGGGTTTCGCGCAGCGGTGATGGCGACGATCGAGGCGTGCATCACCAAAGCTCGCGGTTAGCCTTTCACCGCACCTCGTCGGTTTCGGATTTCAAACATAGCGCGTTTGCGTTCGCTCTAACATAGGGATTCTGTGCGGGCGCGCTAGCTAGAATTTTGTCTTATTTTTAAATCAAATGAGCTTGCCGCTTTAGTTGCAGCAGAATTCGTGAGCCTTATGACAAGCGAGCCGGCAAGCTCGTATCGCATTTAAAATTTTAAAATTTAGAGATTTTAGAAATTTTAGTTTAAAATTTTACGCTTAAAATTTTAAATTTACAGGATTATAAATTTAGTGATCGCAACAGAGCTAAATTTTGATTTTAACGAAATAGGCTTGATGTCTGTGACCATTAAAATCAAAATTTAGCGTAGCATGAACGGATACGTCCACGACTGCGAACTTGAGAGGCAAAAACGTAAAAGCGGAATGCAAGCGCTAAAAGAGCGCGTCCTGCACTATGGTCTTGCGAAATACAAACGCAAGCCGCAAAATTTCGCCGCTCGCGTGAATAGAAAACCAAAACTAGCCGCGCCGAAGCGTATTTGATTACCAGAGCGAGCCGCATCGAAACATATTCCGCCGCCCAAGCGAGCCTTAAATTTAAACTGCGCTTCGTCGCCGAGCTGCAAACCAAACCTGTGCGCCAAATCCTGCCGAGTTGCGCAATAAATTTGACTTTCATCCGGCCAGAACTTCGCACGCAAAACCGCGATAAGCAAGATCAGATAAATTCCTTCTCTAAAGGCTGCATCGCATTGCCGTCTGCGTCGAAAAGCACCCGCCCACAAACCTCGCAAACCTCATCTCTAGGAGAGGGCTCGTCCGCATCCAGCTGCCACGCGGACATCTCGCCGCACTCGCAGTTTATGACGTAAAGGATCTGCCTTTTGCGGCGCTTGCCCCACGGCGCGATATCCCAAAACAGCTCTTCACGCTTGCCTAGCTTTTTAAAATCTTTCTCGGCGTCCTTGTGCGCGATAAGCAGATAATAAGCGTCGCTATGAAGCTCCAGAGTAAAGAGTCTAAAATCGCTCTTCTTCAGCGCCTTTTGAAACTCGTTCATCAAAAATAGGCTCGCATCGCCGCGTTCGAAACCCTCTTTTTTCGCTTCTTTTTCGAGCCTTGCGTAAATTTTATCGCACTCTAGTGACACGCCGCTTTGCAGCGCATCAAGCCTAGAGCTGATAAATTTGCCCACATCGCCCGTCTCGTCCTCGCCGGCCCAGTCAAGCATCCGAACAAGCCCTTTTCCGATAAGCGCGTTCAAAAACTCGCCGTCATTCATCTCGCCTATCTTGTCAAAACCGTCCGTCTCGCCTGCCGTCAGATGCTTTAGGACGCAACACTGATCTTTCGTCATTTTCGCTCCTTTGATTAAATTTACCGTCTATGTGGGTCTGTTTAAATTTTACTCCCAAAAAGCTTTAAGCTTACTTTTCGCAACTCCTTGCGCTGCAAATTTAGCTCGCGGCGGCGGGTAAAATTTCGCTATAATTTTGCCAATTTAACAAAGGAGAAAGTGATGAGCGTAGAATTTCGCGTCAAAAACAAAAAGCGCCCGCTATTTATGGGCTATTCGGACGCCATGAGCGTAGGCAAGACATTGGAGCTCCTGCCCGATCTATCGGTATTTGACATAGACGAGAGCGCCGAGGGCTTTGACGAAAGGGCGTTTTTAAAATCGCCTTTGAGCGAGCAGGAGTGCTTGATTTTGGGCGTGCGGGGCAAGAGCGGGCGCGGAATGGAGCTAAGATATGACGAGGAGCGGCAAAGCTACGCCGTGCGCATAAATACGCCCGCGACGGTATTTGATTGGGTTTTGGCGATCTCATATCTACAGGCGCTATCCAAGCAGCTGCAAAGCGAGATCACGGATGAAAACGGCGAAATTTACACTCACGACAGGATAGAGCAATTCGACTACGAGCGCGATATAGCGGCGGGGCTACATTCGATAGATCAGCACTTAAGCGGCGATACGGAGGTAAATTTTTGCTACGGCGTAGAGAGGCCTTTTGCGATAAACCGCGCGATGATGGATGAAATTTTAGCCTCGTATAACCCCGCCGCCGAGTTTAGCAAGCGGCTGACCGAGGTGCAGTACCTTGGCGCTTACAGCGCGCACCAGAGGTTTTACCGAAATGGAGATGACGGCACGATAATGGGCTCATACGCGCTCACGCAGGACCTACCCACTATCCTGCCCTACAAACCGTTTGTGGAGTGGCAAAACGCGGAGATGCTGAAAAATAACGACGTAGCGCGCTGGCAGATCGCGCTCATAGGCATAGAGGGCGACGAAAACGACGCAGGTAACTACCATGCAATCGCCGAGCTGGAATACGACGAGTTTATCGCGCGCCTGCCGAAGCAAAACTACCGCTTCATCGATGCAAGCTATATTTTGGTGGATGGGCTAAGCACCGAGCAGCTAAAGGCGCTGGCAGGCTAAATTTTACTTGCGGTGAAATTATACAGAATTTTATCGAGGATTGACGCCGCAAAATTTAAAGGGGCGAAATTCGCGGTAAATTTTGCGGTGCACAGAATTTTAAAATTCTAAATCCAGCTTACAGAATTTTATATCGGTAAAATTTTAAGAAAGCAGAACTTTATCGCGGCAGAATTTCGTAGATATAAAATTTAGAAAGGTTAAAAATGGAAATGACTTATTATGATTTAAAAATTTACGATAACGGCACAATGCGAGGTGTACTGCAAGATGACATCGAGGCGTTGCCGTTTTTCGACTACTGGCAAAAGATGAGCCTATGCTCAACGCAAGGCATCTACATAGACGAAAATGGTAAAGAGCACAGGCTCGTCTATCTGCACGACTGGAAGAAATTTTGCAGATTATTCGCTCGCGAACAGGAGCTACTTAATCGCACCCTCGCCGGTAGCAAAAATGAGCGATCCGATCAGCGCATCTAGGTAAGTAGCATAGAAGCAATCCAGGCTTTAGCGCATCTCGATAGGCGGTGGAGGATACGACCAAAGCGTAGCACATTTTGGCTGGCGGATAAATAGCACTCGAGCCGCCATGTATTTCGATAGGCGACAAGTAATGCGCCCTCTCACAGTGCAAGCGGATTTTATCCGCCAAATAGCGTCGCGCGTTAATCAGCCAAAATCGCCGCTTCGCTTAAATCCGGGTTCAAGCTTAGCTCATCTATGACCCGCAAAAGCTCTAAAATTTCATTTTTGATCCCAGCGGCGTCCTCTAAGCTCGGCGGCGGCGAAAAGAGCGTTGTTTCAAACTTATTTTTCGCTCCGTTTAAAAATAGATAAAGCTTATCGTCCATAAACGCCGCGCTCAGCCCCATTTTCCCCGCGAATTTTTCCTTTAGCTCTCGCAGACGCTGCATAAACGCGGGCATCAAAAGATAACGCGCCTCTACTCTATCATCCGCAAAGACCCTAAATTCTTTGCTAAAAAACAGGTCGTCCATCTGCTCTTTTTCGCCTAAAAATCTGGTGTTTAGCGTGCGGCTCGCGACTATAGTTTGTCCGTTAAATTTCTTGTAAAACTCGCAGACCAAGACCGAGCCGCTGAATGCCTGCATATCCTTCATCGTCGACCACGCAAAAATTATCGCGGATAGCAAATTTAGCGCCGCCGAATCGCTTAGCTCCAGCGTCGCGCCGTTTGGGATATCGATCGCTTCGCTGAGGCTAAATTTGACGCCGTTATAAATGCCGCTGATTTGATCTTCTGCGCGAAATTCATCCGGCGAGTAAATGCCGATTTTGCGAAATTCCTTACGGCTGATGCCGGCAAACGGATCGTAGTTAAAATTTGGATCTACCCCGCGGATGGCGGCGCGGACGAAAACGTCTTTATAAAACGCTTTGTAGTCCCCCAGCTCGCTGGTCACTCGGCTAGCATTAGCCATTAGCGCGGCTAGAAAAAACGGAATATAGATAATGATGAAAAATAGCGGTGCAAGGCGATTTTCAAAAAGATGCCCTACGGCAAATCCGCCGCCCACGGGCAGTATAATTATAAATAAAATCCCCAAAAACAGATACTTTGCAAACGCGCGCCTGCACTCTTTTTGCTTTTTGGCGGTGACAACTATCGCTTCGTTTATATTCAAAATTTACCTTTTTCTAAATTTGCGCGGCGGATTTCGCGCTCGGAGCAAATTTTAGCAAAATTTACGTTGCAAAGATACAGCGGGCGCGAGTAAATTTTATTCGGCGGATTTGTAAATCTATGAAATTTACGTCGAGGCGGCGATCTACTCGGACGTGCGCTGATTTAGCCACATTTTAAGATTGCCCGCGCCCTCTTTTAGCACCCCAAATCCTGCCGCGGCGACACAGACAGAATTAATTAGCGAGCCCCTCCCGCCGACGTTTAAAACCCCAAAGCCTACAATCCACAGCGCCGCGCCGAAACCAAGCGTACACACGGCAGTCGCGATCCCCAGCTTGCGGCGCAAGGGGCTTGGTTTGCGCGCTACCCAAACTCGCGTAACTACGTAGCTGCCCGCGTATCCTCCGCGGATGAAATACGCGCGCGCAAGTTCGCCCTCCTCCACGGGGATATCGTTAAACTCGCCGCACAGCTTCACGCTGTCTATTTCGAAAAATACCCAAATTTTGCTATTTCCTCTTGCAGCGTGGACGCGGAGATTTTGAACCTCGCCCGTGATCTCATATTCCAATTTACCTCCTCAAACAGCTTCGCGCTTTACTTCCGCGCTAAATTTCGCGCTGTAAAAACTCACAAATCCGTCGCGGCAATATCACAGGCAAGCCCATCGCAAAAACCGATACCGCGCGACGAGCAGCGTAGATAGACGGTGCAAGGCGGATAGCACAATAGACACCATACGACAGACGGTGCACGGCGAGTAATACAAAACAGATGCCTCGCGACGGATAATGTGCCCCGGGCTACTAAGCGCCTACTTCTTTAAAATTTGCTCTTTCATGAATTCGTAGAGCTGGCAGGATTTTTTATTGCCCGCGTCGCAGCCCTTTTTGACGCATCCGAGCCCCTTGGAAAATCCGCGCAGATCCCCCTTGCTCACATACAAATAGCCTAAATTATTGCAGGCGTCGCCGTAGCCCAGCTCGCAGGATTTGGTGTAAAGCTTCTCCGCCTTGTCACGATCCTGCGGCGCGCCGAGACCCTTATCATACGCAACGCCGGCGTTATAGCAGCTATCCACTAGCCCGCCGTCGCAACCTCGCTCGAAAAAGCTCACCGCCTTTGCCAGGTCCGCCGCAAGCCCAAAACCGCCCGTGAAATAGACCACGGCCGCATTATGACAGCTCTTAGCATAGCCCAAATCGCAGGCCTTAATGTAGCGCTGCGCGGCGGCAACGAAGTCCCTACCCAGGCGCCCCCTTTGATACAGGTTGCCTAGCTTATGGCAAGCTATGGCGACGTTTTTATCGCACGCTGCGGCATAAAATACGCCCGCTTGCGTCGCATTGCCCTCGCCATCGTATAGGGCCCCCAAATCAAAGCAGCTATCTTTTTCGCCCGCTTTGCAAGCCCTGATAAAAGCGAGCCTGGCGCCTTCGTAATCTCCGCGGGAGAGCTTGTCGCGCCCCAGCTTCGCGCAGCTTACGCCGTCGCCGCGGTAGCATTTAAACGACAGAACGGGCGACGGCAAAAAAAGCACCATAACCAAGATACAAACGGCAATCGAAAGCGCTGCTATGTCGATGATCTTTCTCATATCTATCCTTTTTGCGACGATGCGCCGCGGGGCTTAAGGAGTACTCTTGCAGGCAAATCCCGCCAAGGAGAATTTTACGAATTAAATTTCGTCACATGAAATTTAATCTACACAAAAATTTTAGTACCTCAAGCCTTGTTTTAAAATTTTACTTCGAACCTCTACGCCGTAAAATTTTAAAATTTTGAAATTCCGCAAGCGGTAAATTTGCAGCCGAATTTTAAATTTTACGAACGACGCAGTAACAATACCGCGAAACCGTCCGCAAAATTCTAAAATTGAAATTTTACGAGCCGTAAATTTAGAACTAGCTTTAAAATTTAGTAGCGATAAAATTTTAAGTAAATTTCGTTCGTGAGATTTAGGCTATCGGCGCGAATGTAGCCTGTGCGGCTACATTTTCTCTTTCGCGTTTAGGCCCATCAGGGCAAACGCCGTGCGGATACTAAGCGCCACGAGCGCAAACAGCTTGAGCTTCGCATCCTCGTTCTCGCTGCCTACGACGCGGTTTTCGTTATAGTATTTATGAAAGTCCGCCGCGAGCGCCTTTAGGAAATCGGGCAGCTTCTGCAAGCCGCGAGAGTTAAAAGCGTCGTTTAAAATTTCATTCAAGCCAAGCGCCGCAAAAGCTAGGCCGAGCCCCGCTTCATCCAGCGTGCCAAAGTCCGCACCTAGGACGTCCGCCTCGCGCTTGCCCGCTTTGGTAAAAATTTGATTGACCCGCGCGTGGGCGTAGTTGATGTAAAAGATCGGGTTACTGCTGTCCTCGCGCGCGAGCTCGTCCACGTCGAACTCAAGCGGCGTCTCGCCCTTTTTGCTGATGAAGATAAATCGCATCGCGTCCCTACCGATCGCGGCGAGCACGTCACTCATCAAAATCGCGTTGCCCGCGCGCTTGCTCATCTTGTAGGTCTGCCCGTCTTTGAGCAAATTTACCATCTGCATTAGGATGATCTCAAGCCTGCTTTCGTCGTAGCCCAGAAAATGCACGGCGGCCTTTAGGCGCGCGATGTAGCCGTGATGATCGGCTCCCCAGATGTTGATGCAGCGCTCATATCCGCGCTCAAATTTGTTGTTGTGATAGACGATGTCGCCCGCAAGATAGGTCGGGCGCGCATCCTCGCGGATGACGACGCGATCTTTTTCGTCGCCGAGCTGCGATGAGCGGATCCAAATTTTGCCCTCCTGCTCATACATCTTGCCGCTACGCTCAAGCTTCTTAATCGTAGGCTCAAGCTCGCCATAGAGGCTCTTTTCGCTAGCCCAGTTTTGGATATGAATGCCGGCGTCCGCGAGATCTTTTTGGATGATCTTTAGCACCTCGTCTTTAGCAAACTCCGCAAGGATCAAAACGCGCGATTCGTCGCGGAAAATTTCATCGCCGAATTGGGCGCGCGCAAGAGGGATGATCTCGTCGATATACTCGCCGCGGTAGTATTTCTCGGGGTAGCTCACGTCCTCGCCCGCTAGCTCGCGCGCACGAAGCGCGATCGAAGTGCCCAAAAGCTCGATCTGATTGCCCGCGTCGTTGATGTAATACTCGGTATCGACGCGGTGCCCCAGATAGCCTCCGATACGTGCGAACGTATCGCCGTAAACGGCGCCGCGCACGTGCCCGATATGAAGCGGGCCTGTAGGATTAGCGCTGATGTATTCAAGCAAAATTTTTTGCGGCATAGCGGCGGAATTCCGCGCCTCATCGCAATTTGATGCTGCGATGGAATTTGACGCCTCTTCGGAATTCTGCGAAATAAAATTTTGCCTAGCGGCGGAATTCTGCGATTTAGCGGTGTCATTGCCGCTCGCAGCTAGATTTGCAGCGCAACCTTTGCTAGCAGGCTCACTCGCGCAAATCTTTTTTGAAGCTGGTAAAATTCCACGTCCAAGCTCGGCGTCGTTTTTCGCAAAATTGCCGCCCAGTCTAAGGGCGTTTTCAGCAAGAGCGCCCAACACGGCGGGTTTTAGATGAAAATTTAGATAGCCGTTCACCGCCGTAGCGCTTAGAATTTCGCTATCTTTAAATTTAGCCGCAAGCTCCTCAGCGATGAGCTTAGGCGCCTTTCGCAGCTCCTTAGCCAGCGCAAAAGCCTCGGGCGAGGCGTAATGAGCCAAACTTTTATCTTTGGGTCTTTCTAAAACGACTTTGCGAGATAAAATTTTAAAAATTTCATTTAAGACTAAATTTTTCAAATCCTTTACGCCTTTTTAGTATCGCTGATTTCGGCGTCTTTAACCTCTTGCTCCATCTTTTTCTCGACCTTTTGCGGCTCGTCGTCCTCTTCCATCTCTTTTTTGAAGGTCTTAATGCCCTTGCCCACGCCCTTTGCGAGCTCAGGGATCTTTTTAGCTCCGAAAAGTAACACGATGATCGCTAAGATAATTAGCAATTGTTGAACACTTACGCCCATTTTTTCTCCTTTAAATTTTCCAAATTTCGATTAGTTTGCCTATGTCGCGGCTCGCCGTTTCTAATTTGATAGTTTTATAGATTGATCTTAAATTTTCATACGCCGCTTCCAGGCGGTCGTTTATTATGAAATAATCATACTCGCCTAGGCGCTCCATCTCCTCTTGCGCGTTTTGCAGGCGTAAAGCAATATCGGCAGGATCATTATCGCCGCGAGCGCGTAACCTATCTCTAAGCTCCGACAAGCTCGGCGTAGTAATAAATACGCTAGTAAGCTCGCTTTTAGGCACTTTACTGCGCACGATCTCATATCCTTGCACATCGATGTCAAAAATCACGATCTTACCCCGCTCAAGCTCGCTCGTAGCGGCTTTTAGCGAAGTACCGTAGTATTTGCCGTGGACCAATGCCCACTCTAAAAACTCTCCGCGCTCGATGCCTGCGCGAAACTCGCTCTCGCTTATGAAATGATAATTCACGCCGTCCGCTTCACCCGCACGCATTTCGCGCGTCGTAGAGGAGATCGAGAAGTATATCTGCTCGCCAAATTCTGTGATAAGACGCTTTATAAGCGTGCTTTTGCCGCTGCCGCTGGGACCGGAGACGAGCAAAATTTTGCCTTTCACTATCTATCTCCAAACGATATGTCGATATTGATCTTAAAGTCTTTCAGCGCGTCTTTGGCGTCCTTGCTACCCGCGAATCTCTCGATTGTACTTGCGATGCCCGCTTCCAGATCATCGCGCAGTTTGGTTTTCAGCTCCTCGGCGCTCGGTTTTTTACCGTGCTCGTTACGCAGCGGCTCGCTTTTGGCGCTGGGCTCTAACTCGCTTGCCATAAGGCTGGCAAACTCCGCCGCAGCCGAAGCGGCAAGCTCATTCGGCATAGCTTGTGCGCCAAATTTCATCTCATTTACCTGCTCGGACGCACCGAATTTATGCGCTTTAAATTCTGCGCGCTCCGAAGGCTTTGATATAGGCTTTGAAGCATTAAATTTTATCTGCTGCGCGGCGCTCTTTGCGGGCTTGCCGGATTTAAATTGCTCGCTATCCGCAGAGTTTGCGGCAAACGAGTTTGCAAAATCGCCCTCCATAGCGCGTAAAAATCCGTCCGCAAACCCGCCGGCAACGCTATTGGCTTGCTCGCTTTGCTTCGGTAAATCTGAGGCATCTAATATGTGCGGCAAGTTTAGCTCCGAAAAATTCGGCGCAGGAGTGGAATTTGCAGAAGCTACGAAATTCGCGGAAGCCGCAAAATTGGCGCTAATTGAATCCCCCGCTTCATTATGAGCAGACATAGGCGTATTCTGTGCAAGTCCGCCAGTAAATTCCATACTTTGAAACGGAACGGCGTTATAAAGATTTTCGCGAGGTATATCGCCCGCACCCGCTAACGCAATCGGCGTATCTGAAGCGACCTCGTATTGAGACGAAATTTGCGTTTTTTGAGAATTTACAGCCGCTTTATTTTTATCATGCGCAGATCTTTTATCCTCTTTTTCATCAGAAGCAAACGCAGCCGCAGCAAAATTATCATATCCGCCAAACTCCTCCACGGGCATGCCAGCACTATCGAAAAGCCTGGAAAAATCCATATCAAATCCACTGTTAACAGGCATGCCAGCTGCATCTTGCACTACTTGCGAGGCAGATTTTTTTTCCTCTGTTTTATAGGCAAATGAGCCGTCTGATTCATGCTGTTTAAGCGTAACGTCCGCAGGACCTTTCGTTTCCTCTAGATTAGGCGCAACGTCTGCCTTTTTTTCAACAGCAGTTTCATTAGAGCTGCCAGCTCTTTGCGACTCGTCTTGCTGCGCAAGCGGTAAAGTTTCGCTTGCCCGTGTGGCGGGAATTTCATCTTCTGTCTGTGATTTATCTGTTTTAAAATTCTTAGGATTTTCATCATCTAGCGCTGCTAGAGCTATCGGAGCGTCATCTTTTGCGAGCGAAATTTCGCCCTGGAGTGTGTGATTATTTTCAGCGGGCTCGCTTGTGCTGATACTATTTAGCGGCATATCCTCAGGAATATCGCTAGCAGCTAAGTTTAGAGGCATATCGTCTGCGATATTATCCGCAATCTTTTCTGCGACTGCACTAAGCGGCGTATCATCGGCGATGGTGTCCGCAAGAGCCGCTTCATCTGCAAGCTGCGAGAGCGGAATATCATCTGCGATCTCGTCCGTGCGCGGCATATCGCCTACCAACTGCGAAAGCGGCACATCATCTGCAATCTCGGGCGCTATGTCGCTTGCCAGCTGTGAAAGCGGTATATCCTTGCCAGAGTCATAAAAACTATCCACAAGCTCTTCAAAATTACTGCCCGAAGCGGAATTTGCCTGATCAATCGCATCGATCTCTTTCATCACAGAGCTTGCATCAGCAAATTCTTTCGCCATTTTTTCTTTCGCCTGCACACTCATATTTTGAACCGAAAACTCGCTGATAAACGTGATGAGCTCAAGCGGCGAAAAAGGCTTAGTAAGGGTGTATCGCGCTCCTGGCGCCGAAACATTCTTAGGCGTCAGAAACAGCGTTTTATTAAGATCAAATTTTGAAATATCATCGCCATCTTCATAATTTTTTATCGTCAAATCATATTCACTCTCGTCCGCACTATATGCTACTAGGTCCGCACCGATGCGCTCGCAGCAAATATTTACGACACTTGCAACCTGCTCATTGTGATTGTCAAGTAGAATTTTCATTTATGACCTTTTAGAAAGAATTTGGGCTATTGTAAGATATTTTTGGTTATTAATTGCTTATATTTGCGCTAAATTTCGGTTATTTAGGCGATAAACTTTGCAGCATTTTTGCGCTAAATTCTCATCGTGGGTCACGAGCACGAGCGCGCCACGGCTGAATTTTACGTAATCAAAAATCACGCCCATGACCTCGCCAGCGGTATCCTTATCTAAATTTCCGGTCGGCTCGTCGGCAAAGATTATGCGCGGCTTTTTGCAAAGTATGCGAGCAATACTCACGCGCTGCTGCTGTCCGCCGCTAAGTTCGCCCACGCCTTGCTTTAAAGTATGTTCGATTTTAAGCTTTTTTAAAATTTCATCATCTATCGCATTATTCGTAAGTTTGGCGGCGAGTTCGATATTTTCGCCAGAGGAAAAGCCCTTAAAAAGGTAGTGGGATTGAAATATTATGCCGAAGTCGTTGCGGCGGATTTTAAGTCTCTCATCGGAGCTTAGCTCGTAAATACTGCGCCCGCCGTAGATCACCTCACCCGAGTTCGGTTTTAAAAGCGTGCATAAAATATGAAGCAGGGTCGATTTGCCGCAGCCGCTAACGCCCAAAATAGCGATGCTCTCGCTCTCCCCAACGCTTAAGCTTACATTTTCAAAGAGCGTATAATCATACGCGTGAGTAAGATTTACGCCCTTTAGAAGTTCCATATTTAGCCGATTTGAGCCGCTACTTCGGCAGCGAAGTCTTCGCTCTTTTTCTCTAGACCCTCGCCCACTTCGAAGCGGACGTATTTTACGATCTCGATCTTGCCGCCTAGTTTTTTAGCTTCTTCGTCAATCACCTGCTCGACGGTTTTCTTATCGTCCATGACGTAAAATTGCCCTAGCAGCGTGAGTCGCTGATCGATTTGAGTGTTATCGGCGATGAAGCGATCGATCTGACCCGGCAAAATTTTATCCCAAATTTTTTCAGGTTTATTTTGCTTGCGAAGTTCATCTTTTAAAGCTTCGATCTCTTTGGCTAAAATTTCATCGCTTAGATGCGCGCGCGAGCCAAACTGCGGGATCTTATGAAGCGGCTTACCTAAACGCACAAACTCCTCGTTTTCCTTCTCAAACTCGCCTTTAAGAGCCAAGAATTCTTTTTCGATAAAATCTGGGTCAAGCTCTTTATAGCTGATGACCTGCGGTTTCATCGCGGCTGCGTGCATGCAGAGATTTTTTATAAGCTCCTTCGCACCCTCCGCAGTCCGCTCGCTGTCGCAAGCTGCTGCGATGATGACGCCTACACGGCCGTTTGAGTGCAGGTAGCCGTTTACCACGCCGTTTGCGCCCGCTTTAATCGTCTCAAATCTTCTAACGACCAAATTTTCGCCGATCGTAGCGATCTGACTCTTTAGGTGCTCGTCAAATTTAACGCCGTTAATGACGCTGGAATTTAGCTCATTAATGCTGCTAATGCCCTTGCTTTGGATATGTAGAGTAGTATTTTTAACTAAATTTATAAAATTTTGATTTTTAGCTACGAAGTCGGTTTCGGAATTTATCTCGCTTATGGTGGCGATCTTGTGATCCGCTCCCACTTCGACACTCACTAGACCCTCGCTAGCTAGACGGTCGGCTTTTTTAGCAGCCTTTCCAAGGCCCTTTTCGCGAAGCAGATCGACGGCCTTATCCATATCGCCATCTGTTTCAACCAAAGCCTTTTTGCAATCCATCATCCCCGCTCCGGTGCTTTCGCGGAGCTCTTTTACCATTTGCGCGCTGATTTCCATTACTCTTCGTCCTCGCTTACGTCAAAATCCTCTTCGCTCATCGCCTCGGCTACGACTTCCTCTTTCTCTTCGTCGCTGACGGCTTCGCTCTGCTCGCCGTCCTCGCTCGCATCTTGATCGCGAAGCGCCTTGCCCTCGTTGATCGCCTCAGCCATCTCTTGGCAGAAAAGCTGAACCGAGCGGATCGCATCGTCGTTGCCGGGTATTGGGAAATCGACTACATCCGGATCGCAGTTCGTATCCAAAGGCGCGATAACCGGCATTTTTAGGCGGTTAGCTTCCGCTACGGCGATCTTTTCTTTTACAACGTCGATGACGAAGATCATATCGGGAAGGCCCTTCATATTGCGAATGCCGCCTAGATAAAGCTCGAGCTTCTCTTTTTTGCGGCGAAGCATTAGCGCCTCTTTTTTAGTTAGTAAATTTATCGAGCCGTCCTCTTCCATAGTCTCGATTACTTCGAGCTTGCGGATCGATTGCTTGATAGTGGAAAAATTCGTCAGCATGCCGCCTAGCCATCTGTGGCTCACATAAGGCATGCCGCATTTTTCGGCGTACTCTTTTAGCGTCGCGCCGGCTTGTTTTTTGGTGCCTACGAAAAGTATCGTCTTGCCCTCGGCAGCCGCGTCGCGCACGATATTATAAGTGTAGCGAAAGTAGCGGATAGTTTTTTGTAGATCTATGATATAGATACCTTTTCTCTCGCCGAAAATGAATTTTTTCATCTTCGGATTCCATCTGCGTGTTTGGTGTCCGAAATGAACGCCGCACTCTAGCAAATCTCTCATTGTTACCATGAGTTTTCTCCTTGTGGGTTGCCC
This sequence comes from uncultured Campylobacter sp., assembly GCF_937980635.1. GTDB lineage: Bacteria > Campylobacterota > Campylobacteria > Campylobacterales > Campylobacteraceae > Campylobacter_B. The sequence goes on from NZ_CALJPG010000022.1 coordinate 78,345, forward strand.
CGAAATTTAGGTTTCTCCTCCACACCCGTTAACATTTGTTTTTGACAAACGCAACCAAATTTTAGGATTGGTGTGTGTGAATTGAAGCTGGGATTATATTTAAATCTTTATTAAAATAAGCTTGATTATATAAAGATGAGAGATCGAGAGTAATATAATGATGTAAAGTTTATTATTTCATCAAGGCATCCTTATATTGAAATTTCGTAATTTTTTGATAGTATACAAAAAAGGTCTAACAATTTTAAAAATCAATAAAAAATTCTATCGTTTATTTTTAGCGCTTAATACATCAACCTTGGCAAGAAATTTTCAAATTCATTCACTATAAATTCACGAGTTTTTGTTTTATCTGCACCATTAATAATATTGATACTATAGACTGTAGCGAATATGCTAAGTTGATTTACGCAAGTTAAAATTGTTGAAATTTGTCGTCCGTATGTCATATAAAGCAAAGCTGATACAAATCCATCATTCTCAGAATAGTTTCTAATTACGCATACCTTAACTTCGTTGTCAATTTCACCATTTAGAATTCCGCAAATTTTAAATGCGATATCGATGAAATAGTATATATAGGCTATATCCGTATCGTTATAGTCATATTTCAATCTTACTTGCCATTGCGATTCGAAAAAAGCGCAGACATCGGAAAAATTATGAAATTGTTTTTTAGACCCACGCAAAAGCACATCAATAACAAAATTTGAAATTCCAACTTTGCCAAGTTTAAAACCATAGAATTCATCTAAAAATTCTATAAAAATATTTTTGGCTTTACCTTTGTTTTTTAAAAATCTTTCAAAGTCCATATATGTATTAGACATTTTCATTGTAACATCTGTATTCTCTTTATCTATGTCTATGCTGCTACTAGTATCATTTCTATTATTGGTTTTTATATCATCACTAGTTGCCCAGCCTATTGCAGTTAAAATTATAAAAAATATGATAACTTCCATAAAATACTCCTAATAAAAAATGACTATTAGAAATTTGGAAAATCAGATATAATACGATCATAATCGCCAATTCTATATATTTTCATTATGGCTGCGATTATGGCGTATGAAAAAAACTGCACCGTCAAAGGGGTATCTGCCAACGTCAGCATACATTCCCCATCGGTTGATGTTCTTATACACATTGTAGTAATAAAATTTTGTCGTAAATTCATCTGCATATCAAGCAATATATCACCCGCAACAGTATCATATGTCATAAGCGGTACTTGATATTTATCCTTTGAAATTCCGCTATCCTCGCAAAATCTTAACGATATACGATCATCACTATGATACATAGGACATAATTGCTCATAAATAAATTCTTCAGCATCTGATTTGATATTAAATTCATGCATGATCTTTTCGAAAGCAATTTGAACATATGATGGGATTAGTAGTATCTTTTTGGTTTCTAATATCTCTTTTAAAATTTTTATATTTTCCATAATTTGCATCCAAATTTTAAAATTTCTAACTATAGTTAGTTGATAGCGGATTATAATCCAAATATACTTATGGTTAGTTTAATTATAGGTAGGCGTATTTGAAGGATTGCACGATAACCGATGAGAAGATGGACGCTATTTACAAGGCTATCGGCGATAATGTCAAGCGCATCAGAACGGTAAAAGGCGTTTCGCAGCTTTCGCTCGCCCTTGCCATCGGACACAAAGCCGTAGGAACGATCTCAATGGCTGAACTTCATATCAATAAAAAACATTTCAATATTGAGCATTTGATAAAAATAGCAGATGTTTTGGAGGTAAATATTTCGGAATTTTTTGTTTTTGATCCACAACTCTAAATTGATTAAATTTTATTCATCACAAAGCCGCAGAAGCGCCCGGTAGCGCCGTCTTTTCGGTATGAAAAATGCCGCTCGCTCTCGAAGGTACAGCGCGGATCAAATTTAACGTTTCGCACCCCCGCAGCTGCGAGCTCGTCGCGCAGCGCGGCGTTCATATCGAAATGCCCCTGCGTTTTGTAGCGCTCAAACTCGCCCAGATCAAGCCCGCCGAGTTCGTAGTTTCGCGCCTTGATATTCGCGCCCACGAATACTTTCAGCTCCGCAGCGACGCAGCCGAAGCGCTCGTTCATCAAATTTATCGCATTGGTGCAGATCCGCTGGATTACGCCTGCGCGCCCCGCATGCACCGCAGCGACCACTCCGCGCCGCTCGTCCGCGATCAGCACGGGCGAGCAGTCCGCTACCAGCACGCACAGCGCCACGCCGCGCAGATCGGTCACGAGCCCGTCGCAGGGCGGGATTTCAACGCCACCTGCGCGTAAAATTTCAACTTTGTTTGAGTGGATCTGACGCATAAATTTTAAATTTCGCGGCGCGATACCGAGTGCGGCAGCTAAAATTTCGCGGTTTTGCGCGACGTTTTGCGGATCGTCGCCTACGTGATCTCCTAAATTTAAGCTCGCGTATGCTCCGCCGCTTACGCCGCCAAGCCGCGTGCTAAAGCCCGCCAACACGCCGCATCCGTCCAATACAAACTCAAGATTTTCTCTGCAAATTTCGATTTTGCCCATCATGCGCCGCTTAATACAGGCTCAAAATTTTATCTACTGCGTCCCACGAAAGCCCCTCTTTTTCGCCCTCGGCGCTCTCATCGCGCACCGTGTCCATACCGCAGACGGGCTGTCCGCCGGCAAAGCCTAGCTGCGCCGCGACGTATCGCGCGAGCAGATCAGTTTCGATATTTACGCGGCGCCCAATTTTGTAGCTCCCAAAGAGCGTATCTTTAAGCGTGAGCGGGATGATCGTAAGGCGAATGGCGCAGCTTTGCGCTTTACTCTTTAAATTTGCGCCCAAGGAGTTCGGATCGCGAACGGAATTCGAGCCGCTATAATTTAGCCCGCGCAAGCTTGCGCCGTTAAAATTTGCGCCGCGCGGCTCTTTATGAGTAAAATTTTCGCCGTCAAGACATTGGTCTTTAAAATTTCGCCCGTGCGAGCCGCCGATTTCAAGCACTTCGTTTATCGTTAAACTCACGCCGTCGATCGCCACCGAGCCCTTCGGCGCTAGTAGCGGCGCTATGTGCAGCGGTGCGCGGATAAAAAAATCGACTCCGCTTGCGAGCTTTGAAATTTTATAAATTTCGCCCACGGCATCGACGTGCCCTTGGATCAAATGCCCGTCTATGCGCTCGCCTAGCCGCATCGCTGGCTCGATATGCACCGGGCCGCGCAAGTTTTGTGCGGCGATGACGCGCGCCGTTTCACTCGAAAGCTGCACCGTAAATCCGTCTGCAAAAAGCCGCGTCACGCTCAGGCACGCGCCGTTTACCGCGACGCTATCTCCGAGCGCGGGGCGGTATTTCGCGCGCAGTCGCAGCAAATCGCCGCTAAAGCTCGCAACCTGCGCGATCTCTCTGATCAGTCCGTTAAACATTATGAGCCTTTGGAATTTTTACGTGATATTAGCGTAGAATTTTGAAATTTTAAATTAAGCGAAGTTCGGCGAGCGCGAAGCCCGCCGAATGAAGTTTGAAATTATTTTTTAGAAACGATGAAATCGGCTAGCGCTTCGATCGATTCATCGTTAAGCGAAGCTGCTTGACCTTTCATAACGCCCATCATGCCAAATTTTCCCTTGCCCTCGCCTAGAGTGCCGTCTTTGTAGCCTTTTAGGCTAGCGATGATATCTTCCTTGCTTAGGGTGTTTAGCGCAGGTACTTTGCCGCCAAGATAAGGCTTCTCGGCGTTAGCTCCATGACAGGCCACGCATTTTTTATATAAAGTAGCGCCGTCAGCGGCGAATACACTCGAACTAAACGCCGCAACCGCAGCACATGCAATAAGAACTTTTTTCATTCCTATCCTTTCTTTTTAAATTGTGTGTGCAGTATAATCAAAATTTAGTAAATTTCGGTTAAATTTTTGCAATTTGCGCCAAAGAGGCAAAATTCTATCTACTGCAAACTTTAGCATAGGGGCTTGAAGCGGAATTTGCGCTGTAAAATTTTAAGCGAATTTCGCCTTACCACTTAAATTTCAATCGTAAAATTTCGCGGCGAAATTCTACGGCGGAATTTCATCTAGATGTCAAATTCCATCGCGAAATTTTGCGCAGAATTTTAAAATTTCGCCGCTTTACTTTATGCGCGAAATTTCGCCTCTTTGCATCTTATAAATTTTATCTGCGGCGCCGAAGTATTTATCATCGTGCGAGATCGCAAAGATCGTGTATCCGCGCGATTTCAGCTCCGGCAAAATCCGCTCGTAAAACTCCGCGCGAAACTGCGGATCGAGATCGGCCGCAAACTCATCGAGCATCAAAAATTTTCGCCCGTCCATCAGCACGCTTACGAGCGCCAAACGCTTGCACTGCCCGCTAGATAGGCTCGTGGTGCTAAATTTAGCCCCCTTTAGCTCAACCTTATCCTGCAGGTGCGTAAGCGCCAACCACTCGCGCGCGATCTCCGCATCACCCGTAGCGTAGTCGAAGAGATAAAAATCGCTGAAAACAGCGCTTATGTTATTGCTGTAGGCGCGCAGATCAGAGGGTTTGAGGGCCGCGCCGTCGGCTAAAATTTCGCCCGCTTGCGGCGTATAAAGACCCGCTAAAATCATAAAAAGCGTCGATTTTCCGCTGCCGTTTTCGCCGATTAAAAACACCGTCTCGCCCGCATTTAGCTGCAAGCTTACCCCTTTGATGCCGAATTTCCCGTCTGGATACGAAAAGCCCACGTCTTTAAGCTCCAAGCTGCGCCACGGCTGCATTTGAGCAAGATCAAAGCCCTGCACGAATGGATCTAAGCCCAGCTCATTGATCTTTGCGTAGGCGATCTTGGCGCGCAGCACGCTAGGAAGCGAGAATATGAGCATCATCAAAGGCGCACGCAAAAAAAGCACCGTAAGCGCGATCGTTACGGCGTTTGCAAGCTCTGCTTTGCCGCCGCTAAGCCCGAAATAAAGCACAAAGCCTACGGCGCCTAGCATCATTACGTTCATAAAATTACTCGCAAACGCGCCGTAGACCTCGGCTCGCAGCGAGCTTTGGCGTAAATTTTGCGCATTGGGCAAAAAGTCGTTTTCGTATAGGCTTTTTGCTTTGGCTAGGCTTAGCGACAGCTCCTTGTGCCCCTCGATCGCCGCGGCGTAGTTTTTATACAAAACGTCCTCGTTTTGGCGGTACAGATCGTAATTTTGCATGACCTTTTTCATCAAAAAGCGATTAAAAATCATCAGCGCGCCGATCCAGACGAATAAAAACGCAAACATCATAGGCGCGATGTACAGCACGTAGATGCTGCAAAATAGCACTATCATCGCGCCTTGAATGAGCTCGGAGATGCGCATAAAGCCCTCGGTCAGGCGCGAAATATCGCTAGAAAGGGACGCAAGCAGGTTTGCCTTCGACGCAGCCTCGATGCGCTCGAACTTCGTATCGATGATCTGCTTGATGATCTTGGTGCGCAGATCGAATACGAAGTCGTTTTCCATCTTGCAAAGCATGATACGGCTTAGCACCGAAAGCAGCAGAAATAGCGCCAAGAGCGCGAAAAATAGCGCGATGATCCTGCCGCCTCTTTCGGCGCCGTCAAGTAGATATTTATTAATAAAGCTTAAAATCAAGATCCCAGAGCCGCTGTAGATCGCGTTTAGCGCGAGCATCGCGAGGATTTGTTTGGTATATTTTTTCATCTTTCGCCCCAATGAAATTTGAGCGCAATTGTGGCAAAATTCGCTTGAAAAAACGGTTAAATTTTAAATCCGTTCTCATTTCGTCGGCTAAATTTCGCCTTAATTTACGCAAAATTTTATCGCGAATCACATCGTTTACGGGGCATGCTGCTATTTATATGTATCACATAGCGATAATTTCATCCGCATTCTTATTTTAATTCGCTTCGTTTATATGCAACACTTGCCAATCTCCACTACGTCGATATACCGCCAGATACCCATACATTATACCTCGACGACAGAACGCGCTGTCGTTAAATTTTACCCACGCCAAAATTAAAATTTTAAAATTACTCATCGCCACAGTCTTAACAAGCCGTATAAAATTTAAAGCCGCGCATCAACCAAAACGATCACGTTTAAATTTAGACGCCCCCATACCGTACTCTACTAAAATTTTATCTTTTCTACACGACGAAAGAGCCGTTAAATTTTAGCGTGCGTGTGTGAATTCTTCTTCAGCTACCTTATTGTGGCTTCTGCGGAGTGACTAAATATCTAAAAAATCTCGGAATTATCGTAAACCAAAAAAATATGGCGGATATCACAGAGGCGCCATTGTACTATTAATAACAGATTTGTTAGGCTTTATAAATGAATTAATCAGCACAAATAACGAGCTTAAAATAATTTATAAGTATTAATAAACAAGTTATTTTTAGATCAAGTGTTTATGAAACATATTAGAAAAATATTTTTACCGTCTTCGTACTTGTATTTTAAGGTGTGGCCGTGTTTTATAAAAATTTGGTTTGCGATATAAAGCCCAAGGCCAAGTCCAGAATTTGAGGTCTCGAATTTCCTGTTAAAAGCTCTTTCAAAATCAAGTCTTTCCGGTTCAAGCTCATCTCCTGCGCTACTTATGCAGACGGCGTTTTTATCTATATTTACAAGGACTTTGCCGCTAGAGTATTTTAAGGCGTTATCGATTAAATTTTTAATTCCGGTTGCATAAAGCTCAAAATCAACCTCAACCGCACTTATTTCCGCATCCGCTCGCACTTCTATGCGGCTCGTGTCTTTTAGTAAAAGCATATCTACCGAGTGATCGACGATGTCTATAACTCGGTGCTTGTTTTTCTTAAGCTCCCACTCATTGGATACTAGTTTTTCTACCTTGACGACTTCGCCCAGTATCATCTCAAGCCGTATAAAAATTTGTTTTAACCTATCTTTGACCTTATCGTCTTGTAAAATTTCGGCTATCATGTCCGCCATGATTCGCCCTTTCATTATCGGGTTGCGAAATTCGTGCAAGATGTTACGTAAAAATAGCGCTCTAGCCTCTTTTATCGCATCTATTTTTTGCATCGTCGTATTAAATTCGCTAGCGATTTGGCCTATTTCATCATTTGCTTCTACTTTTATCAGTCTAAATTTGTCTTCTTCTCCCGCCCTTCTTATCATATTTTTTAAATTTCTGAGTCTCAGCAATTTTTTTAAGACGACTATGAAAAATGCAGCCATTACGATATTTACTATAAGCCAAAGTATCCAAATGTTATGCAAAGAAATTTCTTCTAAATTTTCTAAAGGCACATCGTTTTTCGCAATGTCATCTTTGCTTGATAGATCAAGCCCTGCCGCATCCATAATGCGCGAAAACATTTTAGGATCAATAGAAGAAAATCTAGGTACAAAGTAGAGCTTTTTGTTGTATCTTATCATATCGGCATACGAATCGCTAAAAATTTTCTCACCATTTTGCCTGATCTCATTTGGATCGAGATCACTATTTTTAAGTCCGATTTGCGCTAGCTGCTTGGTTATATTGCCATCTTCTTGCCCGCGTATACGCATACCTAACATAAAGCGCTGAAAAGTAAAATACTCCGCATCCTTTATTTGCCTCTTGGATTCGATGAAAAACGCCGAATTTACTATAACTAGAGCGACAAAAAAGAAAAATGATATTAATTTGATTATGGATATATTACGCATTGATAAATTTATACCCTATACCGCGCACGGGGTGAATGAATCGCGGATTTTTAGGATCGTCTCCTATTTTTTGACGCAAGCGCCCTATGGCAACATCGATGCTTTTTAGTCCGCTTTGAAATTTCGCCTGACCCAAATTTATCAAAATATCTTCCCTTGGCACGACCAACCCCTCTTTTTCATAAAGGTAGATAAAGATGTCAAATTCCGCTTTCGTTAGCGCTATCTCCTCTTTGTTTTTTATGACGATACGCCTTTGTTTATCGACGCAAAAGGTTTTGGAGTCGTTGCTGGTTTGTATCCCTCGACGGAGTATCGCTCTTAGCCTAAATGCAAGCTCTATGGGTTCGTACGGCTTTGCCATATAGTCATCCGCCCCAAGCTCAAAGCCCTTTATCTTATCTAGCGTTTCGCTGCGGGCCGACGATATGATGATAGGTAACGATGGATAGCTGTGTCTTACGTGCTTGCACACTTCAAGGCCGTCCATGTCGGGCAAGCCAAGATCAAGCACCAATGCGTCAAAAGCATTTTTTGCGTCTAGAATTTTAAGTCCTTCAACCGGATTTGTGACTATGGTTACGCCAATCTCGCTTTTTGCCAATGCAAATTTTAAAAGCTCGGCCAGTTCAAGATCGTCTTCTATAAGCAAAATTTCTATCATAGTAGCTATTATATCAAATTTAAAATTTAAAACTAAAAAATATTTTTTAGTTAATGTTACCAAAATCTTACCGTTTTTGATAGGCCTACATGTTATAATTTCGCTCATAAATCCAAAGATGATGGTGTAAAAATTTAAAGGAGGTTATAGTGAAAACATGTTTTTTGACGATCGGCAAGAGTAAATTTGCTCTTAGTTTGGCTGCGTTTATGGCTATGGCGTCCAGCGCTAGCGCTAGCGATAGCTTGGCGGAGGCTTTACAAACAAGCACTATGGGTGCGACAGTATTTTCATACTACGATATGGACTCGACAGAGTACTTCCCGCCAGCTAGCAGAACAAATAAAATTCGTGAGCACATCGGCGGCCTAGGTGCTGAGCTTAGGTTTTTAACTGGCTCTTACTATGGCTTTAAGCTTGGTCTTACGGCTCAGGGCTTAGTAAATTTCGGTCCGTCAAAGGCTGCAAAAGAGTATTTTGCCTATGACTGGAATAGCGAAGGTGTAGCACTTTCAGAGGCCTACTTAGGATATGAAAATGACTATATCGACTTTAAACTAGGTCGCCAGTACTACAACTCAAAATACACAGGCCTAGTGCCGCCACTTGTGGCAACAAACACGGACGTGGGCTACAAAGAGGCATTTGAGGGCGTGAGCGCTAGGATAAAGCTTGATAGTATAAATACCGTTATCGGCCTAGCTGACTTTTGGAAATTTGCCGGTAGATCAAGCGCGGTAACGGGCGGCGATCATGGTGCGCCAAGATTTAAAGACAGAGTTGTTATCGGCGGCTTTGGGCCTTACGGCTATAAATTTGACAATATCTTTAACTCATTTGTGACATATAGCGGCCTTCCCGGCGTCTCGCTCACGGCCGGTTATGCAAACGTATCTGGTCTTGAATACGATGACGCGGCCAATTCAAAAGGCGATATAAATTTCTACTTCGCAGCTACTGGCTACAAAACGCCTACGCTTTTTGAAAACGCGGTAGTTGGAATAGACTTTATGTATAAAGGCTCAAGAACAAACGGTACTTTAAAAGAGAATTTCGACTTTAACGGCAACTACTACGCAGGCATGATAGGGCTTTATAACGCTTACGGCTTTGATCTTAGATATGCATATTCAACCGTTAGCAAAAACCAAATGTCGCTTCAAGGTATAGGTAACGACGTTGGCTCATTTACGGCTACTCCGATCTACGGTCCGTTTTTATTTATGAATTTTGCTGGTATGAATTTACATAAATTTAGCGCAGGCTACGACTTTAGCAACGTAGGCGCCGAGGGTCTTAGAGTGGACGCTGACTACTGGTATGGCAAGCAGCATAACGGCAGCAACGTTCGCTCAGGCGGCCTTCATGGTCAAGCGCCAGGAACTAGGATAGATGTAGAGGGCTGGGACGTGCAAGTTAGCTATAAAGTTCCTGCAGTAAAAGGCTTAAAGCTATCTGCTATCTACGAAACTATGGATAGAAAGCTAAAATATACAAACGGTGGCTCTGACGGCAAAACGACGGATGAAGAGCTTTGGCTAAGAGCCTCTTATGACTTTGACATATTAAAATAAAACTTGAAACAAGGAGTATAAAATGGTAGAAAAAAATGAACTATCACGCCGCTCGTTTTTAAAACGTAGCGGAGCGCTCACGCTTGGCTCGGTTGTGGCTGGATCTGCGCTACTAACAGGCTGTGATAACCCGAACAATCACCTCATCCATCCAAAAAAGGAAGTTGCAAAAGCCCCTGAAGTGCCAAAATGGCTGGGCGCTGAGCCGCAAATTTCAGACAAAGATATCAAAGAGACGCTTGAAACCGATGTACTTATCATAGGTGCCGGCGTTTCGGGACTCCACGCTGCGCGCGCTGCAACTGAAAAAGGTGCAAGGGTTATCGTCCTAGAAAAAGCCGGTCGCTTTCAAGTTAGAAGCGGTCAGTACGGCACTCTAGGCAATAAATTTCAAAGAGAGCTTGGTATCAAATATGACAAGAATGCAGCTATAAATGAGCATTTAAAACAGATGGGATACCGCGCCGATCAGCGCGTATGGAACTACTGGGCAGATCACAGCGGCGAGGACTTTGACTGGATGATAGAGCTTGCTCCTGCGGTGCATTTTATGAAAGAGACCGATACGCAGCTTGATAGAAGTAAGATAAATTTGATGCTCATGCACTATCCGCTCCCGGCAGGATACGATCCAAGCAAAGAAAATAGCCCAAGCTATCCAACCGTTATGACATTTTTGCCTAGCCAAGAGCCGATGATGGAGCTAGTTTATGAAAAATCTATAAAGCAAGGCGCAAAATATATCTTCAAAACTCGTGCGAAAAAGCTACTTCGCGACAAAACAACTGGCAAAATGCAAGGAGCAATCGCACAAAATATGGCTGATGGCTCATATATCAAGATAAATGCTAAGTCGGTGATACTTGCTACGGGCGATTATATGAACGACCCTGAGATGGTAAAGACATTTGTGCCGTGGGTGGCAAATTTCTTCTGTCCGTTTCCAAACAGAGACTACAAAAACAATCCGACAAACACGGGAGACGGGCATAAGCTTGGCTCATGGATAGGCGCAAAGCTAGAAGACGGACCGCACGCACCAGTCGCTCACACGCTTGGCGGACCGCTTGGCGTTGATGCGTTTTTACTAACAAATGCAAAGGGAGAGCGCTTTACAAATGAAGATCTAAGCGGTCAGCAAGTCACTCAGCCGCTCTCTCGCCAACCAGGAGGCTTTGGCTGGCAGGTATTTGACTCTAAATTTCCAGAGCAAGTCGGCCTCATGGGCGTATCACACGGCAGTGTAAACCACTGTGTAGAAGATAATCCAAAGCTTCCACCTGACTGCCAGTGGGCGATAGGCAAAACATCGTATATATCGGTAAAAGATATTGAAGAGATGCCTGATGTATTTAAAGCAAACAGCATAGAAGAACTTGCCGGTATGCTATACCCTAATAATCAAAAGGCACAAACGCAGTTTTTAGCAACTATAAAACGCTACAACGAGCTATGCGACAAAGGTTACGATGATGACTTTGGTAAGACCGCAAAGAGGATGTTTCCAGTACGTCACGCGCCGTTTTACGCCGGCAAAATGGGCGTGGGCGCTAGCCTGGTCGTAATGGGTGGCTTTACCGTTGAGCCAAGTACCGCAAACGTGCTAGATACCGACTATAACGAAATTTCTGGACTTTATGCCTGCGGTAACGTCATGGGCGGACGCTTTTTGGGTGACTATCCGGTAGTTTTAGCCGGCACTAGCCACGGAACATGCCTATGCTACGGACGCTTAGCAGGCTATCAGGCTGCGGCAAACGCAAAAGGAGTACAAGCATGAGCAATAGAAAAAAATATACGATAATAGGGCTAATAATAGCTGCCGTCATAGGTTTTATAGCGTTTCACCAGGTACAAGCAGCTAGCCACAAGGCTGAATTTTGTATCTTGTGTCACAACATGCAGCCAGAGTACGACTCCTATACAAAAGGAAATTTGTTAGCTAAAAAGCATAACGACGCAAATGTAACATGCCACGACTGCCACGTCCCAACCATAGCAGAGCAACTAAACGAGGTCAGGATGTATGCGATGGGCGATTTTGAGATGCCAACAAAACAAAGAGGATTTACAAACGAGCAGTGCACCAGCTGTCATAAGATAGACGATATCAGGAAAAAGACTGCGCACTATGGTTTGTCTAACCCGCATAATGGTGTCCATAATAGAGACAATGAAATGCTTCAGTGCCAATCATGTCACGCAGTGCATCATCCGCAAAAGCTAAATACTTGCATGTCTTGCCACCCGATAGACTGGAAAGTAGATAGTAGCTGGAAGATGTATCCGCCTAGCGAAAAATAATCTTTAATCCGCCTCGCTCGGGGCGGATTTATCTCCTCTGTAAATATAAATAGCTCAAGATAAGTTAAGCGGATTTTCTCTTATCAATTTTAGCAAAAAGCAATGGATCTCTCTTTTATATCTGTAGTTTAGTAGCTCAAATTTAAAACAATTTAGATATTTAATGCCGTCTATATATCGTTCGACTATTTCTTCAAAAATAGTAGGTATTTCTTCTTCTCGTATAACGTCTTTTAATATGAATATGTTGTTTATTCCTGAGGTGTCAATACTAAAACCTAATTCTTGAATGTTGTTGTCGGCCGCGTCCTTTAATTTATGCTGTTCGAGAAATAATTTTGAACCAGGAAGTGAATAAAAAAGAATTTCGGCGACATACCGTATGTAAAAAAAGTATTTTTTGAGCAATTCTTGACAATGAATCTAAATTTACTATTGGCGTAATTATCAAAACATAGTTTTAGTTCAAACTGAAACATATGTTAAAATATCGTCCAGATTTTTCACTATAAATTTTAAAATTACTTTATTAAGCCTTTTATACTTTAGCATTCTATTCTCGCTTTATCCCAAGCTTATCGCCAAAATTTTGTTTGATGTAGATATGCAAAATATCGATCGCGGCGGGCGTTACGCCGCTGATCTCGCTCGCGGCAAAAAGCGTCGGCGGCGCGAAGTGGTTTAGCTTCTGCACGATCTCGTTGCTAAGCCCTCCGATCTTGCTAAAATCGATCTGCGGCGGGATCGCGACGCCAAGCAGCCCCTTCATCCTCTCAACTTCGGCGCGCTGCATCGCGATGTAGAAGTGATACTTGCACTGCGTTAAAATTTCATCCAAAACCTCATCGCCAAAGCCCTCAAAATGCGGCGCCAGAGCGAGCAGACCCGCCTTTGAAAAGCCGCTTTTGGCTACGATTTTTTGCAAGCTACAGCTTTGCGAAATTGGCTCTACGCTGATACTTTGCAGCAGGCTAAGCGTCTGTTTCGAAGGAGTAATCTGCGTTTTTAGCAAAAATTCCATTCCGCTTTCCACATCGAGCTTAAGCTTACGCGCCCTCTCGTAGCTCGCCTCGTCTAAAAGCCCGATCTCGCGGCCGTATTCGCTTAGGCGCAGCACGGCGTTGCCCTCGCGCAGCAGCAGGCGAAATTCCGCGCGCGAAGTAAACATTCGGTAGGGCTCGTTCGTGCCCTTGGTAACCAGATCGTCGATCAAAACCCCTACATACGCCTCATCTCTGCGCAAAATCAAAGGCTGCCGCCCGCGCAAATCAAGCACGGCGTTGATGCCCGCCATCAGCCCCTGCGCTGCGGCCTCCTCGTAGCCGGTGGTGCCGTTGATCTGGCCTGCCAAAAACAGCCCGCGGATCTTTTTGGTTTCGAGGTTATGTTTAAGCTCGGTAGGATCGATAAAATCGTACTCGATTGCATAGCCCGGGCGGACGATTTTAGCATTTTCAAAGCCTCTGATCGTGCGCAAAAATGCAATCTGCACGTCGTAAGGAAGGCTCGTAGAGAGGCCGTTTACGTAATACTCCGTAGCCTCGCGCGTCTGTGGCTCGACGAAGACGTGATGGCGGTCTCGATTTGGGAATTCGTAAATTTTAGTCTCGATGCTCGGGCAGTAGCGCGGGCCCGTGCTTGAAATTTGTCCCGTAAACATCGGCGCGCGGGCGAAATTTTCGCGGATGATCTCGTGCGTGCGCTCGTTCGTATAAGCGATAAAGCAAGCAAGCTGCTTCGGCGCAAAATCTTTGCTGCGAAAGCTGAAAGGGTGCGGATCCGCGTCGCCGTCTTGGCGCTCAAGCACGCTAAAATCGATCGTCTTAGCATCGATCCTTGGGCAGGTGCCGGTCTTTAGCCGCCCCATTTGCAGCCCCAGACTTCGCAGCGATTCGGCTAGCTCCACGCTCGCTAGCTCGCCCACGCGCCCCGCTTGCAGCTTGTTCTCGCCCACATGAATTAGCCCGTTTAAAAAGGTGCCGGCGGTGATTATCAGACGCTCGGTCTCATAAACGTTGCCAAGATGGGTCTTAACGCCGCAAATGCGCAGAGCGCCGCCTCGCTCGCAGGTTAAAATTTCGCTCGCGATCTCCTGGCTCACGTCCAGCCCCTGCGTGTTTAGCAGCAAATTTCGCATATAGATGCGGTATTCGTCCATATCGATCTGAGCACGCGAGCCGCGCACGGCTGGACCCTTGCTCTCGTTTAAAATTCTAAACTGCAGCCCGCACGCATCCGCCGCAAGCCCCATCTGACCGCCCAGTGCGTCGATCTCCTTTACCAGATGCCCCTTAGCAAGGCCACCGATTGCGGGGTTACAGCTCGCAGCGCCGATCTGCTCGGCCAAGATCGTAATTAGCAGCGTCTTTGCGCCCATTTTTGCGGCGGCCAAGCTTGCCTCGATGCCCGCGTGTCCGCCGCCCACAACGATAACGTCGTATTTCATTTTTTGCCTTTAAATTTAAAGCCGCAATTTTAGCCAAAATAAAATTTCAAAACGATAAATCGCACGCAGATACCGCAGACAAGCCGTCCGCAAAAGCTGCGGACACAAAATCGGCGAGCAAGGGCGTGAAATTCCGCGTAAATTTTTAGCGCAAAATTCCCGCGCCAAAATTTTGCGCGCGAGCTTTGCTTTAAATTTCGCATTGTATAATTACGCATTTTTATCAAAAAGGATGAATGCTGATAGATAAAGCTTATGTTTGCGCGCTGAAAGATCGCGTGATAGGCGGCTGCGAGATTGCAAAGCAGCAGGCGTTAGAGCTGGCGCAGTGCGAGGATTTGGGCGCGCTTTTTGCGGCGGCGGATGAGATCAGACGCGCTTTTTGCGGCGATAAATTTAATCTCTGCACGATCATAAACGTAAAATCGGGGCGCTGTAGCGAGGACTGCAAATACTGCGCGCAGTCGGCGCATTTTAACACGGGCTGCGAGACTTACGGAATTTTGAGCGAGCGGCAGGTGCTAAGCGCCGCGCTTGCGAACGAAGCCGAGCAGACACACCGCTTCTCGCTCGTCGCCAGCGGGCGCGGAATTTCTCAAAAAAGCTCCGATCTGAGGGCATACTGCGCGATCTATGAGCGGCTGCGAAGCCAGACGCGGCTGCATCTGTGCGCCTCGCTGGGGATCGCTTCAAAGCCTGCGCTGGCGCTGCTTAAAGCAAGCGGCGTGCAGACCTATCATCACAATCTCGAGACTTCGCGCAAATTTTATCCGCAGATCTGCACGACGCACAGCTACGACGACCGCATTCAAACGATACAAAACTGCCGCGCCGTAGGGCTTGACGTATGTAGCGGCGGGATTTTTGGGCTGGGCGAGGGCATGGAGGATCGCATCGATATGGCGCTGCAACTGCGAGAGCTGGGCGTTAGCTCCGTGCCGATCAATATCCTGACCCCGATTAAAGGCACTCCGCTGCAAGACGCCGCGCCGCTAGCGCACGATGAAATTTTAAAATCGATCGCGATCTACCGCTTTATCTTGCCGCGCGCGTATCTGCGCTTCGCAGGCGGCAGGCGAAATTTGGGCGAGCACGTACGCACGGCGCTTGGATGCGGCATCAACTCGGCGCTTACGGGCAATTTCCTAACCACCACCGGCGATAGCATCGCAAGCGATAAGGCGCTTGTAGCGCAGTGCGGATTCGACCTCGCAAAGGGCGCGGATTAGCGCCGGTCTGGAATTAAAGATAAAATTTAAGAGGCGCTATGAAGTTAAAATTTTTCCTTGCCCTTATTTTGGTCGTCTTGCTTGGAGGTTGCTCGCTGCTCCCGCAGGGCGACGAGGAAGCTCCATTCTTGGCGGACGCAAGCAGATGCGATGTCGCAAACCCGCTAAATAAGGAGCAGCCAAACCGCTGCGCGAAGCGGCAAAAGATTGACGCCGAAGTCGCGCGAAAGGCGCAAGAGCAAGCGGCGTCGCAAGACGCGTTTAATTCATTCAAGGAGAATAGCGCGCAAGCTCAGCAAATAGCGCAAGAGCAATATATTGCCGCGCGACAAAGCCTAATGCAACAGCAATCGCAGCAGCAACTGGAGCAGATGCAGCAGCGACAAAATATGAGAAATTTACAAAACGAGCAGAACTGGAACAGGCTGCGCAATCTAGAAAATATAAGTAACGGCGGGATTTAGCCGTGAATTTTACAATTTGATCTAAATTTTAATTCGCGCGACTTTAATTCTAGAGCAATTAGCCTAGATAAAAAAATATGATGAAATTTTAATCAACATACTACAAAATCAAATGAGGTCTTAATTTCAAGGGCAGACAGCTGAATGCTAGAAAATTTTAATTGATTTTAAGTGATGAAATGGTGACCCACAGGGGGTTTGGCTTTAGTGTATATATCGCCTAAAATAGGTAATATGTAAATTTTAGTTATACACTTTTTTATACAAAAATTTTAGTAAGCATCTAACGGGATTTATAAATTTTATGAAAAAACCAATTATACCAAAGATGCACAAAATCAAAAGAAAGGGTAGCTAGTGAAAATTCCTCCAAAGCTTTACTTAAAATTTGCAAAAGATATAGAACCGGAAATCTTTGAGAACAAAACGCCTAAATTTCACCTGGATGTCCTGAAATTTATCGATGGCGAAGATCAATACAAAGCCGTAGTCATATTTCGCGGTAGTGCAAAAACTACACTGCTTAACAAAATTTATGTCGTTAGCAGGCTGTATTTTTATGCAGAGCCTTTCATTATGATAGCTTCCGCAAACGATACGAAAGCAAAGCTATTCGTCGAAGCAATAAAAAATTCAATCGATAAAGCGGCCGCCAGAGGCTACGCGATAGAGCGCGGTAAAGTTTGGAACAAAGACCGTATAGAGGTCGTCGTTAATCGCGGCAAAAAAGACGGGAACGGAAAAGATATCGAGCGGACCTGTCACGTAGTATCGCTCAGCTCCGGGCAAGATCCGCGCGGCGCCAACATCGACAACATGCGCCCAACTCTTATCATCATCGATGATTTGGAGAGCAAAGACGGGCAATTCCCGGTTGGGAACAAGGCGAGTCGCCAAAAGCTTAGAGGTTGGTTTTATGCGGATCTATTGCCCGCCGTGCACCCCGCTCGCGGCAAAGTGGTAGTGTTAGGCACAATCCTGCACGAGGATAGCATCTTAAACAATATCGTGAACAATGAGAATATAGAAGAAACCAGCAAACAAGGATGGCGACATATAAAAATTCCTATCATAGAAAACGGCGCGAGCGCCTGGCCGTCTCGTTTCCCTTTATCGCGCATAAAAGCAATACAAAATCAACTCGTTTCAAAAGGGCTTGCAAATGAATTTTACCAGGAATATATGTGCGCGGCGATCGATCCACAAAGAGCGATTTTCAAACGCGAGTATTTCCGCTACTTCGATCGCGTAGAATACGACATCAGCGCAGAACCAGAAGCTCTAAATATTACAGACGGCGTAAATATACGAACGCTGCAAATTAGAAAGGCCATAAATTTAACGCTAGGCGGCGAAAAAATAGAGCTTGCAAAATGTCAAATTTTTACAACAATCGACCTGGCAAGCGCGAATGGTCGCGACCAAACAGCAATGATAACTTCGGCTGTCGATAACAGAAATCGCATATTCATAATAGACATCAGCGCCGGGCACTGGACGCCGTTTGAAAAGAGCGTCGAGATCATACGGATTTTTCAAATATTCGGCTGCACCAGGATAGGAATCGAAAAGGCCGGAATGCAAAACGATTTTTTCTATACGATTGACATCATACAAAAAATGACGGGAGTGCACCTACCCATTGATCAACTTAGCCACGGCGGAAAGGCAAAAAATACCCGCATATCAAACCTAGAGCCATATTATCGCACAGGGCAAATTTATCACAACGCAAGCATAGACTCAAGCACTGAGCTAGAGGCGCAACTCCTCAGCTTCGATAGCGAAGTCGAGAGCAAAGAGGATGATCTGATGGATGCGCTCGCGTATTTACAACAATATATCGTGGGGCGAGAATTTGATGAGCCAGACTACGAGGACGAGGACTACGAGGGCGCCGAGGCATGGGCGTGAATTCGCGCTGGCAAGACAAATGCAGGCGGACACCGCTCCCGCAGGCGCAAAGCCCTAATGCTTACGCTCGTTTTGCAGATCGTGGGACAAAAAATGCGGGCTTAAATTTTAAGCAGATAATAAAACGTGCTCGTATCTTTCGCGGGACAAAAAGTCTAAATTTTGAAATTTTTCTCTACACCGTCAGTATTCGGCGGAAAAATTCTGAGTGGGGTCATAGCCCCCCATCAAGAGAGCAGGTGGGCGCTATCAAATCCCCACAGCAGCGCGCCCGCAATAGATTATGACATAGGCGCGGGCAGGTACATAGGATTTTAAGCAAATAGTTATCAAGACCGAGCCGAAATTGCGCGCGAAACTTAAACGGCTCACGTCTAAATTTTCACAGTTTCCTTAAGCGAAAACGGACAAATTCGCGTCATTTTTGCCGCTTGAAACTTAAACTTAATTTTCACGGCTCTTTCAAATGCCTATTTTAGGGCGTTTTATAAAATTAACTATTGAAAATAATTCTTTTCAAAAATACGCATTTTCACGAAACTTGACCCCAGACCCCGCCCAGAACCTTAAACCGAATTCGCTTAAATTTTGATAGATTTTTTGCCGCAAATCCGCGCTCTGTCCCAAAAACGGAGCGGTGCACCCCCGAAAAACCCGCTTGCCGCCCCTCCCCCGTCGGTATTTCCTACTATCTGCTTTGCGAAGCTTCGTGCGCTGGTTCTCGCGCCAAGGTGCATACGTAAGCAGGCGGCGTTGGCGCTTGCCCGGCGCGGGCGCGCTTGCGGACGCTAGAGGGCTTCGGCTCGATCAAAGCGGCATGCCAAGCGCCATATACCGCTCACGAGCACAGCCCGGAGTGCCTAGACGTTTTAACAAGTCTATGTAGAGGGCGCTTGCCCGGCGTGGTTGCGAGGATCGCAAAAGCCGCCTGCTCCGTCCGTGTGGCGATGTTGCGCGGGCGAGTGCGCGGTTTTGCATGGGTTAAATTTGGCTGGATTTCGTTATTTGTGGCAGCGGGGTCGTTACGAATGTGTGCGGCGATTGGTGCGCCAATTCGCGCCCGGGCGCTGCATGATGAGCCGTATCGTCGTGACAGACCTAAAGCTCCGCGGCTATTTCATCTTTGATGAGCTCTTTGATCTTGTCAGCGAAGATAATTCTCTATTAAGGTTCACAAAGCTCGCACGCTTGAGTTTTTTTAAAAAAATGGAGTTATAGTATTCATCACTATCTTGCCTGAATTTATAGCTATGTAAAATTAGGGATATTTTTTTCTTTATTAATTATATTAATAAAGTCCGCATAAGATCTATAAGCCCTTTCTATAAGCATATTATATTTTAAAACCTCTATATTATAACTTTTAAACACATCCATGTCGTCTTTTCTGAATTCAATGGTATTAGCACCATTAACACCAGCGTCTTCTGAAATAATAAAGTATACTTTTATATCTCTGGGGTCTATCATTTTTAAGCTGCTATCGCTTTGCATTACAGCATCTTTATATTTTCGTATTTGATCTATCATTACTCCAGTAGTAACATTGGCGTGTCCTGTTGGTGTATTCTTTTTTAGTTCTACTATTATAGGATATGGTTCTTCTGCGACCTTTATTAATAGATCAATATAGTTTTTCTTAAGTTTATTGTTCTTATCAATAGCCTTTAAATATCTATTTTTAGTAATTTCAAAGCTTGTACTGGCATTTAAGTCCTGATTCCAGTGCGGGTTTATAAGCCAAGGATGTTTATGCAAATGGTTATTAAAGAAACTTTCTAATGTATTGTTTTCTTCCATCATTCTTTTTAATTCATTAATAGCAGCGATTCTCTCTTTAACTAGTTCAAAAATATTTATTTCTTCGGAGCGCCCTATTTTAGACATAAGCTTATTTATAAGTTTGACATAATTTTTATCAATCATATCTATTGAGGATAGGCTTTTTTGTATTTCTGAAAATTCTATATTATCCACAGTTCTAACTATAGAAGACACGATATTTTGGATTTCATTCTTCTGTATACCCTCGCTTTGATCTGCAAAAGACTTATTAATAAGCAACGCAAGCATTTTTTCATTCATCTCTCTTTTATCGTCACTTAACCCATCAAGCCATTTTTTATAGCTTTCGTTTTCTCTTATAAAATCTGGTAATTTTAAAACGGCTTCTTTTTGTCTGAAATTCGTCCAAAGTTCAGCAAATTTATTTCTTATTTTTCCTAGTATCTCTATAAATTCTTCAACATATTCATTTGACTGATCTAGTCCATCCCTGCTTGATGTTATCGGAACCTGCAAAATATCTAACAAAAAATCCGCATGAACTTCACCAACCAAGTATTGATTTGCCATTCTTGCACTACCGCTATTTTTAAAAATATTTTCATCGGCTATTTTCTTGTTTATATATACGACAGTTGAATTGAAATTATAGTCTTTTGTTTGAAGTTGTCCGGGAGTTAGAACACTGCCAAACCAGCCTTTTAGTCCTTTGTTCTTCTCAAAATAGTCTTTTAAATCTTTGCTATTCGTATCATATTTTACTTTTTTGGTTTTATCTATATTTGGGAACATATCGTTGATTTCTTCTTCGTTATATCCAAAATAAACAAGGAATTCTATATTTTTATAGTATTCGTGTGTTAGTAAGTCAACTTCCTCTCCATTTAAAAACACTTGAAATTTATCAATATGCGAAGCTATATAAAATCTTCTGGATAGCTGTATACTTAAATTTTCATACGCATTTCTACTATTTCTTATAAGATCATCAATCTTAACTATAAAACCTGATTTGTATTTTGCGTAATCCCTAAGCTCGCAGGGCAAATCATCAACAAAATCATAATCTACCGAGTGGGTTATTTCATCTTTTATAAAATCATCATATACTAATTCAAAAGTAAGCCATTGTTTTGAGGATAACGTTTTTGTGTATACTTTATATTTTCCACCTAGACTAAATGCAGCGAGTTTTCCTATTCCTTTTTGCCCCATTGGAGCTCTTTCGCTTAGATTATTAAACGATTCTTCTATTTGTTTTTCTATACCTATAATCGCATATTTATGTTCTATCTCATCTAAAGACATCCCTTTTCCATTATCAATAATATATATTTCTCTATTGCTTAGTTTGATATCAACTCTCGTTGCATATGCATCATATGAATTTGCAACTAACTCGGCTAGAGCTGGTGGATTACTGCTATACAAGTTTCTTCCTAAATGGGTAGCTACTCGCCCAGCAATAGAAAATTTAATTTGATTGTTACTAGCCATTTATATATCCTTCTAAATGTTTTAAGATGCTTTTACCTATATGCTCTCCTAGCTTAGGCGGAACGGCATTGCCTATTTGTTTGGCAATTTTGCGCATGCATATTTTTTCATTTTTGTCTATAAATTTATATCCCATTGGAAACGACTGCAATAAGGCTCCTTCTCGTAAAGATATTGCCCTATCTTGCTCTGGATGTCCAAATCTACCTGTACCATAATTAATAAACTGCGTTGTAAGGGTGGGAGCAACATCATCCCAGCTCATTCTACCATATACCGACTTATAACTTTGCCCAGTTGCTTTTTTGTAACAATTAGGTAGAATTGCCTCGTCCCAGTCATGCCATGATCCACCAGGTTTGGATTGTTTGATTCTTTGAATATTTATATCTGTTAGCGTAGGGCTTATATGTAGCCTATCTTTTTTATTATCAACTGCTCCGGCAACTATCTTATCAATTTTATATATCATATCCCTAACGGTTACTTTTTTAAATTTGGACTCTAAGAAATCAATATTCCCGAATTTAGATGCCAGAAGTAAAAGCCTCTTTCTTCTTTGTGCTACGCCATAATCGCTAGCATCATGAATCTTAAAATTTACGCTATAGCCTTGCGCTTTTAAATCGTCTACAAAATCAGCAAAAACCTTTTCTTTTTTAAGCTCTGGAACATTTTCCATTGAAACTATTTGAGGTGAAGTTTCTTTAATAAGTCTTAAAAAATCATACAATAATCCCCAGTCTTTATGTAACGATCGATCTTTTTTATTTTTCTGGTGCGCTGAAAAAGGCTGGCAAGGAGCACAACCGACTAAAATTTTGATATTTGCGTCACCAAATAAATTATTGACTTCTTCGCCACCCACTTCACAAATGCTTCTGTGCAAAAATTTTCCATGATTATTTTGTTCATAGGCAAATTTGCAGCTTTCGTCAAAATCAATTCCAGCTACAACTTCAATGCCGGCCTGGCTGAGCCCATAGGTTAATCCACCTATACCACAAAATAGATCTACTGCAGATATTTTCATTTTTACCCACCGGTTTAAATGTTTAATTATAACTTGAAATAGCTTTTAAAATAATTATTTAAACATAATGTATCTAAAATCATCCAGACAACACGCCTTACGAATTTGCTCCTCCATGCCATTTAGGGAGCAATCTTTAGATTTCGTTTTATAGCGCCCAAGGAGGAGAGAGGACCCCTTGAGCGCGGTAATTGTATGGAGGCGCGTCCTAAAAAATATAAACTCGCCGCCGCAGATATTGCAAGTCTAGCCGAACCCTCGCAAGCTCGCGGGGTTCACTCATCAACTCTCGGATTTAATTAGCCAATCCTCAGATGATGGCTGCGAGCGAGCCGCGGTTTACGAAGTCATAAACTCGCCGCGGCGGGCTACTATTGTGAAAACTTCCCGATCTGCGGGCGGGAGATTAGCGCGGGATCGAATTTCTTAGGCGCGAATTTGCGCTGCTTTTTCTCGTCACGTAGCCGCTTGAGGCTCTGCACGTCAAACTCGAAGCCCTCCGCGTCCGCCACCTCTTTGAAAATTTCAAGCTTCCGATCGATCTGCTTCTGCTTTTCGGCTTTTTCCGAAGCGCTCATCTTTTCGAGTTTTTCATTGTGCTTGATCGCCTTTTCGACCTTGTCGGCGTCTTTGCTATCGGGCACTTTGACGTATTCGAGCTCCTCGCGCTGCTTGCGTAGCTTGCCGAGTTCGGCGTTGAGCTCCTTTTGCTGATTGAAGCGGCGCGCGCCCACGCCTCGCTTCAGGATGCCCGCGTATCCCAGCTCGTCCTTGTTGTAGTCTTTCGGCGCGAAATCTTTATCCCCCGTGATGTCGCTAAGAGCCTGCTCGCCGAGCTGCTGCCCGTATCTGCCGATCGTAAGCGTAGGTAGATAGTTTTTCGCAGCTTCTTTGACGCTCTTGGCGACTTTCACGGCCTTTGGATCGTCCTCGGATGTGATGTTGTAGCCCAGCGTCGATTTGCCGTTTGCGATATTGACTAGACCGCCCACGAAGCCCCAGCCGCCCTCAAAAACGTCGTCGAAACGGAAGCCGGGCGCGGCTCGTCCTGCGTTGAAATATGTATCGCTATCCCCTATCCTCGCCCACGCTTTGAGTCCGAAAACGTTAGGGAATTTCGAGCTTTGCGCCCATTTTGGCTTGGTTAGATTTTCCTTTTCGGTATCTGCGATAATCGAGCTTAGCGATAGCCCCGCGGCGTCCGCGGCGATAAAGGCCGCCTGCATCATCGCGAAACGATGCGGATTTTTGAGTATCGCCTTGATCACCATCGGCGTCGATTTGACGGAGTAGTGCAAAAACGGCATCAATCCCCACTTATCGCTCTTACGCAAGAAGCCGTTGAAATGGGTGCTGTAATCGACATAGTGATACTGCGCGTCGCTCATCGCCGCAGCAAGCTCCTTTTCGCTAAATTTGCTTAGATCTCCCGCAGCGTATCCTCGCTTTGCGGCGATCGCGTCAAGATTTTTCTTAAATCGCGCGATCTTGAAAATTTCATCCTCCCAAGCGTAAGCCTTTCTGGCCGCTCTGCCCACCGCCGAGCCCTCGCTCATGTAGATATTTTTGCCCGCGGTGCTTAGAAAATCCATAGCCTTGCCGACGATGCCGAAAGCCTCGGCGTCGTTTTTAGGCTTTAGCCCCTTGATCGCTCCCTCCAGATCGTCCATAGCGCTATCTAGTCCCAAGCGGCGCGCGAGCTTCCAATACTCCTGCCGCTGCTGCCGCCCCAAAAGCGCCCAGCTCGCAAGAGCCTTTTCATCGCCGTGCAAAAACGCCAGCACGGCATTGCTCGCGACGTTGTAAACGTGCGTAAACGGGTTTTTGACCGTCACGTTCACCTTGATATGATCGATCAGAGGCTGCCAGTATTTCTCAAGCGCGCCGAGCTGTCCGCCCAGAGCCTGCGTGCTTTTCAGGGCTTCCGCCACCTCTTTTGGGACGTATTTGCCCCCGAGCGCGCCGAATTTCTTTATGCCGCCTCCGACCGTTTCGTCGCTGATCCGCACGTATTGCCCCTGCTTTGCGGCAGCAGGGATTTCGTCGAGCCCGAAGCGGTTTGCTATGCCCTCAAGCGCGCGGGCTTTGAGAAGCTGGGTGCGCTGCTTTGCGAGGGTGTTTGCGACTACGAAGCTGATGTCCGTGCGAAGCCCAAGAGCTCTTTTTTGCGCTTCGCTCAGGTCCTTGCGAGCGTAAAATTTGCCTAGCGTCCTGCTTATTTTGCCGCGCTCATTTTGCATATACTCGTCATAGTAGTGTCCGATGTAATCGGTGAGCTTGTTCTCCTGCTTCAGCGCGCCTGCCTTGATGAGCTCGTTTGCGTTATGATCGATCGCATCGCGCAGTTTTTGATAGGTCGCTTGTAGCTCCTCAGGGAGATCAGTTTTAGCTATCTTTCCATCCAGAGCGTTAAACAGCTGCTCGCTTTGAGCGGCGTCAAATTTATCAAGATACTTCGCCGCAGTGCGAGCCTGCGCATTAATTGCCGCGCTCTCGCGGAAAAAGCTCTCAATCGCGCCGTCTATTTCGCGCTTTGCCGCGTTTCGCAGATCGAGGACGCTCATCCCTTTTTTCACCCAAGCGGGGGTATTTTCGCCCTCGAAGATGTGATCTACCGCGTTTTCATACTTATTGATCCCTTTTCGCCAAAGGGTATCGACAAACTGCGCCCACTTACCGTCCGCGCCGCCGTATGATCCCAAAAGCGCATCCGTCTTTCCTAACAGATCGTTCATCGTAGGCATATCGGGGTTAAAAGGATCTGCCTGCCGCGCCGCGCGAGCATACTCTGCCTGAAGCTTTTCCTGCTCCTGCTTGCTTTTGTTAGCGATCTGCGCCGCAAAGCGCCTTTGATCGGCTTTTTTAAGAATCTGCTCCGCCTTGATCGGGTCTTTTTCGTTCAGAAATTTCGCCTTAGTCTCGAAGCTATAATTTTTCAGCGCCTCATCGTCGCCGAAGAGGCGATCGAACATCGTCTCGTTTGTGCGAATGCTCTCGTCGATGTGAGCTTTAGAATACGCGTTGATGCGCGCCCTGCCGCCCTCATCCATATCGATGAAGATCATCTGCTCGTCGCCGTTTTTGCCGCGCTTTTTGAATGTGAAGCCGTCGCGGCTGATGTGGGTTAGCTTCGCGCCCGCGATGTCCTTTTTGAGCCGCGCGAGTTGGCTCTCGCTTAGGTTCGTCTGCACCCCTTGCGAGAGCGCGTCGAAATTGCCCGTCCTTACGGCATCCAGCACCTCGCCCGCGGTGTCGTGATCTTTGTAGCTGTCCTTGTAAATTTGCTCTACGCTCTGCTCTAGCTCCTGCTCGATGTTTGGGCGGCGCTTTTTGATCTCGCCCCCTATATTTTCGATCTCGCTTGCTCTGAATTTTAGCGGCTCCTCGTTTGCGTTCACGCCGCCGTCTCGCAAAACGATCGTATCGTCCGGGCTAACGTCAAAGGTGCTGAGCGGGTCTTTCTGCGCTCTTGCGGCATCGTCCAAGCCTAGGCGCGTCTGCACATTTCGTGCCTCCGCTTCGCCGTGCAGCTTCGCGTAGTTTGCATCGCCGCCAGCACCGCCCGTTGCAAAGCCCTCTTTGCTCTGCACCCAGTGTTGGATCTCGTGCATCAGCGTGGATCTGTCTTTTAAATTTTTAAGGGCGATCGTGTTACTCTGAGGATCGAAATAGCCTAAATTATTGCCATTTTTTGAATTTTGTGATATAATCTCTTCACCGTTCAAAGAGTGTTCTAAGGATTTTATATCACCAGAGCTTTGGGCGGTATATCTTACTTTCCCTTCTCTTATTAATAATTCAAATTTACGTCCCGCCATAGGATAGTTTGATGTTACATCTATAGCTCCGTTGCGCTCTTTTGTTACTGAGGCAAATTTAACAACTCCTTTTTCATCCGTAAAAGCCTTGAAAAAGAAAGTCGTGTCTTCGAAATCTACTATAAAAGAGGGTTTTTCTAGGGTAGGCTTTATCAATCCAAGATACTTTTCCCTCCCCTTAATTTGCAGCTTTTTAAATTGAAACGAGCCGATATTAACCTCTCCTATTGGAGTTTGAGCTTTACCTTGCGGAAAATCGGCTTTAAAATTTTCAAAAGTATATTCTTTTTTGACGAAAGGAGCCGCCTCTTTGGCGACGACGGATCGGTTGATCTGCCCGTCCTTTAGTAGGTATTTTTTCTCTAGCTCTTTTGCGAGCATCGCGCTGGACGTCGTGCTGTGCTCGTGCCAATTTTGCAAATTTGCGTCATATCTGACCTTTGGGTTTTCGAATTCCATAGGCTTTTTAAGGTTTCTGTCAGAGTAAAAGGTTATAATGTCCTCAAAGTCCGCAGGTCGAGGTAATTCGGCCGTGTAAGGCGTCCCTGCGGACTTGTTACTTGCTACGAGCCTAAATCTCACCCCCTTGTCATCTTGCCATTCATAAACTCTAGCATTGCGTTTATTTATAAAAGGCTCTTTATACTTTGCTAAATATTTACGCATGCTCTCGCCTAAATCTAAGAGCTCTTTTTTGCTTACATATCCTTCGCTGCCCTCATCGTTAAGGTGTCTTATTTTTATATGCTTTGCCCCCTCGCTTCTATCGCCTCTCGCATATCTTAAAGCTCCCTCTATTTGATCTAAGTCTTGTTTTACGTAGGTTGCTATTTTATTATTGTAGGTCACGTTATAGATGCCGCGCTTTTCTTTTTGCCCCGCATCCTTTGCAAGCATCGCACCGGACGGAGCGTCGCTTTGCATCTTTACGACTTTTACATCCCTAAGCTCGGGATAAGCCTTAAACAGCTCATCGTACTTTAGCAGATTGCCGAGCTTGCCGCCGCTTTGAAATTTAGGGTTTAATTTGGCGTCGCCATCGCCGATCTCAAATTTCCAAGCGCCGTCTTTGTCCCGAAACCAGCCTGTATCTCGCCAAATTTCTAACTCGTTTTTTCCCTCTTTCGCCATAGCCTGCGCTTTGCTTAACTTATCCGCTTTCACGGGGGCGTATTTCAGCTCGGCGTAGGCTTTCTCTCCTGCAAAAATTTGAGGCTCGAAGTCTAGCCCCGTCTTGTTTGCGACTTTGGTCTTGGCAAATTCTGCGGCGTTAAATAGCGTCGTTTTCGCGCGAGATTTGATCTCATCGCCTAGAGCCTGCGCGAAAAGATCGGGGCGGTCGTTTGCGAGCGCTGGATAGGTCTTTGCCTGCTTTGCGGCGTAGGCTTTCATACTTGCGCGGAAACCCTTTCGGATCACCGCGACGCCGCCGAGCCCGCCGATGAAGCCCACCGCAAATCTCTCGGGGCTAAATTTGCCCTCCTCGTCGGTAGCGTTAAGCGCGCCGCCGCTAAGCCCTCCCGCAAGATGAGAGGTGAGATTAACGTTTACGAAGCCCTTTTTCATATCCTCGCCGAGCTTTGCGCCTTGCTTGGTGGAGCCTGCGCCCTCTTTTGCCGCAAGATCGCCGCCTTGAGACTCGCTTTTTAGCGCTGCGTCGCCTTGATCTGCCGCATCTTGTGCTGAAACCACTCGCTGTTTTGAAGCTGCGGCATCAGCTGCGCTATCGCCTGAAGCGGCCCCGTATCGTCCCACGAGCTCATCGCCCGCGGCATTTTTTGCATCCTCGCCGCCGAGTATAGCAGCAGATCCGCGCTGCGATGATACCTGCGCATCGCCTCCCGGTCCCCGCTCCGCTCGGCTTGGAGTATCGCCGAGATCAGAAACGCCCTTTGATACTCGCTCATCTTTTCCGCCAGCGCCTGCGCCGTTTGCGTCGGCTCCGCGATACGCCGCGTCTGCGTTTGCTTTGCCATTCTGTGCTCTCCTTATCTTGCCGTCTTTGATGATCCAATCTTTCATTTGATTGTTTACGATGTCGTCGTATTCGGCTTTTGCGACCTTGGCGTCGATATAGTTTTTTAGAAATTTTATATCCCCTTCGTCGTATGCCTGCATCGCCGCAGCCTGCACGTCGGGAGCGAAACCTTTGCTCGCCAAGCGCGCGCCGTATTGCTCGGTGGTGTAGGGGTGAGCTTTGATGTCGTTTTCCACCCGCCAAATGAAATTTTGCCCGGCATAGATCGGATCGACGTCCACTCCGTCGTTGTAGGCGCGGGTGTATTGAAGCTCCGCCTCCGTAGGTTTTATGCGCGAGTTTAGAAGCTCTCTCTGCGCCCGAGCGGAGAGGGTAGGATTTTCCTTTGCTATCTTTTCCGCCTCTCTTTGAATAGCCGCAAAGCGCTCTATGCCGTCCGCCCTCATCTGAGCTAGCTCGCTCGCGCGATCAGCGACGCGGCTTTGATACTCTCTCGCCCATTCAAGGCGGTTTGCGCGCTCGTAAAGCTCGTCCGCTTTTTTGTAAGCGCTCTCGCTCAAATGCGCCGAGCGGCGCGCTCCGCGCTCAAGCTCGCCCAAAATTTCATCTGCGGCGGCATCCGCGACGTTTTGGGTTTTGAGATACTGCCTTACCTGCTCGCGAGGTTCAAAATTTGATTGTGCCCCACTCGCGGCTTCAGCATTCTGCGCGCCCTGCGCCGTAGAGGATGGGGACGATTTGATCTCCTGCGTTCCGCCTGCGGCTTTGATCTCCTGCGCGCCTTGCGGGGCAGAAGCTGTATCATCAGCCGTATGAGCCGCGTCATCCGCCGCACGAGCCACGCTCTGCTCGCCCCCTGCCGCATCGCTCGCATTCGTTTTCGCGAGCTCGCCCGCTTTTGCTTCTTGGGCGCCTTGCGCTGCGTCGCTCGCCTTGAGCTCTTGCGAAGCGGAGCCCGCGCCCTCTTTTTGCGCTCCTCCGAGCCCGTCCAGAGCGTCATCGAGCGCCGCCGCATCATCCGCCGCTTTTGCGGCACCCTCCGCGCCGCCTGCGGCTCTTTGCCCTGCGTCTGCGGCTTTTGGCGTGCCGCGCAGATCCTCCGTGAAGTTTGAGACGTTATTTACTTTGCCGCGCGAAAGGGCGCTAAAAAGCGCATTGGCTCCGCCCATCACCAAGCCGCTTAAAAGATCGTCTCCGAGCCGCTGCCCGGTGGAAATTTTATCGTCCCCCGCGTTTCTTAGCTCGTTCATTCCTACGCCCATGGCGAAGCCCGTGCCCGCGCTTTTTGCGATATTCGCAAGCTTGGCGCCCTTGGTGAATATCCCAGCGGGTGCCGCAAGAAACGGATCTATAGCCCCGCCGACCTCTCCCCACTCTTTGTTGTTTTCGGCAATTATTCGATCAAGCTCTTTGACATTGTCGTCGAAGAATTTACGGTTTTCTCCGAAAAACTGCTTCGCCCCCTCGGCCCCTAACTTGTCCGATATCCATTCGCCCCCGGTATTTACGGCGCGTCCGAATTGATTTGGGAATTTACCCACTCCCGCAAAAAGAGCAAAATCTTTATCTAGGCTATCGGCGGTAAGTCCGTTTTGCTTTATATCCACCGCTTTGCCCGTGATTTTAGGGCCTATGGTTAGGGGATTGATCCTGTTTATCAGCCGTCCCACGCGACTTGCGATGTCGATCTTATCAGGGTTGAGCTCTCTCCATCTCTGATCCGCCTCATCTACCGCTTTTTCATCGCCGCTGGTATCAAAAACGTTTCTAAGAAACCTATCCGACGCGCCCGCCGTAGCCTCGTCGTTGAGCTTTTTGGTATTCTCTGCGTCAAGCTTTTGGGCGATCGCCATCTTTGCGATGTCCTCTCGCACGCCGCTATCTGCAAACTCTTTCTTTTTCGCCTCGTATTGTTCCTTTGCAAGAGCTTTGATATATTCAGGGCTGTAGCCCTTGCTTTCAAGCTCGGCGATCCGCTCGTTGCCCAAAAAATCTCTTGCAGTCATCAGTTTGCTCCATCGTCCATATCGCTATCAAGCGAGGAGTTAAATTTAGCGTTAGGATTTTTCTTTTTCCACTCGATCGCTTGATCCACTTTCGCCTTTGCGTCGGTAAGGGTTACCCCTTGATTCATCAGCGCTTTGATATTTTCGCGGCGATTTTGAGGATCACCGAGCTCATCCATCTGGCGAGCCTCGCGCTGCTTATCGATATTTACCTTTTCCATAAGCCAAGGATCGGTATAATAGTTTCCTTTGTCGTCCCAGCTTACGTGTCCGCTGTCGCCGTATTGCTCGACAAATTTAGAATCTACGGGAATGTTTTTCTTGAATATATCGACCTTGTTCTCTTTAAAGTTTTTCTCGAGATTGTTCCCCCATTTTCCAAGCTCCTCATCGGTGTAGCCCGCCGTTTCTTTCGGGTAGAGTTTGCGTAGATAGGCTACGTTATCCGCCGTTTGCTGAACCTTTGCCGCAGCTTCGGACTCCTCTTTGGCTCGCTTTCGACCTTGTTCGGTGAGCTCTGCGTTAAGCCTAGCCACAGAAAGGCCGTAGTCTCTGTTGTCCTTAAAGATGGTGTGATCGAGCTTCGCCCTATCCAGTCCATAATCCCTATCGTCTTTAAGGATAGTGTGATCGAGTTTCTTTTTATCCAGCCCGTAATCCCGATCATCCTTAAATTTTAGGTAGTCAAACTTATCCGCCTCCATCTTTTCGGCTCGCGCTTGGCGCGCAAGGTCTGAATCGAACTTCTCTCTGGCGTGTCCAAGCTCGCCGAGCTTTACGAGGCTATCGCCGATCGCTGCGACCCCCTGCCCTAGAGCCGCGCCGCGATTTATGCTCGGCTCGCGCAGATATCTTATATCAAAATATGCCATTTTGCTCTCCTTATGCCTTGCGGGCGGTGCGTCCGCCCCTATAAATTTCTAGCCCTAGATGGTGGATGCGGACGGCGTCGCGTTCCACAGCGAGGCGTCCCAAGCGCTATTGAGCGCCGCTTGCGCCTGCTTCTTTCTCGCCCTCTCCTCGCGAAGAAGATCCGCATTGAGATTGTATGTCCGCTCCGCAGCCTTGGCCTGCTGCCTTGCGGCGTAGGCGTTGCCGATGCCGCCCGCCAACGCGCCCAGCCCGGTCAATACGTCGCTACCTTTGACGTTTTTTAGCCAATCCCACATTTTCTATCCTTTCATACTGAATTTCTATCGATCTTAACCCCAAAAATCCTCATTTTTATAAACTTCGGCACGCCGAATTTATAAATAAATTATGGGGTATAGTTCGCTTTTGCCGCCTTTTTTGCGGCGGCGCTTGGTTTGGTATCTTGCAATCCTATTTATCAAGAACTCTTCCTGCTCCGATCTAGCAATCCAAAATTGCCTTATCGCCGCATCGACGTCCATCTTGGCTCTTTCCGCCTCCGCTCGTATTTGAGGCGAACTGGTATAAAGAGACAGATTTTGATAAAATAGAGCAAGCGCTTCTAGCGCATTAAGCACTTCATCGGGATCGAGATCCATAAGCCGAAGAACCGGGCGGATCTCTTTCCACGGCATTATCTCCCAATACATATTAAAATTCCACGTCGATTGGACGGCGCGATCCATTTCGTCATCGGGCGTTTCCTCAAACTGATCGATCGGATGGTTAGCGAGTCCGCCCTTTACGTGTCCCTCCCCCGCAAGCGTGTTCGTGCTTATGCTTTTTCCGCTCGGAGCTCGCCACTCATTCGTTTTTGATTGGTAGGTATATCCGCCGTAGGTTAGAGGCTTTTGCACCTGCGCGGCGGCGGCAAAGCCCGCCACCATCGCGCCGAGCGAAACCGCAGAGGCAAGCGCCGCGGACGAGCGAGCCTGTAATGCGCTAAGCGCATACCCAAAGCCCAGAGTCGCGAGCGCCAAACCAAAAGCCGCGCCGCCTACGTAGCCGATACTTTCGCCCCGGGCGTTAAATTGCGCACCGCTGAAAAGCGAATACGTCCCCGTGCTTGAGTTGTAGGTTCCGACCGGTCTTAAATTTGAATCCACGAGCTCGGTGGTATTGCTAAAGAGCGAATCCAGCCACTCGCTAAAGCTTAGCGGCTTTGAATATACGTTCAGCCCCGCGCCGCCCGTTTTTAAATTTGCCAGCCTTTCTCCGCCGAAGCCGAAGCTTAAATCTTTGCCCGTGGCGACCTCGTAGATCTCTGTAAGCAGCTCTTTTATTAAAAAACTCGTGCCGAAACTGCCGATATTTGAAGCTATCGTGCCGCCCCTTGAGATCAATTTGCCGGCATAATCCGCGATCGCGCCTATCGTGTCTTGAAATACCGCGTCCACGAGGGCGTCCGAGCTAAATTTCCAATCGATCAGCGATTCGGCGAAATAGCGCCCCGTAGCGCCGCCGTAATACTGCCCGATCTCACCCGCGATTCTTCGCAGATTCTCGCTTTCAATCTCGCGCACGCCCGTGCCACCGCCGCCCGAGGGGGCGGACGAAGAAAAGGAGCTTTGCGGGATTTGCAATAGTCCGAATCCTAGCTGTAGCTTTCGCACCGCCTGTTTGATATGTTCATACGCCGCGCTGCCCTGTCCGCCTATATTCAGCTCGCTCGAAATCGGGCTTAGCGCAAACGCCGCAAAGTCCTCATTTAGAGACAAAATCGTATCGCTAAGGCTTACCGAGCCGTTTTCCATAAAGAGCCCCTCTAGGTTCGGCGAGGGCTTCGTGCCTGCGATATATCCCGCGCTGCCTGCGTAGAATATATCGAAGTTCTGCCCCGCAAGAGGATTTACGGGGTTGAAGTCATCGCGAGAGGCGATGTCTAAGCTATCGTTTACGGCGATGAAGGTTCTCATTTTTTGATCTCAAAGTTCCCCGGCATGATGTTCGTCAGCTCATCTTTGAGCAGAGTGGCGATGATGTTAAAAAGCACCTTGTTCATATCCGCAGGCACCGTCAAGCCGCCGTTGAGCGTGTTTTGCAAAAAGTCGCCGATCACGCTGCCGCCTTTGATTAGACGGTTGTCCTTGACCTGCCTATTTATCGCATCTTGCTGCGCCTTGGCAAGGGCTAGATCGCCCCTTGTCTTGTCGATTTGAGCTGCGAGCATATCTTTTTGAAGCTTGAGCTGCTCTATCTCAAGCGGCATTCGCTGCCTTTGCAGATCGATCTTTAGCTGCTCGGTCTCTATCTGCTTGCCGAGCAAGTTCGTTTGAGCTTCGAGCTGTTGCTTTCGCAAAGGAAGCTCCTCGCTTTCGCTTAGAAGCCGCAGAGCGATCTCTTGGCTGCTCGTCGTTACGCTCTGCGTCATTGAGACGAGGGTGCTGCAAAGCATCTCAAATTTTTTGTCGTTTGCGAGCCCGTATTTCTCAAAATACTCATCGATCTTGGCGGTAAATTTTTGATACGGCGTGTCGTTCGCCATAGTATCGCCGAGCACGCGCCTGTAAAGCTCGCTATACGCTTCTTTGAAATCAGCCATCTCGCAGCCCCCTTATGTAATTCTCAACCCTTTTTGGGGTTTGGCGATACAGCAGGCTTGCGCGTAGGTTTTTTGCCGCCTGAGCGTAGTTTCCCGCCTCTATGCAGCCCAGAGTATGACGGAAGCCCATAAGCCCCGCAAGCCCTAGTTGATACGCCATTTCGATTAGAGTGTCTTGCACGCTCTGTGGCTTGCTAGCCAGCCACGGCAGGCACTGAAAAACCCGCTTTTGAAGCTTCGCAACTTTCAAATTTAGGATTTTCTCTGCCGTTTCGCGGCTCATCGGCTCCGCCTTGCCCCCGTTGAGCTTGAGTTCGTCGGGACTAAGAGCGGCTACCAAAAAGCCGTATCCCACGGTGGGTTTGCCTACGCTGTCTTTGTATATTCGCGTGCTAAATCCCTCGTGAGCTTTGATATTTTCGATGAGGCTCATATCCCCTCCTCGCTCGTGATTTCGATAAATTCTATGTGTTTGCCTATGCAAATTTTGAAAAAAGAGTTATAGGTTTTTACCGAGTTCGTAACCCCCGCGGCGTTGTGCCCGTCGCCTACAAGGATACACCCTGATGTTTCTTGTGGGCAGTTGCCCGTATGGATCAAAATATATCTATCTTTCGGCACACTCTCGTTCCATAGAAGTGGACACATTCGCTTCTGACTCGGGCTGTTGTGCCACTCCATTTGATACCTGCCCGCCGGAATCCGTCTGTCCTTGCCGCGCTCGGTAGTATCTGCGCCCGCTGGCTCTAGGGTGAAACACTCAAAAAGCCTTTTTCCGTCATCCGTTATCGTGAGTTTCCCAATCGTGCCGTCGTGAATGTTCTTGAATCTATTTATCTTTATCTTCATATTCCGATCCTCCAAAATCCGTATCTTTTAAATTTTTAATCTTCTTTGACAAGAAGCTATTTATTTTTGCTCTGACCCAATCGGCGCCGAACCAAGCCACCGCTCCGCTTAGGGCTATGCAGGATTTAGGACTGCCGGGCATAAACTCGCTCAGCACCGCGTAGCTCACAAAGGCAAACAGCATCGATGAGCCTACCGCTACCAGCCACGATATGACCTTTTGTCCGCCCGATCCTCGCAGCTTCATATTTCCGCTACCGATCCCCAGCATCGAGCCCAAGAAGCTTATGATCCCTACAAGTATGTAGTTCCACACTTCTTTATCGATCCCCCACATTCGCGCACTCCTTCAGGAGCGCTTCGCAGGTTTGATAGTATTTTGCCAGCTCGACCGCGCTTTGCATATTGCTTGAATCAAATTTAGGCTTTGCAGGGAGGCTCACTTTGCACCTTATCGGAACGAGGACATCCTTATATTCCGTCCTTACTAGGGATTCTTGCTTCGCGCACCCACTAAGAGAAACGCACAGCGCCAGCCCTATCAGAAAAAGAATAAATCTGATGATATATTCTCGCTTGTGCCTAGCCAGCTCTTTTTGGTAGTTTTTGTCCATCAAAAATGTTTTCCACAGAGGCTTTGAATACTGCGGCATATATAGCTGTCCTGTTTTCATCTGCCCATCTCCCTGAATATTTCCTCATAGAATTTCAGCTTCTTTTCGCATTTTGCGTCCCTTATCGGCACATTTATTGGCTTGTATCTCGTCTCTATCTCTTTTTTGATGATAGGCTCGCGGGCTTTTAAGTTTGCGTTGGCAAGCGCCATTGCTTTTATTTGCGCGTTTTGCAGATCGATCTTTGCGTTGCATTCGCTCAAATTTGCGGCGTAAATTTGTCCCTGCGCGGTAGCGGCGGCAAGCTCGTTTCGCAAATCCTCGATCGTGCCCGCTCTGGAGTGATTTAGGGCCAGCAACCCAAGGATGGCTACGATCAACGCGCCGATGATGTAAAGATAGAGTTTACTCGTAAGCATCGCTTAATCCTTTGCCGTGATAGTGATATTTCTGAAGCCGACGACTGTTCCGAACGGACTACTTTGCAATACCAGATTTTTATTAGCGATCGAGATCGTAATATCCACCGGCACCTCGGTATAGCCGTCATCGCCGGTCACGCTGCTTTGCTCAAAGCCGTTGCCGTTTGTTACCGCGATATCGACCGAAAGAGGGGATGCGGCGCCTTTGCTGTGCTGGGCTTCTGCCACATCTATACAGATCGCCCTTAGCTCTAACGTGCCGTTAAAACCGTCGTTGAGATTATTAAGCGCGATTTTCGCCCCTGTATCCATCTCTGTAATGCTGCCGCTATTTTGATACACGAGCCCCCTAAAATCTCCGGCGCCGCCAGCCGGCATAAGTATATGAGTCATATCGTCATCCTTTTTTTGATCCGTTTCGCTCGGTCTTGCCGAGCCTTTGCGCCGTTTCGACATCCATATCGCTACGGCTGCTATAGCTGCTATCATTGCTACAAAAAATAGAATTTTCATCTCACACCCTTCCTATTCTGATGTCGTTTTCCGAAACTACGAAGTAAGCAAAAACTTCCGTGCCGCTCAAGTTTGTCGGCGTCTTTCGAAATTTAAGCGCTCCGTTGAATGCGCTGACGTGATTTGCATTATTAACGACGATCGCACCGCTCTGTCCGACCGTGCCGTTTTTTAGCGCGAGCGTGCCGGGAGCACTTAAATTAAGAACGAAATTATCGCCTTGAGTCAAATCCACTTCAAGGCTTGTTATCGTTGTGATTTTTGAGCCGTTCGCGCCGTCTTTGCGGTGAAAATTCGCCCCTTCCACGCCGATTAGTTTCGCGCTATCAGACGCGGCTTCGTCTTTACCGAGCTTTTTACCGAGCTCCTTGGCGATCTCAGTTTCATTTGCGTCATAGACCGCGCTTGCAAGTTTTGCGAAGCTTACGGCGCGCCAGAGATTATCCGCCTTAAAAAACGGCACCAGCGCCATCTGATCAAAAACGGCGCTCGCTCCACCGAGGTTTCCTTGAAATTTGAAATTGCCAAGCTCGATTACGGCATTGCTCGGATTGAGTTTTATATCGCGCGCGACGGCGTCGCTTCCGGTGCCGCGCAGGATGACCTTGCCTCCTTTTTTGGCGCTGAAAACCCGCAGATCGTTTCCGCTCGGCGCGATATCCGATCCGTCCGCGCCGATGCCGACGCCCAGAGCCGCGACGCTTTTTGCGTCGGCGCGCAGAAATTTCTCGGCTTCCACGCCTCCTAATTTTGCGCTATCCGCTGCTTGCTCGTCTTTGCCAAGCTTACTATTTGCGCTGCTTTGAGCCGCCGCGGCGGCACTTATTGCGGTGTTTATACCCTGCGCAAGGCCGTTAAATTTCTCATTCGCCTCCGCCTTGGAGTAGCTATACCCCGTGCTCGCTTTGGTCGCTAACTTCCCCTCGATCAAATTCGAGCTATAAGTTTGAGTGGCGCTTTGTGCCGTATCGTTGATGATTCCGTTTTGAAGCAGGGTTTTAATCTGCTCCTTAAGCGAGTTTAGCTCCGTAAGAAGCGTGCCCGCGTTTTCTACCTTGTCCGCGGTAGATTTGATCTGCTCCTGAAGTTTTTCTATGGATGCGAGGATCTCCGCCGCTTTTTGTTGCGCGCTCTTTGCGCTCGCGGCGTTTTGCTCGGTTGCCTCTTTGGCTTGCTTTGCGGTCTGCTCAGCTTGGGTCTGTGCCGCCGAAAGGATCTGCGTCGCCTGCTCGTTTGCGCCTTGCAGAGCCTTTCTCATCGCTTCGTTCGCGGAAGCTACGGCGGCTTGCAGATCTGACTTCTGCTGCTCTATCTGCTCTACGAGCTTCCCCGCCTGCTCGGCAAGCGGCGATATTTTTTCCGAGGCAGCCAAAATTTCCTTACAAATTTGAGTAAATTCTTTATCCGCCATTACGGTTTTACCTTCTCTTTCATTATCTTATCCAGCGCCGCCAGATCGGCTCGATCGAGTTGCTTGTTTTGAAATTTAATAAAGTCATAGATGAAGTTTCGCCACGAAAGATTGCGCGCACGGGCAACGTCTGCAAGCCAGAAATCAAGCTTAGAAAGAAACTCCGGCGCAAAGATATATATGCTAGAGAGCGCGTAATCGACGCCGTAGGGCTTTAGATATCCGCTTCTTGCCAGCGCGATAGGCAGATTGGGCGTGTTTTCATCGAAATTATTTAGCTCGTATTCGCAGAGCGATCTTTGATAAAAGCTCCTATATTTTTGATAGAAATCGTCTCGTCCGCGTTTTGCGGCGATTCCGTAAAGCAGAGCGCTTATCAAACTTTCGTCTTTGAAATCGATCTCGTCGCTATCCTTTGCGGGAAGCTTAAATTTCCGCACGAAGTAGTCTTTTTTGAGATGATACGCCACCTCGAAGCTGCGATGATCTATCTCGATCATCTCAAGCGGAGTGATAGCCTTGCAAATCTCAAGCGCCGCTTCGCCCATCAACGTTTTGATCTCCTCGTCGCTCGGAGTCAAGACGTCCGGGCGGGTCGCGATTTGCAGTCTTTCCTTAAAATTTGCAAAAGTCATCTCTTATCCTTATTTGGGGCAGGCTTGCCCGCCCCCGTGTTTTAGGCCGCTAGGTTCTTCACCCAAGCAAAGGCCACCGGCGTGCAAACTCGAAGCGTGAATTCGGTCAAAATTTCCTTTTTGATCTCGTCGTTCTCGCTCGGAAGTTCCCTTTTTCTAGTGTTTCTCCAGTCCACCTTGTAGATGTCGTCGCTTCTGAATGCGATCAGCTCCGTATCCGCAAGCTCCGGGCTTAGCAGGATTTTTACGCTGTCGCCGTATTGAGAGTCGATCGCCTGGACTTTGTCGTGGAGATAATCGACCGTATTGTTTACCTGCTTGATCTTGTCGATGAGATCCATGATCTTATCGAGCTGCTTGTCGTTTACTAGGATGAAATCATACGGGCGATTTTTCTTAAAGCCCACCTTGAGTGCGTCTCTTAGCGTTTGCATGCTTAGCGTGGCGTTTTTCGCGTCTATCGTGTTTGCTACGGTGGCAAAGCTTTTCAGTCCACCGCACTTTCCCGCAGCCTTTGATCCGCCGGTATTGACGCGCGCAAGAGCCGCCTGATCGCTAAGCAAAATCTTCTCGATCGTCTGCTTGTGGCGGATGCCCGCAAGATCGCCCGCACGAGCGAGCACCATTGAGCCGTCCACTCTTTTGCCGTCCTCCTCGGTGCCGCTGACGCCGTAGGTGTCTTTCACAATTTGGTAGTGGTTGCTTAGCTTGCCGCCGATCACGTATTTCAGCGCAGCCGGAGCGCCGCCTTCCATGTGAGCGTTGTTTAGATCACCGTCGGGCGTCTCGTCATACATCCAAGTATGACCAAGAGCTGCGTTGGAGCTCCTGTCCCTCGGCGCACCCATTCCGATCGCCGTAAGAAACGGCGTGCTCTTCCATCCGATCTCTTTGATCGTATTCCAAAACTCAACCCCCGACTTGCCGAAAGCTTCATCGGAGCTAATGAGTCCATCTCTGATAGTTGGCATCTTTTTCTCCTTTTAGTAAATCTTGCTGAGATAGGCGAGCTTCTCCTCTTGGCTGATCTCGCCCTTGTTGATTCGGCGCGCCATCTCTCCTCTGTCGATAGCACTGCCGCCCTTGCCGTGGACTACGTCGTATTCGTCGTCCTGCGGCGCCCCTTTGAAGTATTTGAGATAGACGTTTTCGATCCCCGTAGGGTTGAAATTTTTCTCCAAATACCCCTTGTCCTTTTCATCGAGCTCAAACATCTTGTCGAGGACTTTTTGCATATTGAAGTCCCCGTATTCCTTTTTGAAATCCGTTTCAAGCTCTTTGAGCTGCCTTTCTTGCTCCATCGCGCGGAAGCTTTGATACTCCTCGTCGCTTAGCACCTTGCCTCCGACACCCTCTTTCTTGCCGGGCTCCGCGCCTTTGCTCGGCTCCTCTTTTGTAGATTTGTCGTCGCGAGGCGCGGCGGATTTTTTAGGCTCGCCCCCCGTATCCTTGGCGGGTTCCCCCTTATCGTCCGCAGCGGCTGGATCTGTTACGCCCTCGTCCAAATCGTCATCATAGATATCCGGATCCATCTCTACTCTCCTTCCTTGCTTGCTTTACCGCCCAAATTTGAAAGATCCTCGTTCGCTTTCGCGTCGGACTTTTTGTCGCCCGCATTACCGTCCTTGTCGGATTTTTTCTCTTCGGCCCCTACGGCGGCCCACTCCTCGGGGCTGAAAATTTGCACCTCAAGCCCCGTTTCATCCTTGCGTCTTACGATTACGTCGCCGATCTTTCCGTCCGAGATCTGCCCCGTGTTTTTGCCGTTTGAAAACACCATCAGCCCATTAGAAGCCATATGGGTTATCGTGCCGAGCACCACATAGTCGCTTTTTTTCATAGCCTTCTCCTTTGAAAATTTTTAATGATTCTATTTCTGCGCGTCCTAAATTTTTTAAACTCGTTTTTCATCTCAAATCCCGCCGTTTAGCAGCGCCGCGCGATCGAGTTCATCGTCGCTCGGAGGGTGTTCGTCCCTATCCGAAACGTCCAGCGTAGCGCTGCCCTCATCATCAGCCGCGTCCTGCGCTGCCGCCTGCTGCGCCGCCTGTAATTGGGCTTGTTGTGCCGCCTGCATCTGCGCCATAGCCTCGTCGATCGCCTCGATAGGCGCGTTTTCGCCGAGAATTAGGTTTAAAATTTCTTTGATGATCTCCCCTGAGATAGCCGGGGTTGCCATATTTGCCTGCGCCAAGACCTGCATTAGCGAGTTGAGCTGTCCGATCTTGACTTCGTTTGCGATGGTGGTGCCGAAATTTACGTTGACGTCGAAATCAAGCGGCGCGCTGCGATCGCCTATCTTTTCGATGATCTGTGGATCTTCCGTGATCCGCATAAACTCTTCGTCGCTCGTAAATTTGTAGATGAGCCAGACGAAATGTTCGGCGTAGCTTTGCAGCATCGTATCGAGCAGGGTTTGAAGCATGCTCTCTATTCGCGTGCCGGAGGCAGAATTGACCGCCTGAAGCGCGCTCGTGGCTCTGCGATCGCTTGGGCTCGTTTGCCCCGTCATTACGCTGTTTACGCCCGTCGCGATCTCGTATTCGTTCTTTAGCATCGCGATCTCTTCGCTTAGCCCATAGGTGCCGGGCTCGCTCATTACGGTGATGACGTCCTTAACCGTTCTGCCCGGTCCCGGGCTTGTGCGGATAAATTTCTTTCGAGCCGTGATGTCGCTGATCGCTACGCTGCCTGCGTCTTTATCGATAGCGTAAGGCGGATCGATCTGATTTTCTGTGATGTCGATCTTTTGATTGCGCTTGATGTTGTATTCCTCTTGCAGCTCCCAAACGATCTCGGGGATACACGAGCCGTATATTGCTATCTCATCCTCGCGCTCGTCCTCGTTTATGCTAGGCGTAGTTTCGATGCAATATCCGTAGTGAAACGGCAGGCGGGAAAATGTCGCTTCGCGCACGAGAGTGCCGTTTGCGTAGGTTTTGAGCTTCCACACGATCCGCCCCTGCTCGCGGCTTTTGACATACAGATCTCGCATCGCTATGCGCTCGCTGCCTGCCGTGGTCTGTGCGATCACGTTTCGGTCTTTGGATTTATAAAATTTGCGCTCCAGCTTCTCTCTGATCTCTCTTGCCGATTGGTTATATTTATAGGCTACGTATTCGATGTCGTTGATGTCGCTTGCGTGGCGATCAAACGCCAGATCGGTGATCGGGATAAATTTCGTGCGGATCTGCGCGGCTGTTTTGTCATAAAATAGATTGACGATACCCAGCGGCAGATACAGCGCGCTAAGCACGGCTTTGGACAGCCCCACGCGATGCTCTTTCTTTTTCCAATAGTTTTTCAGCACCGCCGTAAGCGCGTTTTGCAGGATTAGATCGTGATCGCTTCGCAGTCCTACCCTCTTTACTTCGATCGGGCAGCGGTCGCTCATAAAGCTAGTTTTGAATACGCTATGGATGATATTTACGGTGGTTTTTACGAGCGGGACGTAAAGCTTTGAGCGGCTTCGCTCCGCGCTCTTGCGCTTGCTCGTGCGGTTGTCTTCTTTATAAACTGCACGATATGCTCGTTCGCAGCGCAGAAATCTCTCTTCCTGCTCCTCAAGGTCGCTAAAAGCACGCTCGATCAGCGAGTAATCTTCGTCGTTTGGCATTTTCTACTCCGCAAAAGGGCGTATCCTGCCCGGATTTGACCCTATTTTTTGGATAGCTTATTCCCCCGCGTCCTAATTTTTCTATACTGCGATTTGCTTTTTTGTATCTTTTTTGATACAATTACTGCCATGAAAAGAGTTAAGGCTGTTTTTTATGAAAGCGGAAGCGGCAATGAGCCTGTGCGGGAGTGGTTGTTGGGTTTGGATAGAGAGGATCGCAGGATCATAGGAGAGGATATTGCGACGGTGGAGTTCGGCTACCCGATCGGGATGCCCGTGTGTAGAAGTTTAGGAAATGGACTTTATGAGGTGCGTAGCGATATTTCGGACGGAAAGATTGCAAGAGTGATTTTTATCGTGAAGCGCGGGTATATGGTGCTGCTTCACGGATTTATAAAGAAAACGCAAAAGACGCCGAAACAGGATGTCGATCTGGCGAGCAAGCGCGCAAGGGAATTAGAGTAAAAGTAAGGCTAGCAACAAAAGAAGGAAGAGTGAATATGAAAGTGGAAAATTTAAGTTCGTTTGATGATTTTTTGAAAGAGGATGGGTTTTACGAACAGACGAAAGCCGTGGCGATAAAGCGCGTTATAGCTTATCAGATTGAAGAAGAGATGAGGGCTCAAAACATTACGCAGACCGAGCTCGCGCAGCGTATGAATACCAGCAGAGCCGTCGTATCTAGGCTTTTAAATCCAAAAAATAGCTCTCTTACCCTAAGCACCTTAAGCTCTGCGGTAAGCGCGCTAGGCAAGAAGC
Organism: uncultured Campylobacter sp.; assembly: GCF_937980635.1. Classification (GTDB taxonomy): domain Bacteria; phylum Campylobacterota; class Campylobacteria; order Campylobacterales; family Campylobacteraceae; genus Campylobacter_B. The sequence goes on from NZ_CALJPG010000022.1 coordinate 120,979, forward strand.
TCGACGTCTCGATTATTTAACTATCCGCCGCCGCAGCCATTTAAACTTCGGCGGCGCCGATGAAATGCGGACAAAGCGAGGGCGCGCGTTTTAAGGGCGAATTTATAAAAAATTCGGTTTTAGCCCCTTTGCCGCGCATTCGCTTAAAAACATATTGATAAGCGTTTGATACTTCGCGCCGCTCTGATCGGCAAGGGCTTTAAAATATTCGATCGTCTCGGCGTCTAAATTTATGCTGATCTGCTTTTTGAGCTTTTTTACATACGGATTTTTAACCGATTTGCTAAAATCATACTCTTTTTTCATCGTAACTCCTCGTACTGCTTGGTTTCGCGAGCGGTGGCCTTGCGCGCCGATATGATTCTGATGACCTCGTCCTTTTCACGGTAGCAATGCGCCACGACGAGAATTCTCGCTCGCGCGCTCATACCTAAAATGATAAATCGCTCCTCGTCTTCCGAATGCTCATCGTCGAATATCACGCGCGCAAACTCGTCGGCGAAGACGCTTTTTGCTTCGCCAAAGCTTACGCCGTGTTTGGCTAAATTGATCTCGGCCTTGCGCTTATCGAAGGTAAATTTTATATATTTCATAATTATATTATATAGATTTTTACTTATAGGAAGCTTATGTAATCGCTTCGGATTAGCTAGCGCAAAATTTTAAAATGGATTTTTATTTGTAAATTTCATATGCAAATAAATTTAATTATTTTCGGTCGGTTTCGTTTGGATCTGCTTTTTTTCTGTCTTTATTAAACCATTGAGGCAAAATAGCGATTATCGTCACGATGATACTCCCGCCGGCTATCCAATAATAATCTTTGTAAATGCTATAAAATAAAGAGCCGACCAGGGACAAAATAATAATTGTGGCAAAAATTTGTCCCCTTAGATTAAACTTTACAATCTGCGGCGCCTCCTGCGCTCTTAAGCTCTGTTCCTTCTCTTCGACGGCTAAAATTCTATCCTCGATTTCATGCCTATGCTTCTGATCGTTTTCTAGGTATTGCATAGCCCTTTCCGCGTAATTGGGATCCTTTTGCAAAATCTGGTTGAGTTCCGAAGGGATAACGTTTATATTTAAATTTTGCTGAACTGCCTTATCTATATAGTTTTGAATCGGCTGGCTATTTATTGCCTGCGGATGATTGCTTCTTGGATTTTTTCTCTTTGATCTGCTCTTCGCCATATCTTTTCTCTAGCTCTTTTATTCTCTTTTTGTATATTCTCCTTGATAGGTCGCCCGCCCTATAGATCATATCGCTTTCAAGCGGGAAGGTGGTAAAAGCATTTCTAAATCCTGAAGCAATATATCTTAATGTCTCGCCCATCTTTCATCCTTTCTTGAAATTTTATTATGGAAAGTAATTTTACCAAAAAATCCTTAACCTTCGGTCGTTTTTGTAAATTTCCTCTTGTCGCTAAACATCAGCCCCTTTTGGTTCTATAGCTCTTTGTTTTATAGGGGCTTTTGCTTCCCCTTTTTCCGGTGTAGGGATTGCGGTTTCCCTTCGTAGAGTAGTTATTGAACCTACTGCTATCTTTGTAGCTTCTGTGATGCGACATCACATAAGTGCCGTTCCGCTTTGTATAGCCGCCCACCCGCTGCGCTGCACCCGCGTTCGTTGCGGCAAATATGCAAAAAATAAAAAGTAAAAATAGCTTTTTCATATTCCATCCTTTGTAAAAATTTTTATTGATTTTTTTCTTTCATAAATAGAGCCAAAATAGATATACCAAAAATAAAAAGCCATACACTTATAGCGATCTCTCCGTGAATAGTGAGCTTATCAAGTTTATAATATTCAAGCCCCGCAAACCATAAATGCTGAATAGGCCATATAAACGGGATACCGCTAACAAGACCACCTATAACTGCGGCAATAATGCTATCGTAGATTTTATACATTCCGATTATAGTATTTATGGCGCCTATTAGATGTGCAATAACTATGCCGATGCCGTTTAAAGCCAGAATAACCTGTTTCATTTTTTATCCTCTTGTTTTGGGGTTTTTATAGTTGAAATATCTATGCTCTCGGTGCTCACCCCGTTTTGTCCCGTAATATATCGAACTAATATTTTTTTGCCCTCCATTAGTTGCTTTTGTTGATCTGGGCTTATAAAAAAAGACGCCCTCGTGTTTTTCCCGTAATATCCGGACATTATCTCTGCATCTACATCAAAGAATTGATTTTTATCGATCCTTATCCTTATTATTTGATGGCCAAAGTTTCCTCTTGTGTATTCGACAAGAAATCCGTCTATGTTATCGGATATTATGATATACATATTGGTTTTTTGCGGACGTATCTCTTTTTTCATATGAAAAACGTTTATATTAAAAGTCTCGTCTCCACAACTCGTCCAATGAAATTTTTCATCGGTCATTTTATCTGCGCTCTCGTATAACTTACATTCTGCAAAGACAAAATTTAGCATCACGCATAAAATTAAAGCGATCTTTTTCATTTTAAAACACCTTTATATTTATAGAGAATTTGCAGACGATCTTTCCCAGTAGCTTCAAATTTTTAATCTCATCATCTTTTAACACGATGTCTTGATAAAAATCGCTAAGCGAAGTAAGTTTGATGCTCTTATGCACGCTATCGCGCAGAAACTTTTTTATAAAAGTATCCTCGCCGACCTCCGCTATAACGACATCCCCGCTCATTATCTCCTTTTGCCTATCGACGAATATAATATCGCCGTTTTGGACGAAAGGCTCCATGCTATCGCCGAATATCCTTATCATATCGTATCCGTATTTGGCTGCCGTGATACCGAATACCGCCCTTAAAAATTCGGCGCTAACGCTTAGCGGCTCAAAGCTTTCGTCGCTGTTTTGGCTACCGTATCCCGCGCTAGCAGTAACGTTTTCAAAATATCTTAGCGGGATCTCTCCGCTCTGGCTTCTTATAGCCTCTAGGTCGATATCCGCCCCCTTAACTTCTCGTATATTTCCATCGAGTTTAACGTCCGCGTTCTCTTTGTTGTGTTTGCCGCCGTCCCACCATCTCCTAAGAGCTTTTGTGCTCCCTAGCCCCTCGCCTTTCATTATCCAATCCAAGGATAGTTTTTCGCTATTACTTATGTCTTGTAACCTTGATGTAGGTATAGACTTTCTCGTCTTCCAACCGTCTAATGTTTTATAAGGAATACCTAAAACTTCGGCTAGCTCGGTATCATTTTTTACTCCGAAATGGAATCTCAATCTCCCTAAAATCTCGTTTATTTCATTCATATTTTTTCCTTCTGCGGAAATTTCCTACTAATACCTTGATTTTCAAGGAAAAACGAGGTATAATTCCTTTACGATTTTTTTTTAAATGTTATGCAAATTATACCATAATTTTTGAAAGGCGTTAAAAGAAAATTTACAAAAAGGGCATCTGCGATGAGCGAAGTGGACCAAATTTTAGCAAAAGCGTGCTTCTTTGCCAGCGTTAAAACCGATACGGAGCTTAGCGAGTTTTTGCGGATTCCGTATAAGGCATTGACGGGTTGGAAAACTAGAGGGCATATCCCCGAAAAAAGGATCACACAGATAGCACTAGCCCTCGGCATACGCCCAGATGCGCTACTCGTTTCAGGCGATAAGGATAGAGAAATGACGGTGCGAGAGGAGCTAGATAGACTAAAGTCTCGTTTGAAAATAAAAACCGACCGACAGCTGGCTGTAGCATTAAGCACAACAGAAGCATCTATAGATAAATGGATAAGCAAAAAAGCCGTCCCGCAAAAATGGCAGAGGATAATAGCGCTGCTCTTTCCAGAACCGCAAACTGATTTTTTTGAAGAACACGCCTTTAAAGCCGAAGAGGAAGCAAGAAAAAAGATGGCGTTTGCTTTAAGCGAAGACGATGGGATTTCTACTGAAAAAGAACTACCCGTAGAGGTAGTTAGATATTGGCTAGAAGCGGAGCTTTGCGAGTATAAAAGGCTCGATGCCCTAATTGCCAAGCTTGAGTTTGATCTGGCGCAGGCTAGTCGCGATATGGAGAGATCTGAGCGTAAAATTAATTTGGCTCGCTCAGTTTTGAACTCTCGCGATCCCGACGCAGAAATATCGGATAAAGAGCTAAAAGTCGGGCTTATACGGGCTTTTAGTCCTCAAAGCGTCTCCGATCCTATCGAAAAAATTCTCGCTTTATTACGTAAGGATTGATTATGTCAAAACACTACGTCCTGCTTAGCACCCTTAGCACCCCGGCGCAAAGAGCCGAGGCAGTGAGGCTCGATAACTCCCTCAAGCTCGGAGAGTTTTGCGAGCTGCTTCACACTTCGCGCCACCTCTACAACCGGGCGAAAGATGGACAATACCCTTTCTTGCTTGAATGGGCGTATGCGCTTAAAGAAAATTTACACGTCAATATCGATTGGCTCAAAAGCGGCGTCGGTCCGATCTACGAGATCGAATTTACCGAGGATATGAAAATTTTATAGGGGGCGGAGATGTTAGAGGTTTTGCTTGAGATGGGTTTTGCGGATTGGGCGGTAGCCCTGCTTTGCCTTGCCCTTTTAGAGCTTATCGGATACGCGCTTTACAAAGAGGGCGGCGGGCTATGAGAGAGTTTATGTCTCTGGAGTCCGCTTGCGCCACCTACGAAACCCCGCGCAAGGCCCTGCAAAACCTATCCTATTTCGACCGAAGGACCGGGCGCGACGATAGGTTTTATAGACAAGACGGGCATCTATACGTGAGACAAAACTACAAATGTCCTCATTTTGACGACATCGCAGAGCTTTATTACAGAGCCTTAGAGTGTGCCGATAGCGAAAAGGAGATAGCCAAATTTATATCTCGCCGCACTGGCAAAAACATCAATGCGGTTTATTTTTATTTCAGAAATTTCAAGTTCAAAAACCCGGACTTTGCTCGTGTCGTAGCAAAGCTTCTAGGGATTTTTATAAGACAAAACAATCTATTCGCGGAAGTGGGATATTAACATGGAGAATAATATATTTCAAACGATAAGAGAGACGATCGACAAAGAGCAGTTTAGGGATTATATAAGCTCAAAATACGGCATAGAGTTTAAGGGCCGCACGGCTAACGGCTTCTGCCCTTTTCACGATCACGACCACGACACGCCGAGCCTCGGCGTCGCAAACGGCAAGAGCGGCGGAGCTTTCTTCCACTGCTTCGCTTGCGGAGCTAGCGGCGATATCGTGAGATTTACGGAGATGAAAGAGAGCATCCCTCCGCTTGATGCCGCCGCTGCTGTGTGCGAATACTTCGGCATTCCGCACAATATCAAAAAGGGCGAACTCAGCGAGGAGCAAAAGGCGCAGATCGAGGCTAGAGCAAAGCTTTTACAAGAGCAAAACGAAGCCCGCGCAAAAGCGGACGCCGCCAAGAGGGCCACCGCCGAAAAAAGGATGCGAGCTCGCATTGCGTCCATCGCGCCGGAGCTTGTCTCAAATTTTGAGGCCATAAGACCGACGCTCATAGAAAACGGGCTGCGCGGAATTTTCGTAAACTATGAAGCCCCTACCTTTCTGACCTATTCCAAGGACGCGATAGGATATTCGCACGAGCATCAAAGCATAGCGATCATCATTCGCGACGAGCGAGGCATGCCGTTAAATATCAAATACCGAGAAAAATTTGCTTGGGATGCCAAGGCTCGCGCCGTAAGCTCCGAGCGTATGAGCGGCAAATGGATAGGCGAGAGCGGAGCCGCAGCGGCGCCGTTTCCGATTAGATATTTTTTAGATAACCCGGACGATCGCGTCATCATCTGCGAGGGCGAAAAAGACGCCTTGAATTTGATGAGCTTCAACGTAAACGCCCTAACTTTGGGCGGCGCGGGGAGCAGATGGGACGAGTATCTGGAGTTGCTGCGCGGCAAAGATGTTTATATCTGGTTTGACCACGACGAGGCGGGATATGAAAACGCGATCAAAAGGTATTACGAAATCAAGCCTGTAGCGCGAAGCACCCATATCGTGCTATTTTATATGCTCGAAAAAGACCTGAATAAAAAATATGACATCAGCGATTGGCTCTACAACCATACCTCAAAGATCACAAATGACAATATGTTTGATCTGCTGGCGTTTAGCTGCTTCGAGCCGACAAACATCGTGATCGATGAGATTTGCGATTATTTTCCGAATTTGCGCGAGAAGCTGGCGCCCTTCCGACGCGGCAAGATCGTGCACTATTTCGATGAAATTTTTGACGAGTTTTTGCTAACCGATAAGGACGGCAACTGCGTCAATATATTCACCGTCAGGGGCGAGTTGGACGAACCCTACATCAATACTATCCTAAAAAACGCCAAGGCGCTCAAGAAATCAGATAGCGATACCTACGAAAGGATCAAGAGAGCTTTTTTCGACGGCGCGCTCATAGGCGAGATCGCCCAAAAAGATTGGGATAAGTATAGCGCGACGTTTGATAAGCTACTTCAGATCAACAAGACCGTGCTTACGAATTACCACCAAACCCACATCGTGGATATGGTAGAGAGCTTCCTCGCTTCGGTAGAGAAGCTAGGCTATCCTTTCGCGCAATACAAGGGAGAGCTGTATTTCTGGACGAAAACGCACTACGCTAGGGTCGATCTGCGCGTGTTAAATCACTTCCTGCAAGAGTATTGGATGCCGAGGGCTTGCGTGGACGTGAAGAAAAAGAGCGTGGATAACTCCACGAAGATCATTGAAAATTTGCTTAACAAGGCTCACCCGCTCGATACGATCAAACGCGACGAGCAAAGGCGAGTTATAAATTTAACCAACGGCACGATCTTTATCTCGAAGTATGGAAACATCACCTTTAAATCGCGCCACGAAAAGGGTGACGGCGCACTTAATATCTTGGATTTTGCATACGACAAAAACGCTACCTGCCCGAAATGGAATAGATTTCTACGCCAAATTTTAGCGGACAAGGACGACATCAAGACCTTGATGGAGTTTATCGGATACTGTTTCTTGCCGAGCCACGAATTCGAAAGCTTTCTGTTTTTATACGGCAAAAGCGGTGCGAACGGCAAGAGCGTTATCCTAGATACTATTCGCAACTTTTTCGGCGAAGACAACGTCTCAAGCCTCCAGCTTCAGCAGTTCGAGGGGCACCAGCTTTACGGACTTTCAAACAAACTCATTAACATTGGAACTGAGATTGATAAGAATGGCACCGACAAGGGCCAGCTTGCAAACCTAAAAGCCCTCGTATCCACGAAGGACCAAATTATGATAAACCCAAAAAATGAGAAGCCTTTTAACCTTTTGCCGAATGAAAAGCCCAAACTCGCCTTTTCGGGAAACGCCAAGCCTAAACAGGGCGTGGATAACGCAACGCTTCGCCGAATGGTGCTTATTAGCTTCGATAAGGAGATCAAAGACGGGCAAAAGATTAGAGGGCTTAGCGACCGCTTTAACGACGAGATGGCGGGGATTTTCAACCTTGCTCTTTCCGGGCTTATGCGCCTCGTAAAGCAGGGTAAATTTACCCACTCCAAGCGAATGCTGAGCGAGCTTGAGGAATATAGGGACGACGTCAATCCTATGCGGGCTTTCGTAAGAGATGCCGTCATCCCCGATGAAAATTACTTCATTCCTAATAAATACCTGTATATCCTCTACAAAACATATATCGAGGACAAGGGCGGCACCCCGCAGAAAGAGAAAAATTTTTATGCAAATTTTATCGACGAATGCACGATAAACAATATCAAGGTTACACGCGGAAGAAGACGAATGCCATATCCTTTGGCGGGACTAAGCGGCGATAGGCCTCATTGCGTATTTGGGATCCGGGCGAATGAAAATTTGGATTTTAACAAAATCAACGTGGACGGCAGTTTTATAGAAATCGGCGCCCTAAGCGAATATCAAATCGGAGGGGCAAGAAGCGATGATGAAGAATAACCTTGTCCCACGATACGGGCTTTTGTCCCTCTATCGTCCCACTATTTTGATTCGATGTCGGGACGGCGAAACTGCGCTAAAATCGGCTCTAGGGGCTCATTGTCCCAGTGTCCCACCATTTTCGCTTATATATTCATATATTTTTATTACTGAATTTAAACTTAATCTGCCTTTGATTTTTAAATTTTTTTCTACCGATTATATAGGGAAAATGATGGGACAGAAAGAAACCTTAAGGAAGCAAACAACGCTTTTTAGGTTATTGACCTTTGTCCCACGATTTGCAATCTTAAAGGGACAGCCACGCCGCAAACGTCCACTATACGGGATTTTGAGCGGGTCAGCATTTTTTTGCGATAGTGGGACAGCTGGGACAGAAGCGAAAGAGAGGGCGCGAGAGTGGAAACTATGAACGAGATACAACAAAAAGCCTTTGACATCTATATCCAAAGCGCGAACCTAGAGAATGATTTCACCCCTATATCGGAGCGGGCTTTAGCTAAAAAGCTTCACGATATGGGGTTGAAAAGCTCTATGAGCGCGATAGGCAGATGGAAAAAGAAATTCGGCTGGGTGCAGGCCCTGCAAAACAAAGTTACCTTGGCTATGAGCGAGGATAAACCCGTAAGAGATATGCTTCGCAACTCCAGTCTCAAGGCTGTAGTGGAAAACACCAAAGTAGATATTGAGCGAAACGACGTGCTTATGGCTAGCTCATATCAATTTTTTGAGAGCGAGGCGCGGGAAATTTTAGAGAAAAAACGAAACGGAGAGATCATTTCAAGAGAGGAGAGAGAGACGATGAAATTTATAGCTACGCTTAGCACTACTCGCAAGGATAAGATGCTGGATCGTATGGCGCTTATGCCGCGCGACGCCGTGAGCGCCGATGAAATTTTATCGCGATTTAGCGCGATTTCGTTGGAGGTGGAAGATGACGCGATCGATATTGAGCCATCTGAAGCAGGTGATGGTTAGCGCGGGCTTTGCGATCCTGATGATCGCCATATACGCATTAGCGCAAAATTTATTTTAAGGAGAGAGATATGGAAAATTTAGAACTTGCATTATGGATCATCGTGATTTTAGGAGGCGTCCTTACGGCAACCGCCGGCATCGCAGCGTTATTTTTGAGGGAGAAAAGCCATGAATAAATTTGAGGTAGGAGACTATGTTTGCAACAAAAAAACTTTTGAAGAAAAAAGAGTCATCGCTAAGATTTTTGAAAAAGATAGCGACACATATAGTATCTGTATGTCAAACGGAATTGCCATGGCAATGCCAAAACATATCTTAGAACGAGATTGTGTAAAGATAAGAAATTTGGACGAATTTCAAAACGAGATTGAGGCTATAAGGTGCGTTCTTAAGGATACAAAATATGAGTAGTTACACACATATACCGCGTATTTATATCTGTTCGCCATATACGGCTGTGGCTAGCAGGCGCGAAGCAAGACGTATAGCGATCAGGGCGCTGGAGGAAGCCGACGAGTTTTTTGACAGCAAAGGGCTAGCCGTAGAACTCTTTTCGCCCGTGCTCGCAAACTCGGTGCAGTATGCGGATAGAAGCTACGACGAGATTATGAAAATTTGCTTTATGCAGATCGACACATGCGGAGAGATTTTTATCCCTAGCGCCAAAACCTGCGATCTGTCTTTGATAGCCGGCTCAAAAGGCATAGGGTTAGAGATCGATTACGCAGAAGCTAGAGGATATAAGATCCACAACTGCGAAGCTTTACGCAGAGAGAAGTTTCTTCAAAATTTAAAAGGAGAGAAAAAAATGAGCTATAAAACAGAGTTGCAAGAACTTCAAAGAAAGCTTGTAGAGATCAAGGATAAGAAAAAACAAGCGCAAAAGGCGTTTTTTAAAATCGCCGGAGAGCAGATACAGGATGACTTCCCTTTCCGCCTTATACAAGAAAACTCTTTTGAAACTATGGTGCTTTCTTTCTCAGCAAACGGAAAATTTAAATGTTCCAAAACGATCACATACGATCTTTTGTTTTTAGACAACATTACCTTTCGGCTTTATCACGAAAAAGGGCAAACTGAAAAGGTCGAAAAGGCAAAGAAAAGCATAAAGAAATTATATGCAGGAGGGAACGATGAGAGAGATTAAATTTAGAGCGCTCTTGAAAGCTGATGGAAGAATTTACGAAGTGCTAAGCGTTGACTTCCTAAACAAAGAAGCTACGCTTTGGGATAAAGAAACTGGCGTTAGCTTTGAAGCAGATTTTGACGAAATTGAGCTAATACAATACATAGGAATAAATGACAAAAATGGCGTGGAAATTTACGAGGGGTATATTATTGAATTTTTAGAAAACGAGAGCGGAGAAACTTGGACGGCTAAAATAGTATTTGAAAATTTAGCATTTAAGGCGCTTGACGTAGAGGATGAGTGCTATGAATATGATTTTAATGATTTAACGGATATTGAAGTCATCGGCAACATCTACGAGAACCCAGAGCTATTAAAGGATATAAAATGACGACAAAAGAAATGATCGAGGTTATGCAAGCTTATGAGAAAGGCGAGGAGATAGAGAGGCGTTCGGCTAATTGCGAAGAAGAATGGACTTTTGTAAACCTCCCGCTTTGGAATTGGGATAAATTCGAATACCGCATCAAACCTAAAGAGAAAAGGGGGCCGAAATTTAAAATAGGCGACGTGCTCGTCCATTTGGAAAAGGAAGGGCAACCTCTTTACTGGGGAGATATTTATCGTGTAGTTTCGATAGACGAGAAATATACGGCAGAAGAAGCTGGGTATCAATACAAAGGGGCATACGAATATTTCGAGAAAATTTTCATCAAAGCCGATGATGTCCTTTGGTATTGGGAGTATCAAGACGTAGATGGCGAGTGGGAAAAGACAAACGTTAGATACGCGAAAAGAGACCTTAACAACGAAGTACTCGGTTCCAATGAAAGAGAAACGGCTGTGCCTCTTTACGCGCTCGGATTTAGATTGCCGCGGGATAAGGATAAAGAATGAGTAGCCCCGACCGAGAAAAAGAGCGCGAGATGCTAGCCAAAATAGACGATTTCGCGCAGAAGCATAATGAAAAAGACGCACTCGTGGAGAAAATACATCAGCGGCTATTTGAGCTGAATGTAAGGCAACTAAAGGAAATTTTAAAAAGGATTAACGATGACTACTGAAAATCAAAGACCAAAAGAAGTAGTATCGGCTGCGCTTGGGCGTTTTGAAAACAGCGGCATCGTAGCAGGGATTGCCGCCGAAAATCAAAGGCTGCTGACGCAAAAAGAGGCTTCAGTTATGCTGGGTTATTCCGAAAACAGCAACATCCTCGCCAAAATGCGAATGCCGAAAAACAAGGGCAAATGGGAATTTATGCCGCGGTTTATCATATTTAACGGTGAGGCCCGCTACCCCTTAGATTGGCTCAACGAGGACATTAAGAAGCTAAAAGAGGGGTGTTAGCCCCTCTAAATAATCCGCCCACCACTGCAATACCCGCAAATGTTCCCGTGAGTTGAAGTCCCTGAAATACGCTTTGTCTACTTCGCTACTAGGCGCGTGTAGCAGCACTTCGTCGATGATACGCTTTTCAAACATAGCTCGCTCGCCGTCGGTTGCCCGAATAGCAAAAGTTGCAAACATCGAGCGAAAGCCGTGTGCGTGCAGATCAGCTATACCCAAGCGCTTCAGCGTTTTTAATAGCGTGCCGTCCGAGATAGCCCATCCGCTACGCTTAGAATAGGTATTCGATTTGAAAACTATCCCCTCTGCGCTTACTTCTTTTTGGCACTCTAAAATTTGCTTTGCCTGCCTTGGAAGCGGTAAGCGCGCATTTACCCCCGTTTTATTATCCGCCTCCCCAAAATACACAAAATCCTCATCTATTCTATCCCAGCTAAGCTCTCTGATTTGATGCGGGCGCTGCGCCATAATCAGATTGAAAAAAAAGAGATTTTTAATCGTCGGCTCTATAAGGGCGTCTCTGACCGCCTCTATAATCTCTTTTAAGCGATTTGGATCCGTCACCGCCTTTCTATGCTCTACTTTTTTCTTAGGGTAAATTTCGCTCATATCATCTATGATTTCGTAAATAAACGATATATCGCCCGCCGCGTTTTGGGCGCGGGCAAATTTAAGCACGTCGCGCAGGATCGGGATTATCTTTTTGGCGCTCGCGAAATTCACGCCTTTGGTCGCCGCGATCACCTCTTTCGTGCCTATCTCATCTATTGGCATATTGCCTAGAGGTTGCAGCAGATGTTTATTTACGCGATTTATCATTTTGCGGCGAGATTGCCTTATTTTCTCGCTATCCTCGGGCGGGATTTTAATATCCAGCCAAGCGTAGAAAACATCTTTTAGCTTCTGCTTTTGTAGCTCGTCGCTCGCACCCGATTTCCGCAAGTTCATTGCTTTTTCTCTAGCTTCGGCAAGGCTTATATCCTCGAAACCTCCTAGCGTCGTGTAGCCTCTTTTTGTGCGTAGCTTGTAATATCTGCTGCCGTTTGCGAAACACACTAGATACAGCGCGCACGTGCTATCGATAGAATACGCCTTGAGCTTGCCGCTGCCCTCAAATTTTAATTTCTTTACTTGCGTCGCGGTTAAAATTTTAGCCATTTTATACCCTTGTTATACAGAAAGTTATACATTTTTTGCGTAAATTATTATAAATCGATATAAATTAATATAAATTGAAAATAGCTTTAAAACGCCTTAGTGCCGATAGTTCGTAAATGGTTATACATTGAAATAAATAGATGTAAAAATGAGTAATGGTGACCCACAGGAGATTTGAACTCCTGTTACCGGCGTGAGAGGCCAGCGTCCTAACCACTAGACGAGTGGGCCGCGAAATTAAAAATGAGATAATAGCGAAGTGTATATAAATTTTGGATTAAATTATATATTTTTGGCAAAAATAACACAAAATAAAATTTTCGCCGAAAACTTAAAGCTTTTTGGCATAGCCGCAAATCTTGGTGCTCTAAAGAGTCCGATATGCCGCCCATTTTAGATGGCACATAAATAAGTTCCGTCGTTGCAGCCATAAGCCAAATCGATATCATAAAAGCTTGCTGCGCCTTGCTATCAGCATCAAAAACGCCAATAATTTTATCGCGCTGATTTAAAGCAGGTGATAAGAAGCCATTTAGCATGCCTTGTTATTTGGCTTCTAGGATTTTTAGATACTCATATACTCTTTTATCCTCATTTTTCCTTGCCCAATCCGATGGAGTTACGCTTTGGTTATGAGAACATCTAGCTTTTGGATCGGCGCCTCTTTCTACTAGATATTTTACGATTTCTAGACTATGAGAACTTGCCGCATAATTTACCATGGAGCAGCCATCCCTATCCTTTGCTTTAAAATTTCCGCCGTATTTTTCTAAAAGCTTTACGAGCCTAAAACTCTTCTCATCGTCGTGTTGGCTTCCGAATACGCTCATCATCATTGCGCTATCAGTCAGTCTTTTTGCGCACTCTAGCATCGCGCGAAGCGAATTTTCGCTACCTAACATTACCGCCATTTCGATGGGGGTGGTATTTTCATGACCTTTAAAATTCGGATCGCCGCCCATTTCACAATATTTTTTAGCTTCTTCGGCGCTGTCTGAATATGCCGTTTTATGAAGCAGCGTTTGTATCTCATCCGCACTCAAACTCTCTTCAGTCTTAGGCGTAACGAAAAAGTTTTTGTCGTAAATCTCCTTTAATGAATTTGTACCGTAGTATTTACCCGGTTCGTCTTTAAAAATCAAATTTATACCATTTAAATCCGTAAGTTCTATAGAGTCGTTTGTTTTTAAATTTATTATCTTGTTAAAGTTAAAAACTAAATCATCCTTTTTAACCCCGCTATCAAAGATGAAAAAGTGGCTAAACTCGTAAGGGAATTCGTTTTTGTATTCAGGGTTTGACGCCGGATTTATCCTAGAATCGCCAATTTCTATCTTATCATGCCCCCATCTTTTGCCGAATATAAATATATTTGTACCCCAGCTTTTTGAAATTTTATCATCGTTCTCGCCCATTACGAAGATATCGTTTCCCCATGGGTCTTCCACATCGCTTCTGCCGCCAGTCAAAATATAGACGTTGTTATTTCCGGGGCAAATTATAGAGTGCCTCGTATCGCTTTTGGCTATAATGATTTCGTCTGCGTTTTGGTTGCAGCGAGAATTTATATCCCAATATATGGTTTTGCTAAAATTTAAACTCACGTCTTCTAATACGGTGGTATCAAATCCTTGCGTCACTAAAATCTTTTTAGGAAAATATCCTTTCGCTTGCCCGTCTTTGATAAATTTTTCCAAACTTTGAAAGTCGGTTATATTGCCTCCAAAACAGCCGCCGACTACCAAAAACAATATAATGATAAATCTCATACTCGCTCCTCTTTTCGAGATAAAATTTTAAAAATTATACAAAATTTGTAAGCAAAATTTACTAAAAACAGCTCAAATTTAAAAATCAAAAATAAACGTTTTCAATGCTTATAGTAATGGCACTTGGATAGTTATAAATTTTAAGCCGCGCTGCTGCTTTTAAATTTAAAAAGTTAAATCCATTTTAAACAGAATTTGCGTAAAATCCCATTTTAAAAACGTATTACGCGAGCGGCGGCGGCAAAGTAAAATTTGCGGTAACTACGGCGTTAAATTAAAAGCACTCGTAACGGCGGAACTAAATAAAATTCACGGCAGTAGCCCAAGGATGAGATATTCGGCGGCATGCTGGGCTTAAATCATTCACAGTGACGTAAAGTACGAAATATGCGCGACGGCGTAAAATTAAAATTCGCAGCGGCTAAATTTAAAGCCCGCGAGGCGATAATCAAAGCAGCGCCAGCCGCTCATCTGCGCAGTGCAAGCAGCGAACCGCACATTAAAATTTAAAGGTATAAAATGAACGAAGATTTTCAAAGAGCGAAGCTGCAAGGCACGCTCGGCGCGCTCTGCCTACTGGTCGCGAGCATAGCGTATTCTATAAAAGGCGAGATCACGTACTTGGATTCTCAAATCTTAGTGTGGATTTTTGCCTTCACATTCCTTTACCACGCGCTTAAAAACATCCAAAATATCACGGGTCCGCAGGTTTTTATAATCTTCAAATACGCCTACAGCATTGCGCTTGCGGCGCTGCTATATTTTTCAGCCATTTATATACTTAGAAGATGTGATTGCAGTAGGCTGCAAATATACGTGCCGTATTTGATATTTGCAGTTACGGTTGCTTGGATAATTATAAATTTTAAGTTGTACGCCGCTACCGGATGCAAGCTTTTTGCCATATACGCCGCGCTGCTAATCGTTGATGTCGCCGCAGACATCATCTACGGAATGATGTTCAAAATACCGGTCCCCGCCGCTATAACGATGGGCGTCATAAATTGCATGGAACTACTAAATTTAATCTTAAATCCATTAGCGTCCGTAGTGCTGTTTCTTGCGTGGCTTAATATAAAAAACCCCGCCAAAGCAAAGGGTCTATGGAGCCGGGCGGAGAGATAAAATTTGCCCGCATTTATACCGCACGGAGTTTAAATTTAGACTGCGCCGGGGCGTTTGCAAAGATAAAATTTCACGCTCGCACGCGCTGTTTTGGCAAAGGCACGGCCGCCAAAACCCGCCCGCTCGCTGTTCGTCTGCGCAGTACAAGCCATGAGCCGTATCAGCGCTATCCTCGACAAAATTTAATAAATTTCGCACCATACGACTATAAGTCCGCCTCGCCGCACTCGTAGCCGAAAATTTTAATCCCCGTGTCGCTCTGCTCGTAGCGTAGCGCTGGGATTTTTTGCAGTAGATCTTTTAGCTTCGCTAGATCGTTTTTTCGCCCGCCGTCGAAGGCTCGCGGCACCCACACCCACGCGATCTCGTCGTATGCAAACGAACCTACCGTAAAGCTAGCCCGCTTTGAGCCCGCCTCCCATTTGGAGGAGTTTTTGATCGCGTAGAAGTTCGGATAGAGGATTTTTTTGATGATGAAGCATTTGCAAAATTTAAAATCCGCGAAAAACTCCGCCCACGTCGCATCCTCGGTAAAATAGCCCTTCGCGCGCAGGCGCTTTTTCTCTTTGCGTAGCTTGATAGGCTCGTAAAATCGCTGCCAAGCCCTCGCGCAAGCATCCATAAACGCCAGTATGCGGGCGAAATAAATTTTAAAAAGCGCCTTAAAAAGTTCCATCTACTTCTCGATCTGCGATTTTAGCGACTTATCGATTGCGATCTCGCTGCTTGCGATGTCGATCGTCTCAAGTGCCTTGTCCTGGAAGATAAATCCAACCTCCTTCGCGCCGAAGCTCTTGGCGATCGCCTCCAGTGTGTCGGTCGCGGATTTATGGATCTTGCCGCCAAGATCGTTGATGATTTTTAGCGAGAGCTGCTTGACCTCGTCCTTTGCGTCGTCGATGAGGTGGTTTTTATCGCTTTCATCAAAGCTCGCGCCGAACAGCCCGTTTAGCGAATCAGGCAGCAGAAACGGCAGCAGCTTGGCGTTTTTCTCGTCGTAAATTTTCATATCTTTGATCGAGTATTTGTATTTGCACGGCGGCATCTTGATCTCGTAGCGATCCTCGCCCTGCGGCAGTATCGCAAAGTCGGGGCTTAGTAGGTCGTAAACAAACTCGATCTCAAACTCGAAGATGATGGCGATCTGCTTTTTCGTCATCAGCGGCGAGACGAGCGAGCCCAGCAGCCCGCTGCCCACGTTTTGCTTGCGCGTGACGATCTCTTTGGAGTAAATTTTAAAAACGCTCAGCTCGCCGATGCTTTTAAGCCGCGTGATGTCGGTGGCGATCTGCGGCTTGCTCGCCTGCTCGCCGCTTTTGCGCATCTTAAAAAACATAAAAACCAAGATGCAAAATATCACTAAATTTAGAAGAAAAGCAAAATTTTCCAAATTTCATCCTTTAAAATTTTATCGGTATTTTAGCAAAATACAGCGCCGATTTGTAGTGCAATTAAAATTTTACGATTTTTGCGGCAAGAAATTTTAAAGAAGCGAGCCGCGATTATAAAATTTAACGCGAGCCGAAAGGCTCGCTCCTTGAGCGTGCCAGGGGTAAGCCTTGTGGCTAATGTTAAATTTTGATATGGCTTGAATTACAACACACGAAATTTTATGCTTGTTCATTTCATTAGAATTAAACTCAGGCGTAGCCCGTGCCACTTAAAGCGTCGCAGGAGGATTAGTTCACCACGAAGTTTCTCTTGGGGCGGGAAGGGGGCCCCAATTGCGAGGTAACATTTCTCGCAGAGGCGGCGGCGCTGCCCCGCAGCACCGTATTACTCTGCTCGCCCACAAACCCCACCCATCCCCCGACGACACTTTAAGCGGGGCGGACTGTGTCCGCGTTAAATTTAAATTGCGGCTTGCGCCGCATATTTGAAATTTTAAATTCTACGTAAAATTTAAAACCGCGAGCCGCAAAGTGTTTCGGCACGACGGATATAAAATGGAGGCAAATTTAAAATTTACCCGCTGCAAGCCGTGATCAGGATGCAAGTGAGTAAATTTGGCAATTTCAGGCAAATTCACGAGCGAAAATAAATTTTATAAACTCCCGATAAATTTTACAAAATCTCCCTGAAATCGTACCCTGCGTTTTTGAGCGCCCAGGCGATGTCCTCTTGATGAGCCTTGCCCTTGGTCTCAAGCGTGATCGTGATCTGCGCGTCGCCGTACTCGATATTGGTCGAGAAGCGGTCGTAGTCGATCTTGACGATATTTGCGTTGGCTCGGCGCAAAATTTCAGTAAGCCCGGTAAGCGCGCCCGGCTTATCGACGAGCGTGACGTTGATCGTCATCTTGCGATGCGACTTGATAAGGCCTTTTTCGATGATGATGTTTAACATCTGCACGTCGATGTTGCCGCCGCTTAGGATGATGCCGATCTTTGCGCCCGCAGGGAATTGGAATTTCGCGTTCATCAGCGCCGCTACGCCCGCCGCGCCCGCGCCCTCGACGATGATTTTTTGCTGCTCGAGCAGATAGAGTATCGCGCTTGCGATCTCCTCGTCATCGACCTGCACGAACTCATCGACGCACTCGATGATCGTAGAGAGCGTGATCTTGCTCGTATCCCGCACCGCGATGCCGTCGGCGATGGTGCGGACAGATTTGGAATTTAGAGGCTTTTTCGCGACGAAGCTATCGTGCATCGCAGGCGCGCCCTTGGCGGCTACGGCGATGATTTTGATGTCGGGGTTGATTTGCTTGGCGCAGCTGCAAACCCCTGTAGCAAGCCCGCCGCCACCAACCGGAACGACGATGTATTCAAGATCTGCGACCTCTTCGATCATCTCAAGCGCGATCGTGCCTTGGCCCGCTTGGACGAACTCGTCGTTGAAGGGATGCACGAACGTCAGATTGTGCTCCTTGGCATATTCCAATGCAAACGCGTACGCCTCGTCGAAATTATCGCCCTTTAGGATGATCTCTGCGCCCAGAGCCTTCGTACCGCTTACCTTAAGCAGTGGTGTGGCTTCAGGCATTACGATCACGGCATGCACGCCGAATTTTTGCGCGCTCATCGCTACGCCCTGGGCGTGGTTGCCCGCACTTGCGGCTATTACTCCATGTGCCCGCTCCTCGTCCGTTAGGTGCGCGATTTTATTGTAAGCCCCACGGATCTTATATGCACCGGTGCGCTGCAAATTCTCGCTTTTGAGATACACTTCCGCGCCATAAAGCTTGCTGAGCTTCGGCGCCAGAGCAAAGGGCGTTTTATAGACGAAATCGTTTATCGTGCGCTTTGCTTGGATGATTTTATTTAGATCAACCATCTACTTCCTTTCGTAATTTTAAATTTTGTTATTATACATATTTTAGGCGAAATTTTATCCCGCGCGCAGCCTAAATCCGCGGCTTCGGCTCTAGGCTCGCACTCTAACTCCTGCGCCGCAAAAGCACGCCGCATTCGATATGCGCCGTATGCGCGAACTGATCGAAGATCGCGAACCTACGCACCTCATGCGTAGCGCAAAGCGAGCGTAAATTTTCAAAAAGCGTCTGCGGATTACAGGAGATGTAGATTAGATTACGAAAATTTTTTATGAAATCAATCACGCTAGGCTCCAGTCCCGCGCGCGGCGGATCGATCAAGACGTGCGAAAAATCGTAGCTGAAAATATCGATCCCCTTTAGCCGCTCAAACTCGCGCCTGCGCGCAAACGCGCTCATCAGCTCATCCGCGCTAAGGCGGACGAATTGCGCGTTGCAAACGCCGTTGAGCTCGCAGTTTATGCGGGCATTCGCAATCGAGCTTTTTGAAATTTCGCTCGCCAGCACGCGGTTAAATTTAGCCGCAAGCGGGATGGTGAAGTTGCCGTGTCCGCAGTACAGCTCCAGCAGATCGCGCGCGGCGGAGCTTTCTGGGCGCACGGCATGTTTTTCGCAGCTCAAATTTTGCGCGGTCAAATTCTGTTCGATGAAATTTTGAGAGGCGGAATTTTGCGCGGTCAAATCCTTATGAGCGAAATTTTTATCCATAGTGCCCTCGTCTGCGGACGCGTAGTTAAATTTTACGGAATTTTCGCCGCTAAACTCTGCGCGAGCGGAATTTGCTTTAACGGAATTTCGGCAGGTGGCGTCAAATTCGGCGGAATTTTCAGAAGCAAAATTTCGATCCGTAGAATTTCGCGAGACGGACTGCTCGCAGCCGTAATTTTGCGCAGCGGAATTTTGCGAGGTAAAATTTTTTTCAGTAAAATTCTTTGCGGCGGAATTCTGCGCGGCGCACACCTTGCTCGTGCCCTCTTTGCCGAAGTCCACGCAGCTTCTCGCCCAGGCGATCATCTTTTCGTTCACGCCGCGGTTGGGCTGGATGAAGGCGTTTTCGCTGAAGCGAAATTTATAAACTCGCCCGTCCACGCAAAGCTCGTCCGTGAGGCTTAGCTCGCCGCTTAGTAGCTTCTGTCCGCGCGCACGAGCCATAACCCTGATGCCAAGCTTGCCCGCCAGCTCGCAAATCGCCTCCTGCTCGCGCTCGCCCAGGCGCTTGTGATAAAGCAGCGTCGCCAAAATCCCGCTGGCGCACGAAATAAACTCGACGCCGAAGAGCTTCTCTTTTAAAGCTTCGCTCCGCCTAAGCGCTTCTAGCAGCCGCGGCATTAAATTTGCGATAGGAAGCGCTACCTTGGGGCATTCGTTAATTAAAATTTTCTTGCTACGTGCGCCGCCCATCGTGTAGGCAAGATCGGACGCGCTATGCCAAATATCGTGCCAGATGCCAAATTCCGCCCTGATACGGTAATTTTGCGGGCTTGAAGCGAAAAACTCAAACTCGCCGTCAAAAAATTCTTTAAATTTATCGCCGATCAGCCGCTTTTTGTATAAAATTTGATCCGCGTAAGGCTCGCCTAGCGTGCAGCTGCCGCAGCTGCCGAAGCTTTCGCAATTCATACATCCACTCTTTTACCCACCACGCGCAGTAAAAGAATGATAGCCGCGATACCCAAGATCAGACATCCCCACACGCTAAGCCCAAAGCCCGCAGGTAGATAGCCGCAAACGATACTGATGCCGCAAACGACCAACGCATAGGTCATCTGCGTGCTTACGTGCTCGATGTGATCGCAGCCTGCGCCCATCGATGAAAGAATCGTCGTATCAGAAATCGGCGAGCAGTGATCGCCGAAGATCGCCCCCGTAAGCACTGCGCTGATATTTACGCACATAAAAATATGAAATTCCTCGCCGCTAAGTCCGTATTTTTGCCCCACGGCGTGCGCTAACGGCACGGCCAGAGGCGTGACGATGCCCATAGTGCCGAAGCTTGTGCCCGTTGAAAATGAGATAAACGAGCTAAGCACGAAGATCACGATCGCAAGCGCAAAGTGCGGTGTAGCGTCGCTTAGAAGCTCGACCAAGTAACGCGAAGTGCCAAGCTCCTTGATAACCGAGCTTAGCGACCACGCAAAAAGCAGGATTATGACGGTATTTAGCATGCTTTTCCAGCCGCCCACCCAGACCTCGATCGCCTCTTTGACGCCGTAAATTTTTTGCGCGATGCCCAAAACGACGGCGATGATCGATGAAAAGAGCGCGGATTGAAACAGTACGACCGAGGCATCCGCCGCGCTAAATGCGGTGCGGATCGAAGTAAAGCTAAGAGGGGCTGCCTTGACCACCTCCAAAGTCTCGCCCTCCAGCGAGCTAAGTCCGTTGAAATAAAATCCGACGACGGAAAGGACGATCATCGCGCCTAGCGGTATTAGCGCGTTTAGCTTGCGAAGCGCGACGCCCTCTTTGGGTACGAAAATTTGATCCTCTAAATTTTTGATTTTAAAATCCGCAGCTCCGCTCTTGCCGCCGCGAGATGCGATCTCTGCGCGATACATCGAGCCAAACTCCCTACTCATCACGGCAGTAGCGACTACGAAAAAGATCATGAAAATATTATAAAATCTATACGGGATCGTCTCAACGAAGACGGTGAAGGCGTTTATGTTTTCTATGCCGATCTGCGAGTAGGCCTCTTTGATCGCCGAAATTTCAACTCCGACCCACGTGGAGATCACGGCGATGCCGGTGATCGGCGCGGCGGTCGCGTCTATGATGAAGGCGAATTTCGCGCGTGAAATTTTAAATTTATCCATCAGAGGTCGCATGATAGGGCCCACGATCAGCGCGTTTGCGTAATCGTCAAAAAATATCACAATACCCATGAGCCAGGTGTAAATTTGCCCCAAAACTGGGGTGTCTGCGTGCTTGCTAAGCCAGAGCGCAAGCGCCTTCGTGCCGCCGCTTTTGGTCACCAAAGCGATAAGCCCGCCGATACACATAACCTGAAGCAAAATGCCCGCATTCCACGTATCCGCCATCGATTTTACCATGCGGGAGCATAGATCTGTAAAAGCGAAAAGCGCCGAAGCTGCGATATTTTGATCGACCATACCGATGAGAAAGGTTCCGCTTAGCACGCCTAAAAACAGCGACAAAATCACGTCCTTAGTGATGAAAGCAAGCACGATCGCCGCAACCGGCGGGATAAGCGTGAGTGCGCCGTAAAGTTCGCTGTTTCGCACAGCGGGCTCCACGTCCGCAAGCGCCAGCGCGGGCAAAAAAATCGCCGTAAAGATAAGCAAATTTTTTAACATTTTAATCCTTGATGATTGATAAAATTTTAAAATTTAACCTCCGATCGGGGGCTAAATTTTAAAATTCTGCGCGCCTTGCAGCAATTATTCGTATTCGCGCGCTTTCCTTTTACGGCGATTATTGAGCGCCTTAATCGCGCAGCAAACTCTACAATTTTGCTGCGTTTGCAATTTTGCGAACTCATTTTTAAGCAATTTATTGAGTAGCGAAATCTCTACGGTGCAAAATACCGCGCGCGGCGTAATCAAAAGCGTTTTATAAGCGAATTTAAAATTTTACTTAACATAGCAAAAGCCCCAAGTCAAGGTAAAATTCCGCAATACTGCGATGCTTACTTTGTCGCAAAAGGATAAATTTTTCGCACAAAATTTGACGAAATCCCACTCTTGATCGCAAGCCAGAATCCCTCGACAAAAATTTTATCGCGCATAAACGCAAAATATCGCCATTTTTAAAGCTCGTATGCGCGTTTACAAAATTTCAGAGCATGCAACCTGCGCAAGCAAAGCGATAAAATTTTAAAGCGTTAAATTCTACCAACTCGCACTCGAAAAATCCGCTAAATTTATAGAATTTACAAAACGGCAAAACATTAAATTTAAAGCTCATAAGGCTTTTGCAAACCCAAAACGCCG
Source organism: uncultured Campylobacter sp. (assembly GCF_937980635.1). Taxonomy (GTDB): domain Bacteria; phylum Campylobacterota; class Campylobacteria; order Campylobacterales; family Campylobacteraceae; genus Campylobacter_B. The sequence goes on from NZ_CALJPG010000022.1 coordinate 143,598, forward strand.
CAAACCCAAAACGACGACGAAGCGGCGAGCGACTCTTTAAATCAAGCCCGCTAATTCTCACGCTCAGGCGCATCTTGCGGATCGCTCGTAAAATCATCGCTTGCTTGCGTAGGACTTAGTCCAAGCGAGCGCAAATAGCTCTGCGTAGCTACTTCACCACCCGCAAGCGCATAGTCTAGTGCATTTAGCCCTGCCTCATCGGCCGCCTTTTCGTTTGCGCCCGATTTTACGAGCAATTCAACGATCTGCTTGGTACTTTTTTGCGCCGCAAACATCAGCAGTGTCTTACCCGCGCCCGAACGCTCACAGCCGTCGCTACGCTCGCCTAGCGATGCCAGAGCCTGGGCCTCGACGCTGCCGATCTGGCGGACATTTACGCTAGCGTGCGAGTAGATTAGCAACTTTACGAGCTCATAATTTTTTGCCGCGGCGGCGAAAAATATCGGAGTTTGCCCAAGCGAGTTTTTATAGCCAACCAAGGCGCCTTTAGAGATCATAAATTTAGCACTTTGAACATTATTCATCGCGTAAAATAGAGAGTTTTCCTCGCCAGCATTCACCTGCGCACCTCGCTCGATCAAAGCACCGCTAAAGCGCTCGTCATATCCTAGCAAAAGTGCCAGATCCAGGGCATTATCAAGCTCGTAAATTGCAAAATCCTTGCTAAAAAGTAGCGTACGAAACTCATCTGCGCCTACTCCGCCTTTTAGCGCCAGCTCAAGCTCACCGTAATCTCCCGCCTTGCGATCCTTTGCAGCATATGCGATAAATTCTGCTATCACGGCGCTTGCCAGCTCATCGGCGTCGTTTTTATTAAATTTGGCGGCGAAATAATCTCTTAACGCCTCCCTGGCTGCCGGGATCTCGCCCATAAAATTGCCATAAGCGATGAAATTTCCAATCTTGCGCTCGGAGTAAAATTCTAAGGCTTCAAGCGATTTTTCGCTGATTTGTGCGTAGCTTTTCTCTTTGGCATAGCTCAAAAAGCCCTCGCCATCCATCCCCGCAAATGCCAAGGTTCGCTCAAGCCTTTTTTCATTCAGCAAGGCTTCGTTACCGACGCAATCGATATTTTCGTCCCTGATCTCAGAAGCCGCGCTTTTTAAATTTTGCAAAAATTCCGCGCCAGCTAGCGAGCCTTTACAGCCAAAATCGCTTTGCAGCAGCTCTTCGTCCGCAGGCTCTTTGCTAAAAAAGCCGCGCGGATCGCTTAGTATCTGCTCACAAGAAGCGCCAAAAAGCGTGCCGCAAAAAACAAACGAACCCATTAGAATTTTTCGCATCGCTACCTCGAATTGCATTTGTAGCGTTATTTTACCTTTAAATTTATTTATTAAAACTTAGTGCGGGCGGTGAAATTCTATGGAATTCCTTTCAGCTTTATAAAATTTTGCGGAATTTTTAAAATTTTACGGCGCGGCGACGAACGGCGTTAAATAATGGCAGTTAGAGGCGTAGCGACTGGCGGTGCTAGATACGACGCGGCAGCGAGCGGTGTTAGGCGATAGTCAGACAGCGGCGCGGCGAGAGCGTCGCTAGAGGCGGCACTACAACCGATGAAATCCTATACGACGGCTAGACGGCAAATAGCCAAATAGCGGCACGGCGGTAAGTAGCGTCAGAAGTATGCCGGGCGACGACGCAACGACAAATAACGCTAGAGGGCAAACGACGCCAAGAGGTAGCTAGACGGTAGCGCGGCGATCTGCGACATTAAAATTTATACGCGGGGCTAGATGCAAAATAAAATTTCACAAACGGCGCAAATCTCGCAAAATTGCACGCGCAATTACCGCAAAACAAAATTATAAGCGCTCAAATTTCATAGAATTTTACGCGTTTACGCGTGATTAACCGCGGGAGTAAAATTTTGCACGCTCTGTGCAGAGAAAAAGAGCTCTTTCAAAACGAAAGAAATTCGCAGCGAGTAGAGTTAAATTTCGCCTGTAAAAATTCCGCCGAATAAAGCCGTCCGCCGAAGTTAACTCAGGCAAGCTTGCTAACGCGGAATCCGGCGGCGGAATTCACGAAATTTTACGCCAGATTAATCGCAAGATAAAATTTTGCAAGCAGCGCTAATCCCGCGGAATTTCGCGCGCGATTAGCCGCGGGATAAAATTTTACGCGTTTTGCGCCGAGTAAATTAAAATTTTGCCGCACAAAATTCCGCGCCTAGCGCAAAATCCGTCGCGTTAAAATTTAGCGAATTTCAATCTGATGGAATTTAGCACGACCGTTACGGAGCTAAAACACATCGCCGCGGCACCGTACATCGGCTTTAAAAGCACGCCAAGCGCTGGATATAGCGCGCCTGCCGCGATCGGGATACACACGGCGTTGTAAAATAGCGCCCAGAAGAGGTTTTGCTTGATCGTCCGCATGGTGGCACTCGATAGGCGGAATAGATATAGCACGCTCGCAAGGTCGTTTTTTATAAAAATCACGTCGCCCGCGCCCTTGGCTACGTCGCTGCCGCCGTTCATCGCGATGCCGATACTAGCGGCTTTTAAGCTCGGCGCGTCATTGACGCCGTCGCCCACGAAAAGCACTCGCTTGCCCTCATCGGTCAGGGATTTGATGAACTCATATTTGCCGCTTGGAAGCACTCCGCTTTTTACCTCGTCGATGCCGAGGTTGCGAGCGACGAAATTTGCCGTTTTGGCGTTATCGCCCGTTAGCATGACGGTTTTTACGCCTCTGTTTTGCAGCGTCTGCACGACGTCCCGCGCTTCGGCTCTGATCTCATCGCTAAATGAGATAAAGCCCGCGTACGAGCCGCCTATCGCGCAGTAAACGACGCCGAAGCCCTTGTCTAAAAGCTCCTCCGCTTCTACTTCGACGCCCGCATCTACGCCGCGCTCGCGCAGGAAGCCCGCGCTGCCGCAAAGAATTTCGCCGGTGGGATTTTTAGCGACAATCCCCTTGCCCGCGATGCTTTCAAACTCACCGTTAAGCTTAGAAATTTCGCCGAATTTCAACTCGGCAAATTTTACGATCGCCTTTGAGATCGGATGCTCGCTAAGCTTTTGCGCGCTTGCCAGAGCGTAGAGATCTTGGGCGCTCAGATCGCTGAAGCTTACCGAAATTTCGCCCTTGCTAAGCGTGCCGGTTTTATCGAAAACCGCGACGTCCGCGTCCTTTAAAATTTCTAAAATTTCGGGATTTTTGATTAAAATTCCAGCCTTTGCAGCGTTTGAAATCGCGCAGACGATAGCGATCGGCGTCGCAAGACCTAGCGCGCACGGGCAGGAGATGATAAGCACGCAGATAGCGGCGGATGCGGCATATGAGAGTCGCCCGTCAAGCGCCATCCACGCTATAAAGCTAACAAGCGCGATCAAGATCACCGCGGGCACGAAAATGTTTGAAATTTTATCGGCAAAGCGCGCGATCGGCATCTTTTTGTTGCCCGCCTCGTTTAGCAGATTTTTAATCTCGGCAAGTAGCGTTTGGTGCGGGAATTTCGTCACCTTCACGTAGATGATGCCGTCGGTGCTGACGCAGCCTGCGTTTACCTCATCGCCTACGCTTTTATAAACCGCCAAGCTCTCGCCGCTGATGAGCGAGGTGTCGATCTGTGCGCCGCCTTCTACGATAAACCCATCGCATGGGATGCGCGAGCCGTTTTTTACGAGAACCTTATCACCGGGCTTTAGCGCTTCTGCGCGCACTTCGGCTATCGTGCCGTCGTCTTTGATCAAAAGCGCGGTTTTGGGGCTTAGATCGATTAACCCCTTGATGTAGTCGTTCGCCTTCATCTTGCTGCGCTCTTCTAGGTATTTGCCGAGCGAAATAAAGGCGATTATCATCGAGGCGGACGAGAAATAAAGATTGGTAAATTCGTTCTGCGCGCCGTGCGTATAGACCCGCGCCGCGGCCGTTAGCGAATAGGCAAACGCAAAAAAGCTTCCCATCGCCACGAGCACGTTCATATCGAAGCTTCTGTTTTTCAGCGAGCCGTAAGCGTGATAAAAGAAGTTTTTGCCGCAGTAAAATAGGCTCACGCACGCCATCGCCGCGCAAAGTAGCGCCTTTGGAACGAAGCTTAAAAACCCGCTCATCTCCACCGCCATTACCGCCGCGGCTAAAACCAGAGCGAGGATTAGCCTAAATAGCGCCGCTTTGAGATTGCGCCGCTTTTTGCGCTCCAAATCCTCGTAATCCACGGCGATGTCGTAGCCTAGCTTTTTGATCTTGGCTTTTAGCGTCTCCTCAAGTGCCGGATCAGCAAGTACGAACTCGCCGCTGCCGTTTGCGAAATTTACGTGCGCCTCCTGCACTCCCTCGATCTTGCGACTTACCCGCTCGATCGCGTTAGAGCAGTTTACGCAGCTCATCCCGACGATATTTAGAGTGATTTTGCTTGGCATCCGTTAGTTTTCGCAGGCTAGCTTTTCTGCGACGCTAAAGCCCAAATCATCCATCTCCTCTTTAAATTTAGCCTCGTCGCGCGGATCTAGGCTTAAACTCACCACTCCGCTTGCTACGTCTACCTCGATCTCGCCGAAATCCTCTTTGAGCGCGTTTTTGATCGTCCTCGCGCAGTTTTCGCAGTGTATATTTTGCGCCTTAAATTTTACGCTTTGTTTCAAAGCCATGAGCCTCTCCTTTGGATTAAAATTTCAAAACTTATACTACTTTTTAATAAATTTTATTTCAACGCCCGCTCCTGAAATTTAAGGGTTTTTCGTTATAATCACCCGTTTTTAAATTTAAGTTTTAAGGAATTTTATGGGACGAGCTTTTGAATACAGACGCGCTTCAAAAGAAGCTAGATGGGGGAAGATGAGCAAACTTTTCCCAAAACTGGGCAAGGCCATAACGATGGCTGCGAAAGAGGGCGGCGAAGATCCGCTGATGAACTCCAAGCTGCGCGCCGCGATCGCCACGGCAAAGGCGCAAAATATGCCCAAAGACAACATCGACGCAGCTATCAAGCGCGCTAGCGGCAAAGATAGTGCCGATATCAAAACGATCTTTTACGACGGCAAGGCGCCGCACGGCGCGCTTTTAATAATCGAATGCGCCACCGATAACCCGACCCGCACCGTCGCAAACGTAAAATCGATTTTAAACAAAGCCAAGGGCGAGTTTTTGCCGAGCGGCAGTTTGAAATTTATGTTTTCGCACAAGGCCGTTTTTGAGACCAAGCTGCCGAGCCGCGACATCGAGGAGCTGGAGCTTGAGCTCATCGACTTCGGTCTTAGCGAGCTTGAGATCAACGAGTTTGAAAACGATAAGGGCGAGCTCGAAAAGACGCTACTAATCTACGGCGAATACGAAAGCTTCGGCACGCTAAACGAAGGTATCGAAAAGATAGGGCTTGAGATCATCAGTGCAAGCTTAAAATTTGTCGCTAACGAAAAGCACGAATTTAGCGAGGAGCAGCTTGGCGACATAGACGCGCTGCTCGAGCGGCTAGAGGATGACGACGACGTGCAGGCAGTTTACACCAACATCGCATAGGAGAAAAAATGGAAAGCTTAAAAATTTACGACATTGACGAAGAGGCTTTGGCGCGCGATAAATACGCCGTGATAAAAACCGAAAAGGGCGATATGAAGCTGGAGCTTTTCGGTGACGAAGCCCCGCAAGCGGTTACGAATTTCGCTAGCCTCGCACGCAGCGGGTTTTACAAGGGGCTAAATTTTCACCGCGTAATTCCAAATTTCGTGATCCAAGGCGGATGCCCGCGCGGCACCGGCACGGGGGGCCCTGGTTGGCGCATAAAGTGCGAATGCGACCGCCAAAGGCACAAGCACGTGCGCGGCGCACTTTCGATGGCGCACGCGGGGCGCGATACGGGCGGCAGCCAGTTTTTCGTCTGCCACAGCGCGCAGCCGCACCTAGACGGCGTGCACACGGTGTTCGGACAAATCGTGGATCAGCCTAGCCTAGCGGTTTTGGACGCGATCAGACAGGGCGATAAGATCATCGACATCGAGATTAAAGAGAGCCTGTAATCGTGATTAAATTTAAGCCGCGGGGCGCCAGACCGTGATAAAGATCGGCACGGACATAACCGCGGTGCGCAGGATCTCGGCGCTGCGCGCAAAATACGGCGCGAAATTTCTAAAGCGCATTTTGAAAAAATCCGAACGCTCATCCGCGCTGCGCGATGAAAATATCGCGGGCATCTATGCCGCCAAAGAGGCGCTTAGCAAGGCGCTAGGCACCGGCATCGGCGCGGAATTTGGCTTTAAAGACGCTAAAATTTACAAAGACGCCCTGGGCGCGCCGCATCTAAAAATACGTAAAAAAATCTGTAAAAAATTTCATATCAAATCCGCAAGCCTTAGCATCACGCACGACGCAAACGTCGCAATCGCGGTAGTCGCACTCGATATAAAACTAACGAAATAACGAATATATAAGAGGACGAATTTTGAAAAAATATCTTATTAATTTTCTAAAATTTATAAAGCGCCATTATATAATCTCTGCGATTTTTATCATCTGCATTTTGACATTTATCCCTTATATGCCTATAAATATGGGCTTAAACTACGCCGGAGTTTGCACCAATCCCTTGCATTTTGGCATCTTATCGGATAATGAACTAAAAGAGATAGCGTTTAAGCAGTATTTGAAAAATGAGCATGCAAAGAGCAATTACCCTTTTTATGAAATCTTTTTAAGAGACAGTAGGCCGAAGGATTTAGACTTTGATATCGACTGGTGGGAAATTTATCGTAAGTGTAACGGCGACAAGCGCCCCGATGATAAGTGTGAATTTTGGAAAGTATCTAAAGAATTAAATTTAGAAAATCTATTGTCTATCGGCAGACAAATTTGTAAAGACGGGAAACAAGTCACGCAGATAGATAAATCCATACTAAAAGCTATAGACGATGAAAGCGTGGTGTATCCATGGGAGGATAACAAGCTTTTTAATGATAAAGGAGAACTTAATTATTCGGTTTATTACAAGAGAAAGTATCACGATGAAAAAACGCATCAAGAATCGGATTTGATATTAAAATTTTTTCAATATAACTCTATTGCAGCGTTTAAATCTGATAAGAATTTCACTGCCTCTGATAAAATTCGAGGAGAAAGCGATAAGATCGTGTACATTATAAAGTATAGTGGAACAACAGGCTCGCTGATGGCAATGTTAAAAAATAGAAATTTTGATAGTTTTTGTGAAGATATCGATTCAATTGAAACGGGAAAAAGGGATCTAAATAAACTTACTTATCGCGGTACTACATTACTAGAAGATAATACGACAAAAACATGGACAAGCAATAATTATGGCGAGATAAGGATACGCGTAGATAACTGCGGGAACGGACTTGAAACGCTATATCATGGTCCTTGGGACTATTTTGAAGAATATATGAAACTCAATAAAATCAAATTTAAGGAGTAATCTATGTCAAAAATAGTAGATATGAAGAGCGAAATCAAAATGGCTTAATGAATTTGACTTTGCAAAACTCTTAAATCAGCCGCAATAGTTTTTTCTACTAATAGGCTTAAAATTAAATTTCCAAATTCCGCGACAGTAAAATTTTTGAAATTTCAAACCGCGCCACAAAACTAAAATAAAATCAAACAAAGCATTACAGATTCAGGCGAAATTCTACGCTTTGCCGCGACGTCGCATATTCTAGCGCTACGATTAAAATTCCTCGTAGAACCTAGTGGCGCCGCCTTTCCGCTACGATAAAATTTTACGGAATTTTTTGTGATTGCTCCATATAAATTTTAGATTAAAGCCGCGTAAATTTAACCGCCCGCGCCAAGATATGATTAGATTTCAAGTGCAAAGCACCGTCGCAGCGCCGGCTTACGTCAAAACTCCTAAAACTACGACTAAAATTCCAAGCCGCGACCAAATTCTCGCGCAACGAAAGGCGGATTATTCCGCCTTTTTTAGATTATCGGCGAGCAAAAACGCAAGCTCTAGCGCCTGATCTGCGTTTAGACGCGGATCGCACTGCGTTTCGTAGCGCTGTTTTAGCGTCTCTTGCGTCACGTTAAATGCGCCGCCCGTGCACTCGGTGACGTTTTGACCGGTCATCTCAAGATGGATGCCGCCCGCGTGCGTGCCCTCCGCGGCGTGGATCTCGAAAAAGCTCTGAACCTCGCTTAAAATTTTAGAAAATTCGCGCGTTTTGTAGCCGTTGGCAGCCTTGACGGTGTTGCCGTGCATCGGATCGATGCTGTATAGGATCGCCCTGCCCTCGCGCTTTAGCTCGCGTAAAATTTGCGGCAGCCGCGCGCCAATCTTATCCGCGCCCATGCGGATGATGACGTTTAGCCTGCCTGCTTCGTTTTGCGGATTGAGCTTGTCGCAAAGGCGCAAAATTTCATCCGCGGTGCCGCTTGGGCCGATCTTGACGCCGAGAGGGTTTTTGATACCGCTTAAAAAATGTACGTGCGCATCGTCCGCACCGCGCGTGCGCTCGCCGATCCAAAGCATGTGCGCCGAGCAGTCGTACCAATCGCCGCTGGTGCTGTCGATGCGCGTCAGGCACTCCTCGTAGTGTAGCAGCAGCGCTTCGTGCGAGGTGTAAAGCACCGTCTCCGCAAGGCTCGGAGAATTTGCGGCGCTCAGTCCGCACGCCTCCATAAATTTAAGCGTACGCGAAATTTCATCGCTGAGCTCGTTAAATTTAGCCTCCAGCTCGCCCTTTTTCAAAAAGCCCAAATTCCACTTATGCACCTCGTGCAGGTTCGCAAGACCGCCGCGAGAAAAGGCGCGCAGCAGATTCAGCGTAGAAGCGCTTTGATGATACGCCTCGATCATGCGCGCAGGATCCGGCTTGCGCGCCGCTTCGTTAAACTCAAAGCCGTTGATTATGTCGCCGCGGTAGCTAGGCAGTCGCACACCGCCCACCTCCTCGAAGTCGCTGCTGCGCGGCTTTGCGAACTGCCCTGCGATACGACCTACCTTAACGACGGGGCGTCCCGCTGCAAAGGTAAGAATGATCGCCATCTGAAGCATTACCTTAAACATATCGCGGATATTATTCGCGCTAAAATCATTAAAGCTCTCCGCGCAATCGCCGCCTTGAAGCAGAAACGACTTGCCCTCGCTGGCGCGCGCAAGCTCGGCTTTTAGGTTGCGAACCTCGCCCGCGAAAATTAACGGCGGCAGCTTGTAAAGGCGCTCTTTAGCGGCCTGCACCGCACTTTCATCCTGATAAATCGGCTGCTGTAAAATTTTATAATCTTTCCACGACGTCCTACTCCAGCTCATAGCCCCTCCTAGATTTCGTAAAATTTCGCGATTATACCCAAATAAGCTTTTATTAACCCAAAAAATCTTAAAATAGCGCCTTTAGGCAATTTGGAAGGAATTTTATGGAAGAAAACCGCACTAAAGGGCTAATGTTTGCTCTTGCCACCTTTGTTATGTGGGGCGTTTTTCCGATATTTTTCAAGCTCATAAAGGATGTGGATGCGGTGCAAATTTTAGCGCATCGCGTCGTTTGGTCCTTCGTGCTGCTGCTCGTTTTCCTATGCTTTACGCACCGTTTAAAAAACGTCGCGCGGCTTCTTAGTACTCCCAAAATCGCTCTCACGCTGCTTTGTACGGGACTACTTATCAGCACGAACTGGGGCATTTATATCTACGCGGTAAATTCCGATCAAATTTTAGCCACCAGCCTCGGATATTTTATAAATCCGCTATTTTCGGTGCTTTTGGGCGCTTTGTTTCTGCACGAACGGCTAAGTACGGCGGCCAAGCTTTCCCTGCTGCTAGCCTTTGCGGCTATCGGCGTGCAAATTTACGCGCTAGGCAGGCTGCCGATAATCTCGCTCGTACTACCGCTTAGCTTTGCATTTTACGGCCTCATACGCAAGAAGGTAAAAGTGCCTAGCTTTGAGGGGCTGTTTTGCGAGACGACGCTGATGCTGCTGCCCGCGCTTGCGTTTCTGATCTACTGCGCGCTGAAAGGAAGCGGCGCCTTCGGCTTTAGCGCAAGCGGCGCGCTGCTGTTTGCAAGCGGGCTAATTACGATTTTGCCGCTGCTTACCTTCGCCGTAAGCACGCAGTATCTGCCGCTATCTACGATCGGCTTTATGCAATACATCAGCCCTAGTATGAGCATGCTAATCGCGGTATTTATCTACGGCGAAGAGCTTGAGACTTACAAAATTTTGAGCTTTTCGCTAATTTGGTTCGGGCTTGCGGTCGTGGGCTTGGATGGCTTAAGGAGAAAAAATGGCTAATTTCGCTTTGATGTTCGCAGTCGCCCTTGCGGTGGGCGCGCTCGTGTATTTTCAGGTCCAAAAGGCTTCCGCGCGCGCAGACGCCGCAGATCCCGAGCTTAGCTCGCAAAGGTATATGAAATTTTGCGATATTTTAGAGGACAAACTGCGAGATCTAAAGCGGCTAGAGCTGCGAGAAGAAGGGGCTCGCGAGAGCTATCTAGACGAGCTTGAAGCTCTCAGTAAGGAGTTAGTCTATATCAAAACGATGCATCAAAGCAACCTAAACCCCGCCGTGTGGGAGGGCAAGCTATTTGAGTTTCTAAGTAAAACGGACGCGCTTATCGAAAAATACGCCGCGGGCGCAGAGCGCTCGCTACAAGACTGGCGCAAGCAGCTGGAGATGGAATTTAAGAGCTTATAGTCGTGATCCTTAAGATATCAAAATTAGGCTACATATAATAATCGGCACTCGGCATAAAAGGCTCGATCGATGAACCTAAAATGGTAAAATTTAGCCGCAGTACTAAGCCAAATCTAGCTACAAGACAAGCTCGATCCAAAAATCAATAAAATTCCAAGCGCGCTGAAAAATCTTAAAAATTTACAAACTCTGCAAAAATTCAAAGGAAAATTTATAGTCTTGCCACAAGGATCGCAATAGATCATACCGAACTTCATTGCAAAAATTGAGCCAATGGGCGAAGCCGACAAGACCTGCTAAATTCAGACGAAATGGGGAGGCATAGCAAAACATACGTCAAATTTTAAACCGTGTATAAGCGCTAAAGCGCGTAAATTTTAAACCGCCAAATATCAAGGCATATCAAATTTAAACCGCTCGCGCGCTCTTTTTGGCGAAAATTCCTAAAAATTTAACCGCCAGTCTTTGTAACAATCCCTGCTTTTTACGCTTGCTTAGTAAAAATTTTGCCGTTTCACTCCTACCAAACATCACGGCAAAGGCATATGGTGTCATACCAAGACCGCTCGTAGCCTCTACGTCCGCGCCGGCGTCTACGAGAGCTTTGACTACCTCCAAATGCCCTTTAAAGGCCGCACCCGCGAGCGGAGTTTGCCCGCGGTTATTACGCTCATCGACTCTGGCGCCGTTTGAGAGCAGCATATTTACAGTCTTTAGCGCGTTATTGTAGCTAGCCAGCATTAAAAGCGTGTCGCCTTTGACGGATTTTAAATTTACGCTAAGACCGGCTTTTATCATCTTTTCCAGCTCGTCAGCATTATCTCGCCTAGCAAAATCAAGCGCTATAGCGCAAAGCTCGCCATATCTTTGCTCCTCAGCCTGCGTTAATCTCGTCAATTTTTTGCTTTCAAAGCGGCTCTTACGCCATTTGCGTAGTCGGCGGAAATTTTTTCAAAATGTCCTATCGCACGCTCTTTTATCGCTTCGCTCACACCCTCCATGCTATCTGCGATATTACTAAAAAGCTGCGATTTTTGTTCGTCGCTCATTAGCTCAAAAAGCGCTCTAGGTTGCGAATAATAATCCTGATCCTCGACTCTGTGATCGTATCTTTGCATCGCGCCTTCTATGCTTATATCAGGCTCTAACAAAGCACGATCCTCTTTGGCACCGCCAAAGCTGTTAGGCTCATAGTAAGCCTTATCGTCAAGCTCATACATTCCGTTATTCATCGCGCCGCCCACGACGTAAGTATTGACCTCGCTTACAGGACGATTAACATCTAGCTGCGCGTAGTGCGTGCCAATACGATATCTTTGAGCGTCGGGGTAGCTAAATATCCTTGCTTGCAGCATCTTATCGGGACTAAAGCTGATACCAGGCACTATATTTGACGGGCTAAATGCGGCCTGCTCAACCTCATTGAAATAATTTTTCGGATTTTGGTTTAGCGTCATGACGCCCACGTCGATGAGCGGGAACTCCTTATGAGGCCAAGTTTTGGTTAGATCAAAGGGGTTAAATTTGACCTCTTTTGCCTGCTGTAGAGTCATTATTTGAATTTTAAAATCCCAGCTTGGAAAGTCGCCCTTTTCTATACTCTCAAAAAGATCGCGTTGATTGCTCTCTCGATCTTTTGCAATGATCTGTGAGGCCTGAGCGTTGGTTAAATTTTTAATGCCTTGGCGAGTTTTGAAGTGAAATTTAACCCAAAATCTTTCGTTTTTGTCATTTATAAGGCTGTAGGTGTGGCTGCCAAATCCGTGCATATGACGGTAGCTGGCCGGAATACCGCGGTCACTCATCAGGATGGTTACTTGATGCATACTCTCAGGGCTTAAGCTCCAAAAGTCCCATGCTGCCTCATTTGAACGGAGGTGTGTGTGAGGATCACGCTTTTGCGTGTGGATAAAATCCGGGAATTTATACGGGTCTTTTACAAAAAAGACGGGAGTGTTGTTTCCGACCAAGTCCCAGTTGCCCTCTTTGGTATAAAATTTAATCGCAAAGCCCCTTACGTCGCGCTCAGCATCAGCTGCTCCAGTCTCACCGGCAACGGTAGAAAATCTCAAAAGTAACCTTGTTTTCTCGCCTTTTTGCAATACTTTGGCTTTAGTATATCGCGAGATATCCTGCGTAATCTCTAATGTTCCGTATGCGGCGCTACCTTTTGCATGAACGGCACGCTCGGGGATACGCTCTCTGTTTTGATGGGCTAGTTTTTCAAGTAGCTGATAATCTTGCAACATTATACCGCCGCGGCTGCCTGCGGTAAGGGAGTTTTGGTTATCCGCGATAGGATTACCCGAAGTAGTGGTTAGTTTTTTCATATTTATTCCTTTCTAATAAAATCTATTTGCAATTATACATATATGAATTAAAATATTTATTAAATAATAAAAATTATTGATAAAAGTTTAGGCTTAGAATTTGTAATATTTTAAAATTTTATATTTCTAACCCATCTTTAACATTATGAATTTCATAAATTATGAGATCTGCTATATATAAATTTATCCCATATTAATATAAGAACCATGATATTTCGCGATCTTATATAAATTATAGATGCTATATGCGATGATCAAGATATTAAAAACAACGACGATAAAGTGGTTGATCTTATTTATAAACACGGCAAGCCGCTCGAATATTTTAAAGATCTGACGAAAAAGAATCTTAATTTAGATCATACTTTTTGGAATTTACTACGGATATATCGAAGAAATGCGAAATTTAAAGATTATCTTATGAAGCTCGAAGATGTCAAGAAGCAAATTCTTTAAATTCAAACAAGCCTACAAGACACATTTGATAGACTTCTATATTAAATACACAATAACTGCTAAATTTAACAGCATCGCATTCATAAATTTAAGTAAAATTTAATTTAAAAAACAAAAAAAGCTTGACGCAAATTAAAATCATTAAAATTTTACCAAATACGTAGCGATCATAGCCAAAAGCTTTACGAAATTTTATTTATTGGCGGACGCAGTATCTGCAGTCTTGGATCTCACTTGCTCTAGCTGCTTAGAAGCATCGCGCCTTAAAATTTTATCGTACTCCTCTACCTCTATCACCTTGCCTTTATACTCTATTTTAAGATAATATTCCAATTTTTCTAATTGCAAATATCTAAAAAATTTATCTAAATCAAAGCCGCTTGCACCCTTAGGCTCATCGCCGCAGAGCGAGGAATAGTGCTTTATAAGCGTATCGTAGATATCAAGTAGTGCTGTATTTGGCGTTACCGAGCCGCATCTATTAAGATCGGGCAGCGAGCCTTTGTTAAGCTTGATTACATCATTTTCCGAATACTTTGAGCGCTCCGTCATCATATATCTAAGCAGCTCATACCTAGAGCTGTTTAATAAAGTCCAATCTAAAATAATCTCATCGTAACAATAATTATCCATATGCTCTAGGTATATTTTCTTATACTCCTTCAACGTATCCAAATCCTTACGGCAGTCATCGTATTTTTTTCGAATACGCTCATCGTCCGGAAGCCCTGCTAAATCGTATTTAAGTAGCAGATTTAGCATACTCGCGTCATATCGTTGCGGCAGCATCTGATAGATGGAGCAGTTCGGCTGCCGCTCATCTTTGCGGTGTTTGAGCGTAAAAGCAATACAATGATCGTCCGTCCAAGCGGCAATCTCAGGTCTTACACCGCTGCTAAGCATAAGCTCCGTCATCTGCAAAAATCCGCCTGCTACGGCGTAATAGAGTGGATCGGATACCGCACTAGTACCTTCGCTTTTAGGCGTTATGGAATATGTCTTTACCTGTGCGTCGCTAGTAACAACCAAATAGGAGTCACCGTATCCAGGGTATGTAAGCCACGGACGAACATATTTAACGCTAGAAAAGCTAGCTCCATGCTTAAGTAGAACTTCCGCGGCGGCGGTAGAGTTATTTTCGATAGCATAGCTTAGCGCCGAATGAGAAAAATCGTCCGTGCGGTTGATATCCGCTCCGTGATAGATCAGCTCCTCGGTGGTGTTTGCATCGTTGTAAAAGCTAGAATACATTATCGCCGTTATACCAAACTGCAGCGGATCGCCCGCAGTGATGCGCTGCTCTCGCATAAATGCCAAAATACGAGCAGTGTCCTTGGAGCGCAAAAGCTTGCAGAAATACTCCATTCGCTCATCGCCCTGCACTACGCACTCATCTAAATCTAACTCGGCGCCCAGCCTTTCGTACCGGTACCTCGCTCGTGCAGCGCGATCCTCGTACGTTAGCGGCGGATTGGAGGAGTTGCCGGAGGTTGTGGCGCGACTCGCCGTGGAATTTTGCGCGGGCTGAGTTTTGGATCTGTCCATAAACGCACCGCCTACGATCAAGAAAAATACGCCCGCCAAAACAACCAAGCACGCTATGATGAGCTTGGATTTTATCTCTTTCAAAGCAACCTCCGCAAATAAAATGACAAATACTACCGAGTGTGAGCTTAGCCGAATATAAACGGGCGGAATTTCACAAGGCAATTTCGCTCGGGCGGAATTCGCAGGGCGAGGTTTAAGAGGGTTTAGGCGCAAAATTTTTGCCTTCGAAATTTTACCGATAGAATTCCGCGTAGAAATATCGCAGAGGCGAAATTCTACCGACGAAATTTTATTCCAGCGACAGGCGGTTAGAATTTCAACAAGCGCTTCTACGCATAAAATTTAGCGCTAAATTTACGCTGTATTTGCACTCGGTATCGCTACGAAATTTAATGACGGCACCATAAAATATTGAAATTTTAGTTTTAAATTTACCGCCCCTTCGCATATCCCCCTAGATAAAAACCGTATAGTCTTTTTTAATATAGTTTATATTTATATTTTTCTGCAGAAAATACTCTCTAACTTCGTCGTAAATTTGACTGCTATACAAATAAATCAAATAGTAGTGCGCCGCTATGGCAACAGCATTGTATAGATACTTGCCATATCCAGGTCTGGCGACTTTTATAAACGGGAAAATTTTAAAACCTTTTAAAGAACGGTTAATATAGAAATAGACGATTAGTTTTAGAAGCATATTGGTTATATACATAAAAATTAGCGCTACCAAGAAAATACCCAGAGAACCGACACATAATACAACTAGCACAACAAAAGATGAGGCACGAAAATTTTCCGTTGAAAAATTTCTACGCAATACTTCCTCTTCCACCTTACACTGCCTTTTGATAATCCCTTTATATAAAAATTCTATGTATTGATCGGTAAATCTTATTTCGCGTTTATTGCGTATTGCGGTAAAGATATAAGTAATAACGGCTATCAGCAATAGCACCATACAGGATAGCAAATATTCGTATGTATTGATATATCCGAAGTCTATAATGTCTCGAATAAGAAATAGCGGTAGACCTGATGTCGGAAGAATTATAAAAAGCCGCGCGTAAACAAAAAACTTTTCATAGTTTTTAATTACTAGCGGATCTTTGTCGTAGTTCCTAGCCTTAGAATTTTTAAATAAAGTAGCATTGTCTGGATCTAAATTTTGAAATTTTCTATCGAGCTCCGCGTTTAAATTTAGACTGTCTGAATTTCGATCATTATAATTTAAAGTTTTAAAATTTGTATTATTTAAATCTGAGGTATCGAAATTCGAAGCGTTTAAATTTGAGGTATCGGATTTTGAAGTATCAAAATTTAAGGCATCAGAATTTTGAGCGTCAGAATTTTTCTGCAAACCTTGCTCTACAT
>NZ_CALJPG010000023.1 GCF_937980635.1 uncultured Campylobacter sp.
GAAGCGGCAGTGGGTTTATCTGACCGCAAAGCGTATGGCGTAGCGGCTAAAAAGAGCACAAGAGATAGATTTAAAGCAAATTTCACCCTATTTAAACGCCAGCATTATTATGCCTGCGCCGATGAGTGCTAACGCGAGCCATTCGCGAAGACTCGGGCGCTCGCCTAAAAAGATCACAGCGATGATTACAACGAGCACCACGCTTAGCTTATCGATCGGTGCTACTTGATAGGCTTTGCCGATTTGCAGGGCTTTGAAATATGCTAGCCACGATGCACCCGTCGCCAGCCCACTTAGTATCAAAAATACCCAGTTGCGAGGGGTTAGGCTCGATAACGGCTGCCAGGCTTTAGCGTAGCGTAGGAACACGGCGAGGCAAAAGGCGATGATGATCGTGCGGATAAAAGTCGCAAAGTGAGAGTTGATCCCTTCGAGTCCGATTTTTGCAAATATCGCAGTCAGCGCTGCAAAGAGTGCTGATGCAAGTGCCCAAACCGCCCATGTCTCCATGATATTCCTTTATGAAATGAATTATTGGATTATAGCCCTATTTAGGTAAAATTTCCTTATAATTTCGCGAGTGTCGCAGCAAAAAGCTAAATCGCGAGCGAGCAATCCTACGAAGGCGGCATTGAAATTTTAAAATTTTAGCTGCAAAATACGGCTAAATTTCAGTTCCGACAAGCAAAGCTCGCCTCGCGCGCTACCGAATGAGTTTGGGCGCCGTTTAAGTGGTGTGCCGCAAGACACGGTTCGCAGGAGTTGCTATAAAATTTCACTTTGGCAAGATAAAATTTTATCGAGGCAAGACGAGCTTTTCTCTGAATGCAAAATTTTATTTTAATTCAACAAAAGCACGACCGAATACGCCTTTCGCAAATCCAAACGCTATATAAATTCCCCCGAGCAGAAAGATCTGAATTTAAAAAATATTTATCGTTTGTATATAGAGTCTCAAGATTTCTACGAGGAGAGCTTATGAAAAAATTTCTACTCGCACTCATTGCGATATTCGTTTTAGCGGGCTGCGGCAGCGACCCGAAAGGTGTAGCCGAGGACTTCATCAGAGCCCTATACGAGGGCGATTCTAAGACTTTGGTGGATGCTATAGACATACCCGATAAGGACAGATCGGACGACGGCTCTATGCAGATGATAAACGGCAAACTGATGCAAATGGCAGGTGCCGGCAAGGAGGAGGCCTCCAAGCGCGAGGGGCTAAAGGGCGTCTCGGGCGAGCTGCAAAATAGCGACGAGGAATCGGCGCTCGTGAAAGTCGTCGTGTCTTTTAAAAACGGCACAAACCGCACCGAGAGCGTTAAACTCGTCAAAAAAGACGGCAAATGGAAGGTTGCGCTTTAGCCAAAAAGCTTCTCGTTTGTCTGATCTTTGCTCTGGGCAGCCTCGGCGAGCTTTGGACGCTCACGCGCGCGCCGGCCGCGAAAGAGCCGCTGCGGGTGCCGGATGAAATTTTATCAAATCTACGCACGGGCGATCTCGTCTTTCGCCTGGGCGACGTTACAGATAGCCGCATTATCGCGGCTACGACGGATTTTAAATACTCGCATATAGGCATGATCGTGCGCGAGCGCCCGCTTTTGGTGGTGCACGCCGTAACGGGTGAAGGCGAGCGAGACGGCGTCACGACCGTTTCGATGCGGGAGTTTTTGGCGCATGCACGAGACTTTGGCGCGGCGCGGATAAATTTTTTAAGTGAGGAGCAAAAGGCGCGCCTAGCCGCCTCTTTACTTAAGCGCGTCGGCGAGGGCTTTGCGCTAAGACCTCGCGGCGAAGCGAACCTATACTGCACGACGTTGCTCGAGCAAGAAATCTCTAAAATCACGGAATTTTCTCCGCAATATTTTAAGCTAAGCTTAGCCGTCCTGGGCGGCGAATATCTCGCGCCGAAGGCATTTTGGCACTACGGCGGCGTCGAAATTTTATACGAGCGGTAGGCGCGACTTAGCTTGGACCGGAATTTTGCGCGCTGTGTAAATTTAAATATCGCATCAATTTAAATCCGCGCATAAATAAAATTTAAGCTTAGAATTCTGCGCCGTAAAATTTTGGTCAAAATTTGTACGCTAAATTTTAAAATTCCGAAACGGCGTAAAATTTTACGTAATATAGAATTTCGTGGAGTACTAAATTACAAAATTCCACTAATTACTAAATTTGCAAAATTTGGTTGGCGTGGAATTTTATAGAGCGCGCAACTTGCAAAATTTCAAAAAGTAAAGCGCACCTGGCCTCTACAGCTCGCCGAAAAGCGCTTCGAGATTTTTAAGACCTTCTTCCTTGGAAACCTTTTTCTCACTCGCTGAGCCGGTTTCGATAAGCTCGATCTCGCAGCCGCACAGCATCGAGGCGAGGCGGATATTTAGACCATTTTTGCCGATCGCTTTGCTTTTTTGATCGGGGTTTACGTAGACGATCGCCTTGCCGTCTTGCGTTATTTTGACCGAGTTTACGATCGCTGGCGCCATCGCGCGAGTGATCAAAATTTCGGGGCTTGCGGAGTACTCGAACGCGTCAATGCTCTCGCCGCCGCTTCCGTCTTGCAAATTTTTGCTTAAAAATCTACTCACCGCGTCGATGCGAGCGCCTCCTTTGCCGACGGTAGCGCCTACCGGATCGACATTTGGCGAGACGGCGCTAAGTGCGATCTTAGCGCGCCTACCCGGAATCCTTGCGC
Source organism: uncultured Campylobacter sp. (assembly GCF_937980635.1). Classification (GTDB taxonomy): domain Bacteria; phylum Campylobacterota; class Campylobacteria; order Campylobacterales; family Campylobacteraceae; genus Campylobacter_B. The sequence goes on from NZ_CALJPG010000023.1 coordinate 2,696, forward strand.
AGGCTTGGATGATGACGCTGCCGTCTTTGATCTCGGGAACTTCGGCGGCGAGTAGGGCTTCTAGGAATTTCGGGCTGGTGCGCGAAAGTTCCAGCCGGATACCGTGGGATTTGTCGATGGCTACGTTTTTTATGACGGCTTGCAGCACGTCGCCCACTTTGAAATTTTCACCCTTGATGCGATTTTTTTGCGGCATGAAAGCCTTCGTATCCTCGATCTCTACGTAGGTTGTGCCGTCGTGATCGATCTTGGTGACCGTGCCGTGGGTGAGGGTGCCCACCTTGCTTTTATAGTTTTCAAAAATTTTCTCTTCAAGCAGCCTTTGGATGTGAAAATTTAGCTCTCTGGCTAGCACGCCGGAAGCCGTGTGGCCGAGGTTTTCTATATTTATTTCGTAGCTTAGCTCATCTCCGATCTCCGCGTTTTCGCCTATTTTTTTGGCTTCGCTCAGCGCGATGAAGTTGTGATCGCCGAGCCGCTCATCATCATCCGCGACGACGTGGACCTTTTGGTAAAGCTTAACGCGTTTGGTCTGTGGATCGACTTCGCTGTCGTAGAGATACTCCTCGCCGAAAAGTCTTTTTGCGGTCTGGATGAACGCCGTTTTGACGCGCTCTTTGACGTCTGCGGGCTCAAGCCCCTTTTCATTTGCAATCGACTCGATGATGTCGGTGATTTTTTCCATAAATTTTCCTTAAGATTTGATTTCGTGCTACTAAATTTGGATTTTAAATTTTGAAGTGCGGTATTATATGGAATTTTGACTTTATTTTTATTTAAACGAATTATTATCTAAATTTCGCTAAACTCGCGGGTTTAAAAAGATAAATGAAAGGATAGATCATGCAGCTAAAACTTGCCAGAACGGAGCTTGCCTCTAAGCCAAAAAGCGTTAAGATCGAGGATTTGCAAGCCCAAGTAGAAAAGAGCGGACAGAAAATATTTTATCTGGATAGAGAAAATTCTCAAAAAGATTTAGCCGCTTTGGTGGATTTTTTCGATACTAAGGGTTTTAGCGTGTATCAACGCATAGTGCGATACGGGCTGAACGAAAACGAGTATATGTACGAGGTGCATATCCTTTGAGCAAACTCCTCTTCATCCAGACCCTAGGTTGCGCGATGAACGTGCGCGATAGCGAGCATATTATCGCGCAGCTAAAAGAGCAAGATTACGAGATTACCGATGACGTAAATATTGCGGATCTGATCTTAATAAATACCTGCTCCGTGCGCGAAAAGCCCGTGCATAAGCTTTTTAGCGAGATCGGCGCATTCGATAAAGCGCGGAAAAGAGGCTCCAAAATCGGCGTTTGCGGCTGCACCGCAAGCCATCTGGGCGGAGAGATTTTTAAACGCGCGCCATTCGTGGATTTCGTACTGGGTGCTAGAAACGTATCTAAAATTTCACAAGCCGTACGTACGCCAAAATTTATCAGCACGGACATAAACTACGACGAGAGCGAGTTTGCATTCGGCGATTTCGCGAGCTCGCCATATAAATCATTCATAAACATAATGATCGGCTGTGACAAAAAGTGCTCCTACTGCATCGTGCCGCAGACTAGAGGCGATGAAATTTCGATCCCTGCTCAAATCATCTTGCGCGAAGCCGAAAGATCCGCAGCTCGCGGCGCCAAAGAGATATTTCTGCTCGGCCAAAACGTCAATAATTACGGCAAGCGCTTTTCTAATGCCCACGAAAAAATTGACTTCAGCGACCTGCTCGTGCGGCTTAGCAAGATAGAGGGCATCGAGCGCATCCGCTTTACCAGCCCGCATCCGCTGCATATGGACGATAAATTTTTGGACGTTTTTTGCAATAATCCTAAAATTTGCAAATCGATGCATATGCCGCTGCAAAGCGGCTCGAGTAAGGTTTTGCGCGATATGAAGCGCGGATATACCAAGCAGTGGTATCTAGATCGCGCGCTTAAACTGCGCAAGAGCTGCCCGGACGCGGCGATTAGCACCGACATCATCGTGGGCTATCCGAGCGAGAGCGAGGATGATTTTGCTGAGACGATGGAGGTATTAGAGGCGGTGAAATTCGAGCAGGTTTTTTCCTTTAAATTTAGCCCGAGACCGCTCACGCCCGCAGCAAATTTAAAGCCGCTGGATGATGAAATTTCAAGCGAAAGGCTAAGCAGGCTGCAAAGCGCTCACGCTAAAATTTTAGACGAGATCGCAGGGGCGCAAAAAGATAAAATTTTCGACGTATATTTCGAGGAACTGCGCGAGGACGGCACCGCGTGCGGTAGAAGCTTTTCAAATTTTTTAATCTGCGCGCAAGGCGGCGAGGAGCTGCTAGGCAAAACGCGCAGAGTACGTATCGAAAAGACCGCCAGAATGGCGCTTTATGGAAAAGTTATCGCTTAAAAAGCGGCTATTTTTCCGCGTCGCCGAATATCTCATTTTTATCCTGATTTGGTGTATTTTTTTAACGTGCAGGGTTAAATTTACCTCCACGAAGCTGCCTGAAAAGCCCTGCGTCGTCGTATTTTGGCATGGAAGACTGGCGATGATGAGCTTTGCTTATAGGCGCTGGTGGCTGCGGGATTTCGGCAGCAAGCGACGCGCCAAGGTCATCATCTCGGATCACAAAGACGGCGAGATAATCACGCGCGTGATCTCGCATTTTGGCATCGGCGCGATCCGCGGCAGTAGCTTTAAGGGCGGCGCGCGCGCACTTATGGGTGCGATCAAAGAGATAAAAAGCGGCACCGACATCGTCATCACTCCCGACGGTCCGCGGGGTCCGCTTCACAGCGTCGCCGACGGTGCCGTGATCCTTGCGCAGCGGCTAAACTTAGATATTTACGCGCTAAATTACGAAGCGAGCAGTTTTTGGAAATTTCGCAGCTGGGACGAGATGGTGTTGCCAAAGCCGTTTTCGCGCATAAATTACAGCCTCAGCGCACCGCTAAGCTTAGCAGGGCTTGACCTTGATGCGGGCAAAGAGGCGATCAGGCAACTGCTTTTTGCAAGCGCCGAGAAGGACGCTAAATTTTAGTTTGAAATAATAGTGTTTCGATATAATTACAATTTTAGGAGAAAAAATGGCACTATTTAAAGCAAAATCATTCCTCGGCGTCGCTAAAAGTGCCGACGCATGCGAGTTTTTTTATAGAAAATTGGGCTTTGGTAAAAGAATTTTGGATGAGAAATCCGATCGTTTTCCCATCGCGCAAGAAAATGATCTGGCTACCTCGCTGGCGGGCTTTGCGGATCTGAGTGATAAAAATTTAATCTCTTGTGTGCTGATAGACGACGAAAATCAAAGAGTGCATTTTAACGAAGATTATATGATTAAAGAAAATAGCATTTATCAAAAAGTCGATGATAGCTTCATAGTGGAATTTCCTCGCGCAAGTGCACAGGCGGCGGATGAGACTTTTGGAATAGAATTTAACTCGCACGCTAGTTTATTTAAAATTTTATACTTCTTGCTAAAAAATCAAAGCGATTTTGAAAACATGGCGATGTTTGCGCTGAAATTTAATAACCGCGCATGTTTCGTCGTCGCCAACCAAGAGCGCGTGCTCTACGCCGACATAATGCGTATCGACGAGGAGATGCAGGCAGCGATGAGCGATACTGACGAGCTATTTTACGAGCTTTTAAATTTTCAAATCGAGACCTTCTATAAATCCGAAAATAGCGAGTTTCTCACCAATGTTTTCATCTACTCAGATGGCACGCTTAGCAACGAGATCGGTTATGTGATTTTTACGCGCATCTTCATCAAAACAAATCTGATAAATCTAAATTTCGCCGATTACATCAACAAAATCGCAATGCTGGAAGCCCGCTAGATCAAATTTTTCGCTCCGTACCTAGGCAGAATTTTAAAATTTTATCTTTGCAGTATTGCGCTTGCTCGGTACGATTTGGTTGCTTGTTCGCGGTTGCGTTTTGTTAAATTTATTTTGCGTTGCAGAATGGAATTTTGACTGGGCAAAATCATCGGCATTTTAAACGGCTCGCTTTTAAATTTAAGCTTATTTGCCGCAAAGGGCCCGTCTTGCGCCGTAAATTTTATCTTTTTCACGAATCCAGATTAATTTTGCGTAAAAAATTTTCTATCAAAGCTCGCCTTTGCTCCACGTCGTCGCTTTCGCTAATGCCCTCTAGCTCGCTTGCGTGATGGGCCTTGGGCGGGATATCTTTCAGATACGACCACACCTCGTCTTCGCTTAAAATTTTGCCGTGCAGATCAAAGCCCACGTTTAGCGCCCTGCCCGAAACTTCAGCCATATCTGCGTGCAGGTGACCGTAGAGCATCAGCGCGCCATAATGGCAGTTTGCCCACTCGATCATCGGGTAGTGAGACAGAGCCGCTCTCTTATGCGATAGGCGTACAAAGGCGTAGCCCACGATCTGCTCAAACATAAAATTGCCGTCCGCCTTGCGTCCGCTTAGCAGTTCGTTTTTCATCGCAGCGATGCGCCCGTCGTGGTTACCGAGCACCAAAAAATGTCGCCCGTTTAGTCTGCGAAGTAACTCGCAAGTGTGCGCAACATCCTTGTGAAAGGAGACATCGCCGAGATTATAGACGAGATCCTCTGGCGTAACGAGCGCATTCCAAGCGGCAATGAGATTTTCATCCATTTCGGCTACGTTTGCGCCTTTTCTAAAATTCGGATATTTTTTCAGCACCAGCTCGTGGCCGAAGTGCAGATCGGAGGTAAAATAAACGCTCATAAAAGCTCCTCAAATAGCGCAAGATCCGCTCCCACGGCAAATAAAAATCCGCGGTTTATCGGCGGGATTTTTAGGGTGCGGCACGCTTCTTTAAATTTCTTGTCCATCGCTGGCTTAACGTAAGGCGTCACAAAGATAAAATTTGCGCCAGCTCCGACGGCTACCTTGCCGCCTAGCACGCAGTCAGCGCCGCTTTCCAGGCAGCGCGCGCATTCGTTTCGCTGCGCCGAGCTTAGCACGAGCTCTAGCCGCTTGCAGGCAAGACCCACGCCGCGAATCTCGTTTGCACCACGTTTTACGAGATAAATTTTAGGCGCCGGATTAGAAATTTCGGGAGTTAAATTTAACGCGTCGGTCTCCAAAAACTCAAAGCTCTTTTTTACGCCGCTAAAGTACTCGTTTAAAAACGGCTCGCTGAATTTAGCGCGAACAAATCCACGTTTAAACAGGTCCGTTAAATTCGTCTCGTCGGTGAAGTATTTTAGGTTTCGCTCACACAAAAACTGCTCCAGCTCGCACTTTCGAACGCCTAGAAGCGGACGAGCGATCACGTAGTCCTCGCGGGCTTCGATCTCCTGCATGCCAAGCAGCTCGCTAAGCCCAGCACCGCGCCCAAGCTGCATCAAAAACCACTCGAATTTATCGTCAAACTGATGCGCTAAGATCAAATTTTCATATCCATGCTCGCGGCAAATATCGGCGAAAAACTCGTATCTTGCCGCGCGTGCCTCGTGCTCGAAATTTGACGCGCCCAGACGCACGCTTTTTACGTAGATTTGTTTGTTAAATTTAAGCGCAAGCTGTCTTGCCGAGGCGACCTCGTCCTTGCTCTGCGCGCGGACGTTATAATCCACGATCGTAAGGTCAAATTTCACGCCCGCCTCGTCCAGAAGGTAAAAAAGCGCCGTACTATCGACGCCGTGTGAAAAGGCAAGTAGGTTTTTGCCGGTCCGCAGCAAGGCTAGAATTTTGCTTGGAATTTCGGGCGAGTTTTTCATTGTCCTTGCGAGCTTTTTAGTACTCGCGCGAGTAGCCTATCGCCTGCGAATTCCGTGATTTCGCACTCGTATAGACCGCCTACTTTTAGATTTTGCACGTAGCTTTCGTTGATTAAAATTTCGCCGTCGATGTCCTTGTCCCATGCAAGAGGCTTAGCGCCGTAAAAAAACTCGCCCTCGCTGCTGGCGCCTTCGATTATTAGGGGCATCTTTTTGCCTACGAGCGCGCGCATGCTATTATCTATCGCCTCGCGCGTGATTTTTTCGATTTTATTTAGGCGGCGGCTAATTGTCCGCGCAGGGATCTGCGGCATCGTAAAGCTCGCCGTATCCTCCTCCTTGCTGTAAGCAAAAGCCGAAATTCTATCAAATTTAAACTCCTGCAAAAAGTCGCAAAGCTCGTCAAATTCGGCTTCACCCTCGCCAGGGTGCCCCACTATGACGCCCGTGCGGAGGAACGAGTTTGGCGCTGCACGCATTAAGCTTAAAAGCTCTTTGATCCGCGCCGCGCCTGCGCCGCGCTTCATCAGGCTTAGCATTTTGTCGTTTATGTGTTGGATCGGCATGTCGAAGTAGTTTGCGAAAACGGGTGAGTCCACGATCGCGCGGATGAGCCGCTCGTCGGTGCTGGTGGGGTAAAGATACAGCACGCGCGCGACCTTGACGCCCTTTATTTTTTCGACGCGTTTTATCAGTGTGACAAGATCTATGTCCTGCTCGTGGGCTCTTTCGTCGTCCGCACTCTCGCCGCCAGAGCCCTTATCGCAGACGAGTCTACTTTGAGTGGAAATTCTATCTGCCGCGCCGCCGCTTGAGCCATCGGAATTCTGCCCGTCGCGAAAGAATGCGGAATTTAACTTATCGCGAGAGCCTTTAAAATTTGATCCGCCGTTTTTGCCGCGCCTTAGATCGCGGCCGTAGCTGCTGGAATCCTGCGCGATAAAGCTGAAATCGTAAAATCCGCGCGCTACCAAGCCGCGCACCTCCGCTTCGATGTCGTCTATACTGCGGCTTTTTAGGCGGCCTTTGAAGCTCGGAATGGCGCAGAAAGAGCATTTTTGATTACAGCCTTCCGAAATTTTAACGTAAGCGTGGTAGTTTGAGCCCGTTATCACGCGTGAAGAGGTAAGCGCGGGACTTTGCAGATAGGTTTGCGGGCTAAATAAATTCTGCTTTTTTAAAATCATCTCATCGATTTTATCGTAGTCGCCGACGCCGCTAAAAATATCGACCTCGGGCAGTTCGCGCATAAGCTCGTCCTTGTAGCGCTGCATAAGGCAGCCCGTGACGATCAGCAGCGCGCCGCTTTTTTTCTGCTCGCTAAGTTTCAAAATCGTGCGGATACTCTCCTGCTTGGCGCTTGCGATGAAGCCGCAGGTATTTACGATCATCACGTCTGCACTCGCAGGCTCATCCGTGAGCTCATAGTTTTGCAAGCGCCCAAGCATGATCTCGCTATCAACTAAATTCTTATTACAGCCCAGCGAGACGAGATGGAGTTTTGCCATTTTACAGCCAGATATTATCGATCAGGCGGGTTGTGCCGACCTTTGCGGCAAGCAGGATTATCGTATCGCCTTGCTTGATCTGCGAAATTTCATTAAATTTATAATCTACGAACGCTATGTAATCAACCGCCAGCGGCTCAAGCACGCTAAGCATCTTTTCGCGGATGATATTTAGGCTGATCTCGCCTTTTTTAATAAGCGAGCTGGCGTTTAGCAAGGAGCGCGAAAGCTTAAGCGCCATAAGCTTTCCCTCCTCATCCAAATAGGCGTTGCGCGAGCTAAGCGCGAGCCCATCGCTCTCGCGCACGATTTCACAAGGGATGATATTTATAGGCATAAAAAAGCTCTTTACCATCTTCTGCACGATGAAAAGCTGCTGGGTGTCCTTTTTGCCCATATAAACGTTGCTAGGACGAGTTAGATTAAAAAGCTTATTTAATACCTTAAGCACGCCGTCGAAGTGCCCAGGGCGCGTTTTGCCTTCTAAAATTTCACTTATCGGCTTAGGTGCTATTATCGCTGGCTCCTCCGTGCCGTAAATTTCATCCGTGCTTGGGATAAAAAGCGCGTTCACATCGAGGCTTTCGCAAATTTTAATATCGCCCGCTTCGTTTTTTGGGTAGCTGTTTAGATCCTCGCCGGGCAAAAACTGCGCCGGATTGAGGAATGCGGAGACGATTACGATGTCGTTTTCGTTCCGCGCTCTTTTTATGAGGCTCGCATGCCCTGCGTGCAAAGCCCCCATCGTAGGTACGAAGCCCACGCTGCCGCTTGCTGATGCTCTGAAGCTTTTTAGCTCCTCTATGCTTCTAATAATTTGCATTGTTCTCTCTTTTCAATATAAAATATTAAGGCTGGCAATTATATCAAAAAATATTAAAGGTATAAATTAAGCGCGAAAGGGCGGTCTATTTAGCGAGCGTTAATCAATGAGTACTAAAATCTATCACGAGCTTTAGCTTTAAAATAAACTTGAAAAGGAGCGAAAATGGCTACTCAAGAGATAAATTTAGAGTCTTTGAAAAAGGATATAGACTCTTTGAAAGCGGATTTTAAGGAGATTATGAAGTCCATCAAAAACATAGGCGCAGAGCGTGCGGAGTCTGCTAAAGATAAAATTCTAGATCAGCTAAATAGCAATGAGATCAAAAAATATATAGATGATCTAAGGCTCAAAGGCAAAGATGGCATAGAAAGCGTAAATGACACGATAAAACAAGATCCGATAAAAAGCATCGCTATCGCTGCGGGCGTCGGATTTTTGCTCGCTTGGCTGCTTAAAAAATAATGGCTGGCATATCTGAATTTATAGTTTCGGTAGTAGAGCTCGTAGACGCTCAAGCTAGTGATATTAGGCGTTCTTTTTTAAAGAGCGCCAATTCGGTTTTATTAAATATAATTACGGGCGTAATTTGCATTATAGGCTTAGTTTTCTTTTTGCTAGGGCTGTATGTGCTTCTTGAAAAAACTATCGGAGAAATTTGGGCGTATTTTGCCTGCTCTGCTGTAGCTTTTTTATCTTCAATTATCGTATACAAGGTATTCCGTGCAAAGTGATATAACAAAAGAAAAGCTAAGAGTAGTGGTGTCTATGCTTGAAGACAAAAAAGCCGATTGTAAAAAGTTAAAGCTAGAAGAAGCAAAGCTAAAACTGCTATTGAACGACCCTTTGCCCGATCTCTCGACGGAGCTTAAACTGATTAATCACGGTAATATTAAGCAGGTTTTGATATCCATAATAGATAAATGCTTAATAATGCCCGCCTTAAATAAAATTTTATAAACAACCTTAATCCAAAATATGTTATAATCACGCCAAAAGCATAAAAAGGTCTTAAATTTTGGATAATTACGAATACACGGAACTTTTAAAAACCCTAAATACTAAAGTCGAAAATATTGCAGGCGTCGTAAAACCGGAGAACATTAAAGCGCGCCTAAAAGAGATCGAGGAGCTTGAAAACGATCAAAATCTCTGGCAGGACGTCGCAAAAGCAGGCGCTATCGGCAAGGAAAAAACTAAAATTTCAAATATCTTAAATAAATTTCTAAACGCTAAAAACGCCGTAGACGACGCGAAGGGCTTATATGAGCTGGCAAACTCGGAAAACGATGAGGAGACGATAAACTCGCTTTTTGCTGAGGCGGACGAGCTAGAGGACAAGATCATAAATTTAGAAATTTCTATGATGCTTAGCGGCGAAAACGACGATAAAAACGCTATCGTCAGCATTCATCCGGGCGCGGGCGGTACGGAGAGCAACGACTGGGCGAGTATGCTATACCGCATGTATCTGCGCTTTTGCGAGCGAGAGGGCTTTAAGATCGAGGTTTTAGACTTTCAAGAGGGCGAGGAAGCGGGTCTTAAGGACGTTAGCTTCATCGTGCGCGGCGAGAACGCCTACGGATATCTGAAAGCCGAAAACGGTATCCATCGCCTGGTGCGCGTAAGCCCATTCGATAGTGCAGGGCGCAGACACACGAGCTTTTCAAGCGTGATGGTAAGCCCCGAGCTAAATGATGATATCGAGATAAATATCGAAGAGAAGGATATCCGCATCGATGTGTTTCGCGCAAGCGGCGCAGGCGGGCAGCATATCAATAAAACCGAAAGTGCCGTGCGCATCACGCACATCCCGACGGGCATCGTAGTAAACTGCCAAAACGACAGAAGCCAACACAAAAACAAAGAAACGGCGATGAAGGTGCTAAAGTCGCGCCTTTACGAGCTTGAGCTGATGAAACAGCGCGAAAAGGACGAGAACACGCCTAAAAGCGAGATTGGCTGGGGGCACCAGATCCGCTCCTACGTACTTTTCCCGTATCAACAGGTTAAGGATAACCGCAGCGGCGAGGCGTATAGCCAAACCGATGCGATTTTAGACGGCGATATAAAAAGCATAATCGAAGGCGTTTTGATTTCACAAGCGAACAGATAAATTTTTTTCGAAAGGATGAGAATGAGTGAAGATGGAATTTTGCTAGCGCTAGGATATAGCGTAAACGACGCGACGGTCGCACAGCTGCGAGGAATTTTATCGAAGTGCGATTTTGAGGATAACGAGCTTGATCGCATCGTGGGGCTGAACGATAAGCTTAAAATTTACGGTGCGCACGTGGCGATGTCGAATTCAAACCCGTATTTTAAGATCAAAAACGATGCTACAAATGAGGAGCGCAAGACCGCTGCGGAGCAGATTATCCGCTCTTGGTCGGAAAAATTTAAGCTCAAGCTGCAAAAGGTCGCGGGCAAAGAGACCTATTACGTTTTGGGTCGCCAAATTTCAAAAAATTAAGGAGCAAAATATGAAAAAAATTCTAGCTTTGATCGCCGCCGGAGTATTTTTGGCAGGCTGCGTTAGCAATGCGCCAAAGAGCGCAGTCGATGCGCCAAAGAGCGGCAAATATTCTTTCGCCGACGTTCAAGACGGTATCCGTGCGATGAACCTACAAGGCAGCGTCGTGCAAAGCGATGCATGCAAAAACGGCAATGGCGCAATGTGTCTAAATTTTGCGGATTCTATGTATTCCAAGCACGACTATGCTTCCGCTGCTAACGCCTACAACGCTGCGTGCACGCTCTCTCAAAACTTCCCTGCTTGCCAGAAGCTCGCAGCGATGTTTGAAAAAGGTGAGGGTGTGGAGCAAAACAAATTTAACGCCATTGATCTATACCGCATCTCGTGCTATTACGGCTACAAGGACGCGTGCGCAAATATGCGCCGTTTAGGATATAATGGCTAAGGCTTTGGTATTTAAATTTTAAAATTCTATTTTAGATTTACTCGCTACCAATGAGCTGCTTTCAAATTCCATTCCGCCGTATCGCGGGATGGAATTTGTTGCATGAAATTCTGTTATCTAGCCGCAATAGCTAAAATTTTCCTTGCCTTCTCAATTTCCTTCCATAACATACGCCTTTAAAATTTAAATTTTCTAAATTCTATTTTTTCGTTAAAAATTGACATCGTGCGAGCTAGATTGCTTATATCTTTTTGCATCGTCTGCATAAAATAATCTCTCAGCTGCAGATACTCCTCTTTATTTGCCATCAAGATATTTAGTATCTCGACCTCAGCGTTTTCCTTATAAAGCACGAGCTGATCGTGAAGACCGAAAAAGCTAAGACTGCCGTTAAGTAGATGCATATAGGCTTTGGTAGTTAAAATGGAAAAGCAAAAAGTAAAAATTATCGCCACGCCATTGATCGGCTCTCCCGTCGTATAGCAGCCGAGCAAAAACCAAAGAACAAGAAAGGCCTTTATATAAATAGGTATTTTTTGTTTCCAGCTCCATCTCCAATCAAAGCTTAAAGCCATAGCGCCGATTGTATTTATCTCGAACGTTTTACGAATCTTATTTTTATTGTAATATAAAATTTTATCGTTATAAAACACGAAGTACGCGCCGTCTCTATTCATAAAATTTGTTACGAATATTACCAAGACCAAAGGAAGGAGGCGAAACATTTTAATGTTTATGGGATTTACGATAGTGGCAAATGCAAGCGCTACTAACAAGCCTACCATAGTAGGAACTATAGAATATTTCATATAGTCATAATAAGTATGATCTTTTATGATTAACGGATTTTTGTCGTAATCTCTGGCTTTGGAATTTTGCTGTAAAGAGCCGCTATCATCCGAGATAAAATTTTGCGGCTCTGCATTGTTTTCAAAGGCAGAATTCTGAGCCGCTTCGGTTTCTAAATTTAAAGCGTCAGTAGCGAAATTCGGTGCTTTGGAATTCAGAGATTCGAAATTCGGAGGTTCAGAATTCAGGGATTCAGAATTTAAAACTTCAGAATTCGAAACTTCAAAATTTGAGACTTCGGAATTTTTGGTTTCAAAATTCGAGGCTTTAGAATTTTCGCCGTTAAAATTTTGTTCCAAGCCCCGCTTTGGCTCCTGATGTCGCTTTTGTAGTAGCTTTCTTAATTCATCTAGCCTGCTTTGATCCATTCTTGCCCCCGATAAGGCGCTTTCAAACTCGATTATTTTTGCTTGCGCTTTTCATCGCCCCTAGCTCCTGCGCCAAAAATTCCCCCGTATAGCTACCGGTCTTTTTGAAATCTTTTGCTAGCTTTTCTGGGGTGCCGCAAGCGACGATCTGTCCGCCGCCCTCGCCGCCTTCTGGCCCCATATCGATGATGTAATCGCAGTTTTTGATGACGTCCAGATTGTGCTCAATCACAAAGACGGAATTTCCCAGATCGACCAGATGGTGCAGCACCGCCACCAGGCGATCTACGTCTGCAAAATGAAGCCCCGTCGTGGGCTCGTCTAGGATATATAGCGTGTTGCCCGTGTCGGTGCGGCTTAGCTCCTTGGCGAGCTTGACGCGCTGTGCCTCGCCGCCGCTAAGCGTCGTGGCGGGCTGGCCTAGCGAAACGTAGCCGAGCCCGACGTCCGCTAGCGTCTTTAGCTTTTGATAAATTTTAGGCACGGCTTTGAAAAACTCGAGCGCCTCGTCGATACTCATCGCCAAAACGTCGGCTATGCTTTTGTTTTTGTATAAAATTTCAAGCGTCTGCGCGTTGTATCTCGTGCCGTGGCAAACGTCGCAAACGACGCTAATATCGGGTAGGAAGTGCATCTCAATCGTGATCTCGCCCTCGCCCGCGCATTTTTCGCAGCGCCCGCCCTTGACGTTGAAGCTGAAGCGGCCAATCTTGTATCCGCGCAGTTGCGCTTCCTTCGTCGCGGCAAAAAGCGCGCGGATCTCGTCCATCACCCCCGTGTAGGTCGCGGGATTGCTGCGCGGGGTGCGTCCGATCGGGGTTTGATCCAGATAGATCACTTTATCCAGGCTCTCAAGCCCCGAAATTTTAGCGTCCTTTACCGCGTGCACCTTTCTAGCGCGATTTAGCTCCTCAAGCGCGGTAGGCAGTATGGTTTGCAGCACCAAGGAGCTCTTGCCGCTGCCGCTAACGCCCGTGATGCCGACTAAATTTCGCAGCGGAAATTTTGCGCAAAGACCGTGGATGTTATTGATATTTACGTTTTTGATACTGAGCCAAATCTCCTGCTTGCGATGCTTTTGGTAGTTTATCTCCTTTTGGTTGTTCAGATACAGCGCGGTTTGCGTATTGCTTTTAAGCAGATGCGCGACGTCTCCTGCGAATACGACCTCGCCGCCTAGATTTCCTGCTCCGGGACCGATATCTACGACGAAGTCTGCCGCCTCGATCGTCTTTTTATCGTGCTCGACGACGATTACAGAATTTCCCTTTTCTTGCAAGCTTCGCAGCGTCTTGATGAGCTTTTGCGTATCGCGCTCGTGAAGCCCGATGCTAGGCTCATCGAGCACGTACATCACGCCGCTAAGACCCGAACCGATCTGGCTTGCGATACGGATACGCTGCGCCTCGCCGCCGCTGATGGTGCGCGCATCGCGCCCAAGCGTGAGGTATCCAAGCCCCACGTCCTTTAAGAAGAACAGCCTCTCGTTGATCTCTTTTAGGATCGGTGCCGCGATCTGCGCGTCCTTTTCGCTTAAATTTGAAAACCACTTCTCGTCGCTGAAAAATTCCACGCAGTCTGCGATACTCATATTTATCACATCGCCGATGCCCTTATCTGCGACCTTTACGGCTAGACTTTCGGGGCGCAGGCGCAACCCGCCGCAGTCGGGGCAAATTTTTTCGCTCATATAATCGTCCAGATCGCTTTCGTTCTTGAGCAGATCGTAGGCGTATTTGATCGCGCCCTCAAATTTTCGCACGAGCTTATGTTTTTTCCAGTAAAAATCGATCTCTTTGACGCTGCCGTAGAGGATCAGCTTTTTTTGCTCCTCACTTAAATTTGCATACGGGATTTTGATGTTTATGCCGTTTGCTTCGCAAAATCCGAGCAGAAATTTATAATAATAGCTCTTGTTGAAGCCCGACATCACTTTAATCGCGCCGCCCTCGATCGAGGCGTTTTCGTTGATGATCTTGCCTAGATCGAGGCTAAATTTTATTCCCAGCCCGTCGCAGCTCTCGCACGCGCCCTTTGGGGAGTTGAAACTAAACGCAAGCGGCTCGAGCGGCTTGAATGAAATTTTACAATCAAAGCATGCCATATGCTCGCTGTAGTGGATCAGGCTCTGCACAAGCCCCAGCTCGGCGGCATTTGCGATCTCCACCTCAAGCTCGCCGAAGCTGAGCTTGAGCGCCTTTTCGACGTCGCTTGCGATACGGATGGAATTTTCCTCGTCGATGATCGTGCGGTCGATGATGACCTTGATCGAGTGCTTTTTCGTCTTGCTTAGCTCGATCTCTTCATCCAGCCGCACCAGCACGCCGTCGATCTGAGCGCGCACGTAGCCCTGCTCGCGTAGGCTCTGTAGCATATCGGCGAAGCTACCCTTTTTCTCGCGTACCAAGGGCGCGCCTAAGATCACCTTCGCGCCGCGCGGCAGCTTCATAATCTCGGCGATGATGTCGCTGGAGCTCATCTTTGAGATTGGCTTGCCGCATTTGTGGCAGTGCTGCACCCCCACGCGCGCATATAAGAGGCGCAGATAGTCGTAAATTTCGGTGATCGTGCCGACCGTCGAGCGCGGGTTTTTCGACGTCGTTTTTTGATCGATCGCGATCGCAGGCGTCAGACCGTCGATCTTATCGACGTCGGGCTTGCCTACGCGGTCTAAAAACTGCCTCGCGTAGCTGCTTAGGCTCTCGACGTATCTGCGCTGTCCCTCGGCATATAGCGTATCAAACGCCAGCGTGCTCTTGCCGCTGCCGCTAAGACCGGTAAAAACGACGAGTTTGTCCTTTGGAATTTGTAAATTTATATTTTTCAGATTGTGCTCGCGCGCGCCCGTGATGGTGATGAGATCGTTCATTTTCGCCCTTTTGTGCCAAATTAATCTTACATTATAGCTCAAATTGTTAAAATTGCGCTTTTGGAAGGGGCGGCGATGATACTAATCTGTACGGCTTTGCGCTGCGAAGCCCAAGCGATAATCGAGAGTTTTAAACTTACTCGTAGCGGCGATCTGTTCGCAGGCGAGCAGATGCTTCTATACATATGCGGCGTGAGGTTCGGGGCTAAATTTGAAGCGGGCGCTGCAGGCGGTATAGAAATAGAATTTAAGAGCGAACCCGGCGCAGAATTTATTCGCCGTGCCGATACAGACGCAGAATTCGGGCGTGAGCTCCGCAAGAACCAACACGGCTCGGGCGCAAAATTTAAGCATTCTTCGGACGCGGACGCACTCTGCGACGGCGATGCAGAGATCGGCTCTGCGAAAAATGCGACCAAAAATTTTGAAATTTTAAATTTTAACTCCGCGCGAAATTCAGAGCGCTTCGGTGAAATTTTACTTTCGCGGCGCGTGGACTTTGCGCTAAACATAGGCGTCTGCGGCTGCGCGGATAAAGGCGTGCAAATCGGCGAGGTCTTTTACTTTGGCGGCACGGCAGCGCAGGAATTTTACGGCGAGGACGGATCGAAATTTTATCGCTCGCATGTTGGGAGGCACAGCGAGCAAGCTCTAAAATTTCGATACGTTTGCGAGCGGGAATTTTATGGCGCGAGTTTAGACGGCAAGCTGCGAGCAAATTTGATCTGCGTAAGCGAGCCTAAAATTTTAAACGCAGCGGAGCGGACCCGTGGGGCAAATGCCGCAGCGATCAAGGCGTGCGGCGAGATAAACGCACAAGCCCCAACGCAAGGAACGAACGATGCGGCAAATACAAAAAATTTCACGCGCGATGCGACGCGGGCCGCAACACAAAGCTTAACGCAGGTCGAGGCACAAAATTTAGCGAGCGTAAAACCCTCACAAATCGCGGTAGGCGGGCACAGTGTCGCGACGAATACCGCAGTACGAGCAACACAAAATACGCCGTGTACGGCAAAAGACGCTACCCGCAGGCGCGCAAATCGCGGCGTTATGCTTTACGATATGGAGAGCGCGCTTTTTATTAGTGCTTGCGAGCGCGCGGGCGTGCCGTGGGCGATGATGAAGATCGTAAGCGATCATTTGGGCGGCGAGCGGCTTTGCAAAAGCTTCGTCTATGAGCTCGTAAAGGCGCGTCTGCCGCAAATCCGCGCCGCAATAAAGGGCAAAATTTAACTACTAGAGCGTATGCAAAAAAACCGAGCCGAGAGATGAAATTTTGGCTTCATACGCCAAATAAGTCGTGAAATTTGAAGGTATTGCGGAGTTGCAGGAGAAACGATGAAAATAAAAGGCTCTTATCTGTATTTCGCCCTCTTGGCGTGCGCGTGCGTCGCGGCTTGCGCGTATGCCGTGGTAGATTTGCTCGCGGATCTGCCTTCTTTGGTCTTTTTGGCTCTTTTGCTCGCATTTGCCTGCATCGGGCTATGGCTAAAAGACGCTCTAATAGGCGCGCGCTACCTATTTTACTGCGTCTGCGTGCAGCTACTTTTTGCAGCGGCTATATTTGCCGTTCATAAATTCCCCGCCATGGCGCAGTTTGTGCGCAGCGCTGAGATAGGCGTCGGCGGCGCGGGCATACCGCTAAGTATCGCTCTACTCGTGTTGCCCGCGTTTTTCTGCGCTCTGCCGTATTACTACCGAACGGGCGTCAAAAAAATCCCGCAAAAGCTCATACTAGGCGGAATTTTGATCCTAAACGTCGCTATTACGCTAGCTTACGCCTTCTATTTCGAGCGACTATTCTATAGCGCGATCTGAAATTTCAACGATTTTCAGTGACGGCGCGCGAAATTTAAGTATAATTTGCAAAATTTAAACGAAGCGGAGCAAGATGACGGAGGCGAAAAAAGAGCCGGGCGCGCAGTTTGGCGTGAATCTGGGCGAGCGATCGAGCGCGTTTTTAGGCGCGTTATTTGAGAAATTTCACTTTTCATTTCAGCAAAAAAAGCAGCTTGCCGAGTTTGCGAGCGATTTTGAGGCGTGGGACGAGATGCCCGTTTATGAGCTGCTTGCGGACGGGCAGTGCGAGCTAAATTTTAATAAAGCCAAATTTAATAAAGCAGGGAAAGTCCCAAACGGCGAGCAAATTTTTAATTTCGTGCGCGAAGCCTGGCTTGAGCTAAAGTCGCGCCCGCATTCATACGCGAGCTTCACAAGCGATTACGCGCCGAAAAAATTTGAAATTTCATCCTTTCGCGCGGATCGCATAGCTTTGGGTCGCTGTCCGGTGGCGAGCGAAAACACGCGCTGCTGCAATCTGCTGACGCTCGATGCGGTCAATTCGTGCGGCTTTGACTGCTCCTATTGCGCGATCGGCTCCTTTTACAAGCAGGGGAAAATCGGCTTTGACGAGAATTTCGCGGCAAATTTAGCGCGCCTGCGGCTCGATCCCGCGCGCAGCTATCATATCGGCACGGGGCAGAGCTCCGATTCGCTCATGTGGGGCGATCGCTTCGGCATTTTAAGCGCATTATGCGATTTTGCGGCGCGGCATGAAAACGTGATTTTGGAGCTTAAAAGCAAGTCGAACAATATCCGGTTTTTCCTGCAGCGCGAGATCCCGCGCAATCTCATCGTCACCTTCTCGCTCAATACCCCCGCGATCATAGCGAACGAGGAGCATTTAAGCGCGAGCCTGGATGCGCGGCTGGCGGCAGCCGAAGCGCTCGCGGCGCGCGGCATTTTGGTGGGCTTTCACCTCCACCCGATGGTTTGGTACGAGGGGTGGCAAAACGATTACGGCGCGCTTTTTGAGCAGCTGCTGCGCCGCTTCGATCCAAGCGGCGTTGCGATGGTTTCGCTCGGCACGCTTACCTTCATCAAACCCGTCGTAAAAAAGCTGCGCTCTCGCGGGCTGCGGAGCAAAATTCTACAGATGCCCCTTGCGGACGCGAACGGCAAGCTGTCCTACCCGCCGCAGATCAAGCGCGAGCTTTTTAAATTTGCCGCGGACGCGCTTTCGCCGTGGCGCGAGCGGGTGTTTTTCTACCTCTGCATGGAGGATGCAAGCCTGTGGCGCGAGGTTTTGGGGCGCGAATACGAAAGCAACGACGCGTTTGAGGAGGCGATGAAAGCGGCGTATTTCGCAAAGATACGGCGGCGCTAGACGCACTGTTTGTCGCAGATGTCGCAGTCTGTGCCGGCTCGTATGCGACGTCAAAGACACGGCGCGAAATTTGCAGCGAGCTAGCGGTTAAAATTTAGCGGCACACCCGGCTCTATAAAATTGAATTTTATAAATCGTGCGGGGCGGGCACAGCGAGCGTCGATGAAATTTTACAAAGCGGCGGCGCAGCAGGAAGTCTGCGGGCTAAATTTAAAATTTTACCCAGCGCAGGTCGGCGGCGCGAAATGTTTAAATCGCGCAAATTTAGCGGCGGATACGGCGAGCGGAGAAAATTTAGTGCAGTAAAATTTACTCGGCGCGCGAAATTTAACGCGCCGAAGCGGCATGAAAATTTAAAGGAGAAAAGATGAAAGCATTGATCACGGGCGCAAGCGGCGGTATCGGCAGCGCGGTTGCGGAGCTTTTGCGACAAAACGGCTATGAAATTTTAACGCTAGCCTCGCGCTTCGAGGATACGGACGCGCTAGCGAAGGAGTGCCGCGCGCTGGCTGCGGCGTGTGAGATTGACGCGCTGATTTTGTGCGCGGGTACGGCGAAATTTGCGCCGCTTGAGGCGATGAGCGAGAGTGAAATTTTAAAAATTTTAAACGTAAATCTTGCCGCAAACATCATCATCACGCGCGCGCTTTTGCCGAATTTAAAGCGCAACCACGCCCATATCATCGGCATCAGCTCGATCGAGGCGCTGCGGGCGAGCCGCTTTAGCGCGGTTTATAGCGCGAGCAAGGCGGGGCTGCGGGCGTTTCTGCTCTGCCTTTTCGAGGAGGCGCGCAAGCAGATCAGAGTAAGCTGCATCAACCCTGACATCACCAAAACGCCGTTTTACGAGGATTTGAGCTTCGAGCCCGCAGATGATGAGGCGAGCTTCGTGGACGCGGGGGAGATCGCAAATTTTACGCTGCAAATTCTGCGCACGAAGTCCAATGTAAGCGAGTTTACGATCCGTCCGCAAATCGTAAATCTGCGGAAAAAATCAAAATTTAATCGCGAAGGAGGCGAGCTTGAAAATCGGTAAAAGTCATGTTTTTGTGCTAGCTGTGGCGCTTATTATTATTTATGCCGCGTTTGTAAGCGGTAGCGGCGGGTATTGTAGCGCGAGAGAATTTTTTTCAGGCAGGCACGACGAAGAGGATGACGCCTGCATCGCTAAGCTGATAAAGCGAGCGGACGCGGGTAATATATATGCGGCAAATCGGCTAAGATATCCGCACGAGGCGTATATCAAGCGCACATGCAAAAAGGAAGTGGAGAGCTTGGGCGAGCGCGAAAGATATTATTTTGAGCTCTACATCCAAAATCGCTGCGAAGCTTGGGGCTTTGAAACGCCCAAATCAAAGGGCGGAAAAGCAGGTACAATGAGCGGCGACGGTAATTTAGCACGAGGCGAAGCAAACGCAACGAGCGACGAGGGAAATTTAACGCGCAAAGGTACGAATACGATCCGCAATGAAGCAGGCGCGATCAAACGCGATATGAATTCTACGGGAGGATTAGATGTCGGGCGATAAAGCTAAATTGAAAACTAGTAAAAGTCAAATTTTTTTGTTAATCGTGGGGGTTGTTATTCTATGCGCCCTATATATAAGCAGCAGTGGCGCGTATTGCAACATTTGGGAATCTTTTTTAAACAACAAGGGCGAAGAGGATGATGCCTGTATAGCCAAGCTGATAAAGCGCGCGGATGCTGGCGACGATCACGCGTTAAATCGGCTAATGTATCCGAGTCAGGCATATATCAAGCGCACATGCGAAAAGGGGGTAGAAAACTTGAGCGAGCGCGAGAGATATTATTTCCAAGGCTTTAGCGGGGATCGCTGCGAGATTTGGGGCTTTAAAATGCCCAAATCAAAGGGCGGCGAAGCAAATACGATGAGCGGCGGCGGTAATTTAGCGCAAGGCGATGCGAACACAACGAGCGGCGAGGGAAATTTAACGCGCGCCGAGGCAAACAACGGTGAAGCCGACACTACAGGCAACAAGACGGACAAAACGAAGCGCGAAGGAAATTCTACGGAAGAACAAAATGCTGGGCGATAAGATTAGCCTTGAAGGCGATATCGTAAATTTTATGCCGTTGGTCAAATCTATGAAAAAATGAGTTAAAATTTATTACTCAAGGAAAAACATGGTAAAAAAGAGATCTTTAAAAATAAAAGGAAGCATATCGATTGCCATAATCCTGCTTTGGGTTTATTTTTTGATTACGGCGCTGAGCGGTGATAGATACTGTGGCATATGGGATTATATCGCAAATAGTGAAGAGGATGACGCCTGCATTGCCAAGCTGATAAAGCGCGCAGACGCGGGTAGTGAATTGGCGCTCAATCGGCTTAGATACCCTAGCAAGGCGTATATCAAGCGCGTATGCGAAAGAGGAGTGGAAAACTTAGGCGAGCGAGAGAGATATTATTTCGAGCGTTTAGGTGTAGATCGTTGTGAAGCTTCGAATTTTAAAGATAACGAAGCAAACACGACGAGTGGCAGCGGTAATTTAGCGCAAGGCGATGCAAACGCAACGGACGGTGGAAATTTAACGCGCGCCGAGGCAAATAACGGCAAATCTGGCACTACGGGCAACAAGACGGACACGACAAAGCGCGAAGGAAATTCTACGGAAGAGCAAAATGCTAGGCGATAAAAATTTAGAAAAATTTTTCTCAAAAATCGACGCGGCGGAGTTTGGGATTTCTGTGGGCTCAAAGCTTGCTTCAAAAAATCCCAAACTTGCAGGAAGCACTAGAGATGGGAGCGGCGACAAGCCCTTAAAATCACAAGGCGGCGCGGAATTTTGCGGCGGACAGTCATATTTTAGCGGCGCGCAGCAAGATGAAATTTTAAAATTTAATGCCGAGCCGCCGTTTGATGTTGAGAAAGCGTTTCTTGATACGGAGCAAGCACACTTAGAATTTAACGTCCGTCCATTGCAGCTGGAGCCGAGCGTCAGACAAGCGCTTGTGTTCGGTGCCGAGCTACCGCAGGCGCAGTTTGACGCCGAGCGAGCGCAGGCAAAAATCGAAAATTTCATGCGCGATCTGCTGCAAAACTATGTGCTTTGCGTAAGCGGCGCGGAATTCGCCTTTGCAGAGATTGAGGCGTATTTCACGGGCGCGGATCGAAACACCTACAAGCGCACGTCGCGGGCGGGCGAGATATTTTTTCACAATTTCGGCTTTGACATTTCGTTTCGCAGCGTCCCGCAAAGCGGCGGCGGGATTTTGGTGCGAAGTCTGCGCGTCCTAAGCGGCGCAGAGCTTTTGGCGGGAGGCTTACCAGATTCGGCAGGCGGCTTGCACGGCTTGGCGGACAGCGGTCCGCTCGGCTCTGGCGTCGCCACGCTTATACAAAATGGCGATTTTATCGCGGGTCCGCGCAAGTGCATGGGTAAAATTTTAAATCTGCAAACGCAAAATTTAAGCTTTTCTTTAAAGTATGCGCCGAAAATAGCGCGTGCAGCGGGCTTTAGCAACCGAATCCGACGGGGCGAGATCGTAAATGAAGCGAATCTGGACGCAAATACGCCAAACGGCGCAGCGGGCGCGACGAAGCTTGTGAATGAGCCGCGCAGGCTTACTAGCGAGGAGTTTGAGGCATATCTGAGCGCGGACTGCGCTGCGGCGAAAACATATAAAAAATCGCTGCAAAGATACGAGAGCTAAATTTTGATCAAACGGCGCGCAGCGTGCGAGCGGTAAAATTTAATGAGCTTTAAGTAGTGGAGGTATAAAATGGCGCATCCATCAAATTTAAAGGCGGCAAATGGATCAAAGCAGGCTAGATGAATTAAAAAAGCTACTACAAAAGCGGCATCAAGAGCCGAAGCAGGGGTTGGAACAAAATTCTAACGGCGAAAATTTTAAAGCCCCAAATTCTGAAATCCAGAATTCCGAAGCCTCAAATTTTGAAGTTTCGAATTCCGAATTCCTGAATTTTGAATCCCTGAATTCCGAAATCTTAAATTCTAAATCCCTGAATTATAAATCTTCAAATTCCGAAGCTTCAAATTTTGAAACCCTAAATTCCGACCCTGGCGCTTTAAATTTAGAAGCCGAAGCGGCTCAGAATTCTGCCTGTGAAAACAGCGCAGAGCAGCAAAATTTTATCTTGGATGACAGCGGCTCTTTGCTGCAGAATTCCAAAGCCAGGGATTACGACAAAGAGCCGATAGTTATCAAAAATTATGAAAAATTTTTTGTATATTCGTCTTTAGTCCTATTATTGCCGATCTCTACACTACATGCATTTTTAATTATAGATTTTATAAATCATGAAGATATTGATATAGTTCAGTATTTCGCTATTTTATTCATTATTTTACTATCTACAGTTATAATATCCATATTTACCGTAATCCGCCCTAGACAAAAGATAAAATTTACAAACAATTATATAGAATTTATTAGCGACGACTTAGTTGAAAAACGCTGCAAAATTGACGAAAACACTTTATCTTTAAATTTCTCTATCGGAATTTTGGCAAGTTTATATGAGATAGGAAAATCTGAAAAGATATTTTTGTACTTTATCGCTATTTTTATGTGCGTAACATGGTGGAATATATTTTTTATAGCGATATTCTTTACATATTTATTCGGGTTTTTATTAAATTTCATACTTTATCTGTTTATAAATAGGAATTTAAAAGGGTTTAGGGCTCTGCCGTTTATTAGGATCGCACGCCCATCATATGGCAGATGGTTTAGGAACAAGCCCATTTATCCAAGATATTATCTCGTTTATCTCTATAATCAAAAAATTTATGATGAAATTAAAGAATATTTTTTACGAAAAAGCGTAAATATAAATAACGTTAAGAAAGATTATTTATTTATCTAATGAGGAGGATAAAATGATGAGGGAAGAGGTCGCTAAGAAAGAAGCCAGGCAACGCGTATAAAAGTCTTTTGTCAAATTAAGCTATTATAAATTTATATCTATTTTTAAAAAGGTGCTTGAAATAATGGAAAATTATAATAAACAAAAAGCCAGAGATTACGACAAAGAGCCGATAGTCGTAAAAAAGATGGATGATCTGTTTTGGCTGATAGCTCTTGGAATTTTGTTAATTTGTTCTTTGACCTATCATTTTAGCAGTGAGTATAAATTTAGGTTTTATATGAAAATATTGCTAGGTTATGGCACCGCATTTTTCTTTATATACGCAGCGAGCTTTATAAATAGCAAAAAAACGATAACCTTTATGAAGGACAAAATAGAATTTAAAAATAAAACAAAATGCGAAAAAGAGATAGCTCTAAACAATATCTCCGTTTACAGATATGCTTATATGATTCCCAATTTTGCGCCCTTTGATGTGAAAATTAAATTTTGTGTTTTAGTTTTATTTATAATGATCGTCGTGGCATTATACAACTTTAAATTTTATATGTTTATTTTTATAATTATGGGCTTATTGCTGATGCCCATTATTAAATTTATCTACTATATTCTATTTGAGAAAACCGTTAGGTTCTTGATTTGTGATAAATTATTGATATGCAACGGTTTCGATTCAGAAGTATTTACGATCAATAATAAAAAGGAGTTTGGCGAGCTGCAAAAATATTTCTTGGATACGCTAAATATAGATATTACAGAGGGATATTTATTTTGGAAACCGCCTTATGATATTGCAAAAATAATAGTGAATAAAATGAACAAATTTATGAAATTCTAAAAACAAAAGATAAGGTTTAAAAAATATATAAACGGCACATAATTAACATGTCGAGGGATAAATAATTTAATCCGCACGATGCTCATTTTCAATAACAAAGATAGAATTTAGAAAATTTAAATTCTAACGTTCCGCTTGAAATTTTGCCTTTAAATTTATATGCTAGTCCTCGTTTCTTTCATATACGCCGAGCTCTACGAGATTGCCGTCAGGATCGTGCAGATAGATACTTTGTATAACGCCGCGCGCGCCCATTCGAGGCACGACGCCAAGCTCTATTTGCGCCCCCTTGCTTTCCAGCTCCTCTTTGAGCTGCTGTGCGCTTTGCCCTTCACAGATGAGGCAAAAATCCGCCGAGCCCGCGCCAGGACGCGCCGCAAACGGCTCAAACTCGCCCGCGCGGGTGTGGATATTGATCTTTGAGGAGCCGAAGCGCAGGCTGTGTTTGCCGCCCTCGCAAACATGCTCTAGCCCCAAATTCCTTCGTAAAATTTCACGCATTTTTGCAGATCGCCCGTAACTAGTACAAAGTGATCGATTTCTGTGATTTTCATTTTATCTCCTTGCGCGCTCGCGAGTCGCAAAATTTTTACGTCTCGCGGTGGAATTTTGGAATTTTACCGTGAAATTTTGCGGCAAAATTTCAAATGCTCGTAGCGAGAAATCAAAATTCCGCGGCGTAAATTTTAAAATTCTAAAATTTAGCCTAAGTAAAAATGGAGCGCGAGTAGAGTCTGACTTTAGTAAAATTTGACCCGACGAAATTCCGTCTAGCTAGCGCCGCAAATTCTAATCTCGCGATTTTAAAACTAACGATTTTAAAATTCTCTTGCCTACCTCGACGCCCGGCTGATCGTAAGTGGTGACGCCCAGTATCGCTCCGGTGGCGCTGGTTAGCAGCTCAAAGTAGTAAAATAGCTCACCCACGCTCTGTTCACAAAGCCGCGAAACCTCGATTAGATCGACGCTAATACCCTCATTTAGTACGGCTTGCAGCGTAGCATCGCACTGAAGATTTAGCACCTCATCCAGTCGCATGCCGTTTACGAAGTCGCAGCCCTCAAGACCTTGCAGACTGATACCGGGCACCGCGTCCGTAGTGCCGTTGTCCGTGAGCTTTAAGAAAGTCACGGTCTTATCCTTTACGCCGTCCATGATGAGCTGAAGGAAGCTGTGCTGATCGCGCGAGCCTACAAGCCCTACAGGAGTAAGTCCCTCGCGGCTAAAGCCGATCTTTTTACCTAGGCTTTCCGCCCATAGCTGTACGTACCACTCGCCCAATGCGCGCAACGCGTCGCCATAGCTAAAAAGGACGTTGATTTTCGCACTTTTGTGTGTGGCGTAGTGATGGGCTTTTCGTAGAATTTTATTCTCCGCGATTTTAGCGGGATCGCATGCTAAAATTTCATCCAGATACCGCTCTTTTGCGGCGGCAGCTCCGCGTAGCATCGCGCTTGCATCAAGGCCTAGCCCAACTGCGGGCACTAGCCCTACCGCACTTAACACGCTAAAACGGCCGCCTACGTTAGCGGGCATATTTATCACGCAGGCGCCATGCTCGCGCGCGAAGACATCCAGCGGCGAGCCTGCATCGGTGATAAAGATGAAATTTTTTGCTAGCGCTTTTAAATCTGAATTTCCAAAACGCTGCAAAACGACCTTAAAAAGCGAGATCGTCTCGATCGTACCGCCCGATTTGGACGATATGATGAAGATCGTGCGAGCGAAATTTAACCCTTCGAGCGCGCGACGCACGCTAAGCGCGTCTAAATTATCCAAAATTTCAAAGCGCAAATTCTTTCTTACGCGCGGACGCAGCATCTCATAAAGCGCCCGCACGCCCACGCTGGAGCCGCCGATACCTATAAGCACGATCGCATCGTAGTTTCGCGCGCTAAAAAATTCCTTCGCCCGCGCTATTTCGTCTGCGCCTTGCTGTGGCAGGCGGTAGTAGCCTATCTCGCCGCTTTCGTATTCGGCGTGGATCTTTGCCGCTACCTCCTCTAGCGCGCCCTCTTTTGCCAGCGGGAAAAACAGCTCATTTTTTACCATCGCCGAATTCTCGCTCGTAGAAATATTTGATTGCCTCCACGTAGCCTTTTACCGAGCCGCAGTCGAAGCGAGTGCCTTTAAATTTATACGCGATCACCACGCCGTTTTGAGCTTGTTTCAAAAGCGCGTCGGTGATCTGCACCTCGCCGTTTTTACCGGGTGCCGTCTGCTCGATGAGATCGAAAATATTAGGTGTTAGGATGTAGCGCCCGATGATGGCTAAGCTCGACGGAGCCTCGCTAGGTTCAGGCTTTTCAATCATATCCGAGACCATTATCAGATCGTCGCTGATGCTTTTTCCTGCGATGATACCGTATTTATTTACGTCCTGCGGCGGCACTTCCATTACTGCAACGACACTGCAGCGGTATTTTTCGTAAATTTTAACCATCTGCGCTAGCACGCCCTCGCCGTTTTCGTTCACGCACAGATCGTCTGCAAGCACTACGCCGAAAGGCTCGTCGCGGATTAAAATTTTACCCGTATAAATTGCGTTACCAAGCCCCTTCATCTGCTCTTGGCGCGTAAAAGAGAAGGTGCAGCGCTTCATAAGCGCTCTGATCTCGTCGAGCAGATACTCCTTACTGCTGCCTGAAATTTGATCCTCCAGCTCGTAGCTGCGGTCGAAATAATCCTCCAGCGCGCGCTTGCCGCGACCCGTGACGAAAGCCATATTGTCCATGCCCGCCTCCAGTGCCTCGTCCACGCCGTAATGAATGAGCGGCTTGGTAAGGATCGGAAGCATCTCTTTAGGTAGCGATTTGGTCGCGGGCAAAAAGCGCGTGCCGTAGCCCGCCGCGGGAAATAAACAAGTCTGGATCATGAAGCTCCTTTGATCTTTTTTTGAACTTTTATTATAATGCAAAAAAGATAAAATTCCGCAAAGGAAAGCCTTGAAAACGATTGAAAAAGAGATCAGCGCCGCGCAGGAGATCAAAAAATCAAGCTTCATCGCCTATCTCGCGCCGCTAGCGAGCTTTGAGACGCTGCGTGCGCGGCTGCGGCAGCAGCATCCTAAGGCGCGGCATATCGTCTGGGCGTATCGCGCGCTGAATGAGCCCGGGCAGATCGTAGAAAACTCAAGCGACGACGGCGAGCCCAAATCGACTGCGGGCGCACCGTGTCTAAACGCGCTTCGCGGTGCCGAATTGATTAACGCCGCGGTGCTCGTGGTGCGCTACTTTGGCGGCATCAAGCTAGGCACGGGCGGGCTCGTGCGCGCATACGCTAGTAGCGCAAATCTCGCTATCGAGGCTGCCGCAAGCAGTGGTGCTTTAACCGACTTTTTTCTTAAAAGGCATTGCGCGTTTTTCGTGCCGTTTGCGGCGGTGGCTAAATTTGAACATTTTTTAAAAAAATCGGGTTTTGTTTATGAAGCAAGCTTTGGTGCTGCGGGAGCGGAGTTTAGCGCAGAGCTTAGCGCGGAGGAATTTGAAAAATTTAAAGGCTTTGCAGATGCTCTCGCACCGGCTCTTAAAATGCTGCGCGAGCCGGAATTTTAAAATTTCAAAATTCTATAAAATTTAAAAGCTCGTCTCGGCTAAATTTGAAAGCATAAGCGGATTTTGCATTTTATCGCAGCGGAATTTTAAAGCTAAAGTAAAATTTCATAGTGCGAAACATAAAATCCGATAAATTTTAAAATTTTAAGAATTTCAAAATTCTGTCGTAATTTAGCTTGCAAAATTTCGCGAAAATTCCGTCCGTAAATTTCAAAATCCCATAAATTTTTAAAATTTCACGTGCTTCATCTTAGCTTCACGCACAGGCAGGCTTAGCAGAGCTGCAATAGCCGCTAGCGTCATATCCAAATACCACATATAATCATACGCGCTGTATGCCCGTACCGCAAGGCCTCCGATGTATGCGCCAAAAAATCCGCCGATTTGATGCGAAAGCATCGTAAATCCAAATAGGCTTGCTAAATATCGCGTTCCCAACAGCTTACCGACGGCAGCCGCAGTAGGCGGTACGGTCGCTAGCCAGGTAAATCCTAATCCCACGCTGAAGATATAAAACGTAAGGCTGTCTTTGGGCGAGAGCACATAAGCACCAATAAGAGCGATACGCAGGGCATATATGCAAAATAAAATGACTTTACAGCGCACTTTGGAAACACACCAGCCTACGAATAAGCTGCCTACGATGTTTGCGATGCCAATCAGTGCGAGCGAAAAGGACGCTACCTGCGCACCATGCCCGCTTAGCGCTACTTCGCTAGGTAGGTGCGTCACTAAAAACGCTACGTGAAAACCGCACGTAGCAAAGCTTAAATTTATCAAAATATAGCTTTTATCGCGCAGCGCTAAACGCAGCACTTCGCCTAAGCTGCGCTTATCTTCTTCATGCAGGCTGGTTTGCTCGCCAAATAGAATTTTGCCGCCTGCCAAGAGTCTCGCAAGCGGCAGAATTAACAAACTAAGACCTGCAAGCGTAAAAAATGCGCCGCCGTATCCCAAAGCAGGCGTTGCGATACAAAACCCAATCATTGGCGCAAATAAAAATTGTCCGAACGAGCCGCCTGCATTTAGCACTCCGCTAGCAACCGAGCGGATAGAAAATGGCAGGCGCTTTGCCATTAGGCTCATTAGAATCGGAAAACTACCCGCGCCAAGCCCCAGTGCAAGCCCAAAACCCATCGTTAATACAAGCGCGCTTTCACTACTAAATAACGGCACAAGAGTGCAACTAATCGCCAAAAGCACGCTGCCCCAAAACAGCACGACGTAGGCACCGAGCTTGTCTGCAAGTATCCCGCTAAGCGGTTGCGAAAAGCCCCATACCAGCTGCGTAGTTGCCATCGCAAAGCTTACTTGGGCGATGGATAGGGAATTTGCTTGCATTATAGGTTGCACGAAAAGACCTAATGACATACGAACGCCCATCGTAATCATCAAAATCGCCGCGGCGCATAGGATCATTATCCAAACTGATTTCATATATATTCCTTTTAAAAAATAGAATTATAGCATAAAAATCACGAATATATCGATATTTTATAGATATATTTAATTAATGTATTTTAGTATATTATTTATGTAAGAGGAATTTACCTAGCTTTAATGGGCTTTGCATTAAAATTCCGTTTTCAAGGAGAACGCGATGATTTACGAAGACGAGATGATTTACGTGGAGCGCGAGGAGCACGAAGTGCCGTGGGTGAAGGTCTTTACGAAGGCGAAATTTAAAGAGCTTAGCGACTGCGACGAAGCGACGCTGGCGCATCTGTGGCGCGCCGTGCTTCAGTGCGAAAAGAGCCTTCGGGAGTTTTACGCGCCCGATAAAATCAACATCGCAAGCTTCGCCAACTACGTGCCGCGCGTGCATTTTCACGTCCAGGCGCGCTTTAAAAACGACAGCTTTTTCCCGGAGTCCGTCTGGGGAAAAAAGATGCGAAACGGCAAACTCGATCTGCCGGAATTTAGCGAATTTGCAGAGGTTTTAGCGGCAAATTTAAAGATGGAATTCAGATGATAGGCGCGCGCTCCAAAAAATACCTAAGCCTTTTCGCGCTTGCTTGCTGCGTCGCCACCTTTGCGTTTTATCTGCGCTTTAAAAGCGAGGAAAACGAGATAAAAATCAAGCAGCAGTTCGATTTTAGCGCGAGCCTGTTTGAAAAGATCGTCGATGAAGAGAAGCTAAACGCCTTTGCGATCTCGCTGATTTTATCGCAGAACAGCGACGTGGTGCGCTGTTTTGAGAGCGGCAAACACGGCGAGTGCATGGACGTGACGAAAAAATACAAAGACATTTTGAGTGCAGTGCCCTTCTATACGGGCGTTAAGATACATTTTCACACGCAAAGCACTAGAAGCCTGGCTAGAAGCTGGAGCGACGAATTTTATAACGACGATCTGAGTTCCTTTCGCCATTCGCTTTTGCAGATCCGCCAGAGCCTGCTTCCTAAAGCGCTTGTGGAGATGGGGCGATGCGGGGTTTTTATGCGCGGAATTTCGCCCGTTTTTAGCGACGGTAAATTTATCGGAAGCGCCGAGATAATGCTCGATTTCGAGCACGTCATCGCGCAGATCAACCGCATGGGAAACGATATTTTTATCCTCGTAGATAAGAGGTTTGAAACCGACTGCTTCTACGATAAAATAGGCGTTATCAAGGACTTTATCGTCGTAAACAGCGCGCCGGATTACGATGTTTTGTCGATTTTGGCGACGCTTGATTTTGGGGCGCAGAGCTTTATCAAAAAGGACGGGCATTATTTTTACGTGCGGGCATTTTCGGACGAAAACGGCACGAAGCTGGGCTATATAATTTTGCACCGCGAAGGCTAGCGGCGAGATTTAAATTTAGGCGCCTGTCTCTTGTTTGCTTTGTCGCAGCGGCGCAGCGTTTTAAATTTAATCGCATGATCGCGGCAATGTGTGCTGAAATTTTAAATTTTAAAAGGAACGTCGGTATGAAATTTTATAAATCCGTTAAATTTAAAGCGCTATCTGGTGCGCTGCTTCTGGCGGCGATACTTTGCGCCGCATTTATCCGTATAATCCCCGATTACTCTACCTCACGAGGCTTCGCCGTAGTTTCTCTCTCCGACTACAACAAATACAAGCAAGGATACTGCCTCAAAGAGGATAGAATTTTACCGAAAGAGGAGCTGTATAAAAGAGCGATAGGACAGTATTTGGATTATGAGTTGAAACTAGAACAAATGATCAATGATTATAGGACCTATGCCTATGGTAGTTCTTGGCGTAGCTCATATGAAATTGCATACTATGAACTAGAGAACATAAATTTATCTAATTGGTTTGAAGTATTAAAAAAGCATCATGATAATAATGAGACGTTTGAGGAAATTTTTATGAATAAACTAAAAGCTAAAAAAACCGACCCAAAGAAATATTTAAAAATAAATTTGAAAGATATGAGTGCTGGATTTGATAGACCGATAATTATTCTAGACGGCGCTTATAAAGGACCAAATATTCATATATTGTTAGATAAGTTTGTTTTAATTTATAAAAATTATATACAACGCAATCATTCCGAATACTTATTTGATAGAATGAATTTTTCTGAAAAGATCAAAGAATATTACCAGGAGAGAAACAAGGCGTCGTTTGATATAAAACAGGGTTTTGAGCTAGACAACTGCGGAAATTTAAATTATCCATTGGAAGAATATTATTTACGCAGCAGGGAAGCAAAAGGCGGCTGAAAAGCCACGCTAAAACAAAATTTTAAACTCTAGCCGCGCGAATTCTACTTTCTAAATTTTAAAATTAGCGCCTAAATTTCGCGCGCCTTCTTAATCTAAAAGCTTCTGCTTAAACAGCGGGATTTTATAGCAAAAGGTGCTGCCTTCATTCGGCTTTGAGCTGACGCTTTTTGCGATTCCGTAGCGCTTGCAAATTTTATCGATTATGTTTAACCCGAGGCCGAATCCGCCAAGAGCCGCGTTTTCGCGCGAGTATCTCTCCCAGATCGCGCTCGTATCTTTTATTCCGATGCCGAAGTCCTGCACGCTAAAGACCGCTATGCTCACCCCAATTTCTAGCGCGATGATGATCTTGCCGCCGGGGCGTGAGTATTTTATGGCGTTGCTTAGCGTGTTATCGATGAGGCGCATCAGTGAGGTTTCGTCCATAAAAACGCTCACATCGGGCGCTATTCGCGATTGCAGACTTATGTTTTTGCTTTTTGCGACCAGGTAGATAAAATTTATCCTAGCGCCCAAAAACTCGCTCATATCGATGCGGCGGCTTTTTAGGCTCATCTTGCCGCTTTTGATGAAATACTCCACGTCCTCGTAAGTAATGATCATCTGCTTTAGCGCGGATTTTATGCGCGCGGTGTGTTTGTCGCGCAGCCCAAGCATCTCGGTGTTGATGAGCGCGACGCCTAGAGGGGTCTTTAGCTCGTGCATCGCGTCGTTGAAAAACGCCTTGATGAGGTTGCTTTGCTGCGCGTAGAAATTTTTAATGATTTTGTAGTTAAACAGCGCGATGATGAGCGCTACAAAAATCGTGATAAAGATCGAGCAGATCGCGATAAATTCTATCTTGGCGTAGCTTATCTTTTTTGAAATGACGAAAAAATATAGCTTGCCCTCATGTAGAAAATGGCGCTTAAAAAATACCCGCCCGCCGAATTTCAGCGTAATAAATGCAAAATCCGGCGGCTGGACGCTTAGGTTTGATCTTAAAATTTCGCCGTTTGCGTTTAGGATCGCGTAGTCGTAGATGAGCTCGTCTTTTAGATCGGGATACGCTTCGCTTAGAGCTTCGCCACTTTTTTGTATCAGCTCGGCGACGTCGGCGCTCTCCTCGATTTTAGAGTTTAAATAGATGATATAAAGGCTCTCGCTTATAAAGGCGCCGATGATAAAAATCGCGCTAAAAAGCGTAAATTTAAACCCTTTAAGCATTGATCTTATATCCGAGTCCGCGGCTGGAGAGGATGAAATCGTTGCTCGTTTTGGAGCGGAGGTTGCTGATATGTACGCGCACATCGACGCTGCCAGCCTCGCCGTCCCACACGTCGGCGATGAGCTCATCGACGCTAACGAATCTTTTGATATTGGCGAGCAGAAATTCTATGATTTTAATCTCTTTGGCGCTTAGCGATATCTCTTCGTCTGCACGCTTTAAAATTTTTAAATTTGCGAAGTAGTGAAATTTATCCGCGATCTTGACGGCGCCCTTTTCATCGCCGAAGTACTTTCGCATCAGCTCGCTTACTCTAAATTTAAGCTCGGCTAGGTGGAAGGGCTTTTTTAGGTATTCGTTGCAACCAAGCTCGTAGCACTGGCTTAAATCGTCGATGTCGCCGAGCGAGGTCATCATCATCACGGGGGTGTTAAGACCGAGGCTGCGCGCGTATTTGAGCACCTCTTCGCCTGAAACCTCCGGCACTTTAATGTCTAAAATCAGCAGATGGTAGGCGCCCCCGGCGATCTTATCGCAGGCCGCGTCGCCGCTAGCGCATTCGTCCACCTCGTAGCCTAGCTCCTGCAGATACTCGCTTACGCTGCTTCTATATTCAAAATCGTCTTCTAAAAGTAAAATT
Organism: uncultured Campylobacter sp.; assembly: GCF_937980635.1. GTDB lineage: Bacteria > Campylobacterota > Campylobacteria > Campylobacterales > Campylobacteraceae > Campylobacter_B. The sequence continues at coordinate 35,677 of NZ_CALJPG010000023.1, forward strand.
TTCAAACTCACTCCCTAGATCGGGAGCGAAACTACGCTCCCGTGCAAATTTGCCCCGCATATACGATGTAGTAACGAAGCAGAATGACGCCGCAAAGCACGACGAAAGAATTTAAAACTATAAACGCAGGCTTGTAGGCGTGGTTTTTCAGCGCCGTAAAGGCGATGATGATCGGAGCGATGAGCCCCGTGCCTAAAACGCCGATCCAGAAAATTTTACCGTAAACCTCGTGCGTCAAAGCCTGCTGTGCCGCAAGCGCGCTAATGCCGCCCTCAAAATACATCCCGACAAATAGAATGAATAAAAGCGGAATTTCAAAGAGTATCGCGCGCAGATCAAGCACCAAAAGGTATTTTATGCTATCTTTGTTTAACGAGCCTTTAAAAAACAGAAGTCCAACTAAAATGCTCGCCGCGATGCCGCTGGAAAAGCCCGACAGCAAAAATAAAATCGGCAGCACAGGCGTATTCCAAAGCGGAATTTTCATCACCGCGCTTAACAAAAAGCCCGTATATGCGCCCACGCAAAGAGCAAGGATAAATAAAACTCGCTCGAAAGCTTTGGAAGCTTTGGCGAACGAGCTTAGTAAATTTACGATAGGTCGCAGAAAGGCGAGCAGTTTAAATTTACAAATTTCCTCGCCGAATACGCATAGCGCAAATACAAAGCTAAACGGCACGTAGATTAAAAGCGCCAAAACGCCGAGACTCATCACCGAGCCGAAGTTAAATTTGATCAGTAAAAGATAAAAGCTTAGCGGCTTGCCTAGATCAAAGATCAAAAGCAAAAGCCCCGCGCAGATCGTAAGCGGCGCCGTGATCGCACCCGCTCTAATCATCGCATCCCAGATGGAATTTTGCTCGCTTTCGTGGCGATTCCATTTAACTAAAAGCGCCACCATCGTCGCTCCCGCGCTAAGACCCGCCAAAAATAGATAAATCGCAATCGGCCAAGGCCAGTAAATTTCAGAGTATTGGCTCATATCGCCCCACATATTATTCATAGCGTCCTCCTTTTTTGTTTTTGATATTCGCTAGGCGCGGCTTGGTGTTTAGATACGCTTTTGGATATTCTACGCTTGTTTTGGCTAGCAGCTTGCTTACCTCGGAATTTACGTCATTTACGTCGCCGAAAGTTAAAGCATCCGTCGGACACACACTTACGCAGGCGGGCTGCAAACCTTTGCTAGTGCGGTTCGTGTAGCAAAAGGTACATTTGCCGATAGCGTGCGTGATAGGATCTACAAACCTCGCGTCGTAAGGACAGGCTAGGATGCAGTATTTGCAGCTGACGCAAAGCCTCTCGTCTATGAGCGTTACGCCGTCTTTGGTTTTAAAGCTCGCTCCCGTAGGGCAGACGTCCACGCAGGGGCTATCCTCGCACATAACGCAGCTAGCGCGCGAGTAATCAAGCTTTAAATTTGGAAAAACGCCGCTTGTTTTGCCGTGCACTTGCAGCCTATAAACGCCGCTCGGCACGCCGTTTTCGTTCCTGCACGCAACCGAACAGGCTTGGCAACCTATACATAAATTTTCGTCGTGAATCATTATGAGTTTTTTCATAACCGCCCCTTTCAAATTTTAACTATATCGACGCCGACGTTGGTTACCATCGTGCTTACCACAGGACCCGCAGCCGGATCGAGAAGGACGCTTTGGTTCGTGCCTATGCCGTTCGTGCGCTTTAGCCCCGGGCTTACGTGCCCAAAGCCGTGGTATAAAAACAGGCAGTCGTCTCTGATGCCTTGCGTGACGAAAATTTTAGCCTTTTGCTCGCCGAATTTATTTTTAAGCTTCACGATATCGCCCGTCTTTAGTCCCTCCGCTTTTGCAGAAGTAGGGCTGATCCAAACCGGCGATTCGCTCATCATATCGTTTAAAATTTTGACATTTTGAGTGTGACCGTTGGTGTGAAGCGCGGTCTTACCGGTCATCAGGCAGTATTTGTGCCCGCCGAATACATCCATACCCTCGGTGTTTAAGCAGCCGTATCCCGCGAAAAGCTCCTCCACTTTCGGCGCGAAAAGCTCGATCTTGCCGCTCGGGGTTTTAAATTTCATCTGAGAGCTCATCTCGCCGTTTTCGTCCACGAACTCCGCCGCGGCAGGATATTTATCGATAAATTTAGCCACGAGCTTCGGCTCTCGGTAGTATAGCTTCGGCACCTTGTAGCTTACGTAGCCGTTTTTGATTAAATTTGCGATCAGCTCAGCGTTGCCTTTGGCTTGCTGCATGCGGTATTCGTCGATGTTGTTCCAGGTGTAGTCCTGATCGATCTTCATCACTCTCGCAAGTTCTCTAAAAATTTCATAGCCGCACTTCGTATCGCCCACCGGCTCGACGGCTTTGTTTCGCATCACAAATCCAGGCGCGGTGCCGCCTTTGTTTTGAATCGACTCGTCGCGCTCCAAATACGTGGATTCGGGTAAGATCACGTCGGCTAGGCACGCGAAGTCGCTCATATACACGTCGATTGCGAGCACGAAGTCTAGCTTTTTGATCGCCTCTACGCTCTTATCCACGCCCGCAACGTTGATGAGGTGGTTAAAGCGCGTGCTGACCCAGCCTTTTACAGGGTAAGGCTTTTCGCTTAAAATCGTAGGCGCGATCTGCATTAAAACGCCGTGTTTGCGTGGCACGAAGAAATTTTCGCTACCTTCTTCGCCGCAGCCGTCGATACGCGCGGTCTTTGGAATTTTAAACTCCTTATCTGGGTTTGAGATGGTAGGGAATAGATCCTCTTTGCAAAGCGCGTTGAAGGTTTTGGAATCTTTAGAGAAGTAAATTCCGCCCTTTTTCTCGACGTTTCCCATCAGCGCGTTTGCGATTGCGATGGCGCGCGTGCGGACGTATTCGGCCTTAGCGGTCGTGGTTTTATGGCCCCAATCGATTATGACTGCGGGAGCCGCGGCGTAAATTTCATTTGCGATGCGCTCGACCTTGTCCGCTTTAATTCCCGTGATACCCTCTTGCCAAAGCGGCGTCGTATCCTTCACGGACTGCCTTAGCTCCTCTAGCCCCACGGCGTATTGTTTGATAAATTTTTTGTCGTATTTGTTATCGCGCAACCAGACGTGAATCAGCGCCATCAAAAACGCCGCATCGGTTCCCGGCTTTATCGGTAGCCACTCGTCGGCTTTGGAAGCTACGACGCTAAAGCGCGGATCGAGGACCAAAAGCTTTACATCCTCTCTACTTGCGGCTTTTGCGAGCTTTTTGGTTTTTGAGATATCGATACCCTCAAAGAGATTGTGGCCGAAATTTACGATGTATTTTGCGTCGCCGTAGTCTCTTTGCATATTGGCGCCGAAGGTGTGCGGCACGGCGATATTGTAGGTGACTGGGCAACAGGACCAGTGCGAGTAGATGTTCGGGCTGCCGTAGGCACAGGCGAAATTCATCATCTGAGTGTGGTGCTCGCCCGTTTTAGAGGTGAAAACTACGCTTTGCGGGCCGTATTTTTGCGAAATCTCGCCAAGCTTCTGCGCGCAAATTTTAAGAGCCTCGTCCCAGCTCGCCTCTTTAAATTTACCCTCGCCGCGCTCGCCCACGCGAATGAGCGGCTTAATGAGCCTTTGATCGTCGTAGAGCTGATTTATGCCCGCGCCTCCACGAGCGCAGACCGAGGTTTTGTTTGAAAAGCGATGGTTGCCCTCGATGAGAGCGCCGCGACCGTTTTTGACGGTCACTTCGATAGGACAGCGCGAGGAGCACATCTCGCAGACGCTGGCGACTTTCTTTTCCGTCCCGCCGGTGACCGCGCTAGCGTTTAAATTTAGATTTAATGTCGCTAGCGTGCCGATCGCGGCGCTACTTTTTAGGAAATTTCGTCTATCCATAAAAACTCCTTACCTTTAAATTTCGGTAGGAATTCTAAGGCTTCATCGTAAAAATAAGGTTAATTTTGATAATGCAGCTTTTGGCTTAGACTTTATCTCAAAAGATAAAATGCGTCCTGCGCCGTATTTTAAAGCCGTAAAATAGCGCCAGCAGTAGCAAAATGCTAATTGTACCGCAGATCGCAAGGGCTACGCGAGCGCCCAGTAGCTCGGTAAAAAAGCCCGATATGAGCGCTCCAAATGGCGTACTACCTATTAGAAATAGCGCGTATAAACTAAGCACGCGCCCACGGAATTCGTTGCTTACGTGCATTTGCACGGTGGAGTTGATGCTTGAGTTTGTGATTACGAAAAGAAATCCAGTTACGGCAAGCCCTGCCGCAGCCCATGCGAAGGAATTCGCAACCCCAGTAAGAGCTAAGCTTACCCCCATAGCGATCGCGCACGATCTGATTTTGCGGATGCCGAGTTTATCAAAAACCGCTACGAAAAGCGCGCCGCAAAAGGCCCCCGCGCCTAGAGCCGACATCAAATATCCAAAGCTTCGCTCATCCGCACCCAGGCTAAGCTTAACAAGTGCCGAGATCGTTACATTATAATTTGGCACCAGCGTCGCTACGATAAGCACTATTATCATTAGCTCGCTTAGAGTTTTTTTGTGCGATACATACGAAATTCCAGCACCGATCGAGGCGAAAACGCCTCCGCTCCTGCTAGATAGCATAGTAACGGATGGCGGAATTTTTATGAAAAACAGCGAAACGATGATGCCTAAAAAGCTAAGTGCATTGAATAAAAAGCAAAAACCCACGCCCCATAGCGCCATCACGATCCCCGCAAGTGCGGGTCCTGCGATACGAGCGACGTTGAAGGACATAGAATTTAATGCTATGGCGTTGGCTAGATCGCGGGGCGAGTCGATGAGGTCTTTTACCATCGACTGACGGCTCGGGGCATCCATGCTGGTAAAGATGCCGCTTGCAAAAGCACAAAATAAAATTTTGCCGAAAGAATATAGCTCGCAAAAGCTCATAACCGCGAAAATTGAGGCAGTCACCGCCATGCCTATTTGAGCAAGCAGAAGGATCTTTTTGCGATTAAACTTATCGAGCAGTACACCGGAAAAAGGCGTGAAAAGTAGCGCGGGCAAGAACCGTGCCGCGGCTACAAGGCTGACCTTAAAAGCGTCTGCGGTGATGCTTAGCACTAGCCACGGCAGCGCGACGCTTTGCATCCAAGAACCGATTAGCGAGAGGTTCATCCCGATCCAATAAATTCTAAAATTTGAGTATTTAAGCGATAGGAAGGGATTTTTCAACGCGCTGCCTTTTGAAATTTTGATTTGAGATTATACATTAAATTTTAAAAATTCACTTAAAGATTTAACATTTATAAAAATTTAACGAAAATTTAATATTTCTGAAAAGAAAAATTTTATATACTCTGCAATAAATTTTTAAGCAAAGGATTAAAAATGCAAAGACCGACTCCGATTAATCAGGAAATCAAACTTGATGAGAAGCGCTATATCGTTTCCAAAACCGATCCGAAGGGCATTATCACGTTTGCAAATCCGTATTTTTGTATGATTTGCGGCTATAGTGAGCTTGAGCTTTTGGGGCAGCCACACAACATCATACGACATCCGGATATGCCGCGAATAGCGTTTAAGCTTATGTGGGATACGATACAGCAAGGCAAGGATTTTACCGCCGTGGTAAAAAATTTAGCCAAAGATGGGCGCTTTTATTGGGTCATTACGGAATTTACTTCTAAAAAAGATCCTGTGACAGGGCAGATCACCGAATACACGGCATTTCGTAAGGCTCCGCCAAGATCTGCGATCGAAACTATAGAGCCAATTTATAGGGCACTACTGGATGCTGAAAGAAACGGCGGTATGCAGGCTAGTCAAAAGGCGCTCGTGGACTTTTTAAAAAGCAAAGGCGAGACCTACGAGAGCTGGATAGCAAAAGTATCGGGCAAATCAAATCCGCTTACCGCAATGTTTTTTAAGGCGATGAAAAAGCTTTTTAGCTAGTTCAGTTAAAATTTAATGCAAACCCCGCGCAATGCGATTGTTTGGCTTTGCGCGAGAAAAGGCAGATAAAGTACAAAACCGCCCGTTCATGAAATTTTGAAATTTAAATTTAGCTCTTGAACTTTGAAATTTCACGTCTTCATCAAGTGCGTTGCGAATCAAAGCCCCTCAAGCGTTATGTCGTAGAGCCTCTCTACCGTTTCATCGTTTAAATTTAGTGTCTTTTTGCTTTGTAAAAATTCTAAAATTTCATCCTGCGCAAAGCCCGCTCTTTGTGCACAATGCTCGTGCGCAGGCAAAAAGCCGCGGCATAGTGCGATATTTTCCGAAATTTCTTCGTCGCATAAAAAACAATACGGCTCGTCGTGCAACCGCCCCTCAAATTTTAAAATTTCGGCGTAGCTTTCTACGATTATGCGGCGCGGGTTTTGTTTGCCGAAGTGCGCAGCAGCCCGGTTTAGCAGCTCGTAATAGAATTTATCCAGATGCTCGGCATCTTTTAGATGCGCGTGTAAAAGCCGCATGAACTGCTGCCAAAATAGCAGCTTCTCGCGGTTTCCGAGCCACGCGTATCCCAGATGCATCACGCCGCTAAGGCGCGGCAGGAAGTTTTGATTTTGCGAGAGCTCGAAGTCGATTTTATAGCCCTGGATGATGTTTGAGTGGCGCGCGCCGTAGAAGCGATACGCACGCATGAGCGCACTTTCGCTTAGCACATCTACGATGCAGTCCTCATCCCTAACCTTGGTCGTTTTTAATATAAATCCTTGCATTTTCCTATTTTAGCGAAATTCACATATAAATTTAAATAAAGAATTTTAGGTTATAATCAGAAGTTTCATTTCATAGAATTTAAAGGAAATCATATGAATTTTGGAGATCTATTTTCAAAAATACGCAGGACGCAACCTGCGCCGAGCGAAGCACCTACGCACTGGATAAAGTGCCCGGGATGTGGCGCACTGATGTATAGCAAAGAGGTCGAGCAAAATCATAGCGTTTGCCCCAAGTGTAACTATCACCTTCGTTTTGACGCGCAGGCTCGTATCGATCTGATCTGCGACGAAGGCTCTTTCGTGGAGTACGATCAAAATTTACAACCCGTCGATCCGCTAAAATTCGTCGATAAAAAATCCTACAAAAAGCGCATCTCCGAGAGCAAGGAAAAAACAGGCAGGTTTAGCGCGGTGATCGCGGGCGAGGGCGCTATAAGTCGCCAAAAAATTCAGCTCGTGGTGTTTGATTTTAACTTCATGGGCGGAAGCCTAGGTTCTGTGGAGGGTGAAAAGATCGTGCGTGCCGTAAAACGTAGCCTTGATAAAAACGAGCCGCTAATCATCGTAAGCGCAAGTGGCGGCGCAAGGATGCAAGAAAGCACCTTTTCACTGATGCAGATGAGCAAAACCTCCGCCGCGCTTAAAATTTTATCCGAGCATAAAATTCCTTTCATCTCCGTTCTTACCGATCCTACGATGGGCGGCGTAAGCGCGTCATTTGCGTGGCTGGGAGATATCATCATCGCAGAGCCCGGCGCTCTTATCGGCTTTGCCGGACAGCGCGTCATCAAGCAAACTATAGGCGCAGATCTGCCGGAGGGCTTTCAGAGATCGGAATTTCTGCTCGAGCATGGATTAATTGATGCGATCGTGCCTAGAGCCGAGATGAGGCAGTATCTAAGCGATATAATCAACGTGCTTAGCAAAAACGCCGTGCAGATCGATGACACGAGCGATAAGTCGCTGCACGAAGAGGGAAGCGAAGAGTAGTGCAGATAACGGTAAATTCCATCCAAAAAGGCGCGGACGAGTTCGCAGGCGCGATAAGCGATTATAAAAAAATGGCGGCTAAATTTGCCGCGGTGAGAGAGCAGACGTTTTTTAATGCTAATATCGCTCGTGCCCAGAGTGCGTCTCGCGAGCTCGCACTTATGGCGTACGATGAAGCTTATCTACCACGCCTTAGCGGATACGTCGTAGCTTTGGATGAGCGCGGACAGGAGCTAGATAGCGTGGAATTTGCGAGTATGCTAAAGGATAAAAGCAGCGTGTCATTTTTCATCGGCGGCGCTTACGGGCTTAGTGAAAATTTTAAGGCAAAAGCCGATAAAATAATTAGTCTTAGCAGGCTTACGTTAGCGCACAAAATCGCTAAACTTTTGCTCTTTGAGCAAATTTTTCGCGCACTGTGCATTAACGCAAACCATCCATATCACAAATAAAGGGAAGTAATGAAGAAAAACGAGTTGAAATTTTACAAGAAAATTTTAGAAGAAAAAAGAGAGCAACTCATCGCCAATATTAATAGCTCTGTAAATGAAATTTCGGAATTGCGCGAAAATAAAGCTGCGGATGATTTTGACGTAGCGAGCATGAATACGGATTTAAGCATCGAATACTCGCTCAATGTTAATCAACAAAAGGCATTTTTAGAGATCGAAAGCGCGCTTAAGCGCATCGAAAATGGAACCTATGGGCTTTGCGAGAGTTGCGGCGAGCAGATAAGCTTAGAGCGTCTTAAGGTAAATCCGGAGGCGAGATTGTGCATTTCGTGCAAGGAACAGGCGGAAAAGCAAAATAGGAGTTAGCTATGAAAACCAAGCAATTCTTTTTATATTCGATCGTCTATATCGCGATCGTCGCGATTTTAGTTTTTACGCAGCAAAGCAGTAGCTATACGCTGGGGCTTTTCGGTTTTACGCTTACGCTTCCTGTGGCGGTGTGGATCGTGCTGCCGTTAATTTTATATATGATTTTAGCGATTTTTCATATTGTTTTTCATAGCTTCGCGTTTTACCGCACAAAAAGGGCGATCGCAAAGGATCTAAGCGCATACGATGCGATGAGTAAAGAGGTTTTGCTGGGTCTTGACACCAATAAAGACTTTAAAACCGAGTATTTTAAAGACCCGAGCGAGCTTACTAAAATTTTATCTCCGTGGTACGATAGCACCGGAATAGATGTCAAAAATGAGGATCTAAAAGAGGTCATAGGCGTTATCGAGAAGGTTAAAAACGGCGAAGTTGCGGATCTACGAAAATATAAACTCCCTAAAGATAACGGACTATTTTTGCAAAACGAGCTCAACCGCCTCGACGCTGAGCCTGCGTATGCGTATGAAATTTTAAAAACCAAGGGCGTTTATAGCGAAAATATCACTAAAAAAGCCTATGCCGTAGCGCTTGCCAAAGGAAGCTACGATAAGATCAAAGCCTATAAAATTCCTCAAGATATAGCCGAGGTAAATATTTTAGTGGATCGCGCGGTGAATGACGCGAGCTTTGAGATCAGCAGCGAGGAACTTTTCGATCTCGTAAATAATGAAAAATTTAGCGAGCAGGATTTTATCGGCTTTGCTAAAAAGCTAAAAAATCATCTCGCTCCAGAGCAATACAAAGCCTTTTTCGAGCGGCTCAAAAACGAGAATCAAGAAGCGACCGAGGCATATCTGTACGCGCTATATGAGCTTGGCATGATCGACGAGTTTAGAGAGCAGCTAAGTCTTGCCGACGGCGACGAGTTTGAGAAGTTTAAAATTCTGCTATTTTTGCGTGACAACGGCAAAAACGTCCCTGCGTCGCTGTTATTTTAGCTCGGTAATTTTACCAGTTCGTTTTGTGCGGGTAAGAGAGGCTGCTTTTTACGCTCTTTGCGGCTATCAAACACAGCCTGCGCGATAAAATTTAAAGTGCGGGTAAAATCTAACTCGCGCAAATTTAAAATTTTAGAATTTATCGAAAGAATTAATGCGCGCAAGCGGTAAAATTTAAAAGATTTGCTTGCGTAGTGCGCGTGTAAACGGGTTTTGCATTTATGCGATGAAATTTAGAATTTAAACATAAAGCGCAAGACTTGCTAGCCGAATAAAGTGCTGAAATTTTAAAATCCGTGCGGCGTTTTGCAAGCTGCTTGCCAGGTTTGCCGTGCAAATAAAATTTAGTGGTGATCATCCTTGCTGCCGTTTTGCCACCACTCAAATTAGCTAAGCTTAAAAATAAAATTCGCGCCTAAATGCGAATACGTAGCCTATGAAATTTAAAATTTTAAAGCTCGTTGTAGAAGCCGCTGCAAGCGCTGCGGTATTAAATTTAAAGGTTTAAATTCAAACGAAATCAAAATGAGAAATTTAAAATGACGAAAGATTTTTTTAAAAGGGGCCCTTTATTTTTGGCGCCTTTGGCGGGCTTTTCAGATCCACCGCTGCGGGGCGTAGTGAAAAAATTCGGCTGCGACGCGACCGTAAGCGAGATGATAAGCGCAAACGCCCTTGTTTTTGAGGGCGAAAAAACGCTAAAGATGCTTGAAAAAAATGCCGCCGAAACCCCATTTTTCGTGCAGATCGCAGGCAGCGATTCGGAAATTATCAAAAAGGCGGTTTTGCTCATCAATAAATTTGAGGGTATCGACGGCATCGATCTAAACTGCGGCTGCCCTGTCCCCAAGGTCGTAAAGCAGGGCGCCGGCTCGGCGCTGCTGCTTGATCTACCTCGTCTATCGCGCCTGGTTGAGACTATCAAAAAGTATTCGAATAAAAAATTTACGAGCGCGAAGGTGCGGCTGGGCTTTGGTGCTGTGGATATCGAAAATATCGCGCGCGCCGTACAAAGCGCAGGAGCCGATTTTATCGCGATTCACGGCCGCACCAGAGCGGGCGGATACAGCGCGGCGGTGGATTACGGCGCGATCGCAAGAGCTAAGCGCGCGCTGCAAATCCCCGTGATCGCAAACGGCGACATAAACTCCGCCAATGCGCTAGCAGTGCGAGACCTTAGTGGCGCAGACGCGCTGATGATCGGTCGCGCGGTAATCGGCAGGCCGTGGATCTTTCGCGAGATAAAAACAGGCGAGCAGGCAAGCGACGCGCTAAAAAGAGAGGTCGTGCTCTATCATTTCGCTCAAATGCTAAGCCATTACAGTAGCCACGGCGTAGCGATATTTCGCAAGCATCTACACGAATACTCCAAGGGGCGCGAAAATGCCGCAAGCTTTCGCGAGCAGATCAACCACGTCGCCGCCGAGAGCGAAATGACTCGGCTGATCGAGGAATTTTTTAGCTAAATTTAGAATTTTAGGAACTCTGATGATTATTTTAAAAATTATAGCCTGCGCGTTTTCGATGGGTTTTTGCTTCACAAGCGTTTTAATTTTAGCAGATTTGTCAGTAGAGCTATTTTTCGCCGCCTTTAGCGATAGATATGGCTATCTTTCAGAATGGTTGCAGGAAAGGTGTATATATTTTGTAGTTCTTTGGATATTTTTCTGCGGAATTTGCGTGATACTTGCCGCAAAGTTAAAGGATTTTGATAGGCTTGTGAATTTTTTCGTCAATCTGTTTTTGCCGACCGTGGCGATTTGGATAATATCGCCGTTTTTGGGGATAACGATCGCTGCGGCATTTGAATTGCATGGAGGCGATATACTAATCGGCATCTGCACGGCTTATGTTTTAGCTCTGATCGTCGTAGCCGAAGTCTTAAAACAAGTTTATCCGCCTAAAACCTAGCGCACAAAATTTTAAAATTCGCGTAGAATTTCGTCTTGAAATTCTACTAGCCGCCGCGGTAATCGTTTTAGCGGAAGCGCTTTCGTTTGCGGAAGGCGGCGTAAGCAGAATTTCAGTATCTATCGCTAGAGCCTAGAGGATTTAGAGCTCGGACGACAATCATAGCCCGCGCATTAAAAGACGATGGCGTTAAAATTTAAGGAAAAATTATGGAAAATATCTACATCATAGGCGACGTGCATGGCTGCTACAGATCGCTTTTGGCGTTAATAGAACAGCTGCCGCGTAAATTTGATAGTAAAATTTGCTTTGCGGGCGATCTGATCGACCGAGGTCCTGCGAGCGCGGATGTGGTGGAGCTAGTGCGCGCTCGCGGATACGACGCAGTGATGGGCAATCACGAAAGGCGCTTCATACGCAATGCAAAAACCGCCCTAAGGTGCGCAAAAACGGGCAAATTTACGAGCTCAAACGACCCTTGTGCGTTTTTTAGCCTGGATGAAAGCTGGCTGTTTAACAATGGCGGCAAGGCGACGCTAGCGTCGTATTATCGTCACGGAGGCGCGAAGCAATGCAAGGAGCATCTGCGGTTTGTCTCGCGGCTGCCGATTTACCTAGAGTATGATTTGCGTGATGAAAGCGGTCGCGCCCTCGTCGTATCGCACTCCGCGGTAGGGCGTATGTGGCGGCTCAGACACGATGCAGAGCGCGCAAAAAGCTTCGCAGCTCACGTGCTAAGCGGGCGCGGAGACGATAGCGCGAATGACGGGATTTTTAACGTCTACGGACACACGCCGGTGAAAAAGCCCGTCATTACGGAATTTAGCGCAAATATCGATCTGGGCTGCGTTTATAAAAATTATTGGGGCGAGAGGGCGAAGCTTTGCGCGCTGGAGTTTCCCTCAAAGAAAATTTTTACGCAAGAATGCATAGATTTTTGAGTTTGTATCGGGATAGCGCGGATTAAAATTTAAATTTAAGCGGGCTGTTTGAAGGCGAAATTTTAGGATTTAAAGGCGCGTTCCTAAAGCGTCCGTCGCGCAGCCAAACCGCGTGAAATTTTAAATAATATCCCTTAGCTTACGCGCTTCATACATCCACGCCTCAAGCTCATCCCAGCGCTCATCACGAATCATCCCCACGCAAATTTCAAGCTCATTTTTAAAAGCGTTGATCGCGCCCAGTAGGTTCGTGCGGTTTTGCTTGAAAATATCGACCCACATCTGCGGCGAGCTTTTGGCGATACGGCTCATGCCCGAGAAGCTACCGCCGGCTAAATTTATGATGTTGCGGCGATTTTCCTCTTTTAGCACGCTGTTTACGAGCGAATAGCTGATCGCATGCGGTAGGTGCGAGATGAGCGCCACGTGGTGATCGTGGCTTTTTGCGTCCATAAATACGATCTTCATCCCCGCGAACGAAAAAATTTCGACCGCTCGTTTGATATGCACTTCGTCTGCGCCGTGATCGTCGCAGATAACGACTACTGCGCCGTTTAAAAGCTCTTTAAACGCCGCTTGCGGGCCGGAATTTTCAGTGCCCGCCATCGGGTGAGCTGCGATGAAATTTCGTCTGATCTGCGGAGGACAGTTTTGCAAAATTTTAAATTTCGTGCTTCCCAGATCGATGATCGTCGTTTCACTTCTGCAGTCGCTTAGTTTTTGTAACGTCTCAATAATTGCTTCCACGGGGATTGCAAGAAAGATCGCGTCGCAGCTTTGCTTCATCTGCTCTAGGCTTAAAATTTCATGCACGAGCCCAAGTCGCAGAGCTTCCTTTTCGTTTTCGCGGCTGATGTCGCAGCCATAGACGGCGCTGATGATTTTGGTGCTTTTTAGACATAGCCCAAGAGAGCCGCCGATGAGACCCAGGCCGATAATTCCTATCTTCATAAAATTCCTTTTTGATATATGCAAGTTTTAATTTTAATGTGGTATTATACGCAAATTATTTTCGTTTTTAGGTAAAATTTTATGAAAAAAAGCGTTTTTTTACTCTTAGTAGGCGGGATTTCCGTGGCGTGCGCCGCACAGATCAAATCCATTAAATTTGAAGGGCTAAGGCATCTTTCTCCACAGGTCGCGCAGCAAATTTCAGGACTTAAGGTAGGCGATGAGCTTAACGGCGAAAACACCAATGCTGCGATCTCGAAGCTATTTGAGCAGGGCTATTTCAGCGACGTTTATATCAGCGAACAAGGTGGTGCGGTCACTATCAACGTAACCGAAAAACCGACTATCGCTAAGGTCGAGATCAAAAACGTAGTTACCAATGATCGCGACAAGATCAATGAGCTCATCGGTTTGCGTCCGGGTCAGGTTTACGATGAGGTGGCTGCTAAAAAAGCGGAGACCCGCATCAAGCAATACTACGAAGTCAAGGGCTTTTTCGACACCGTGGTGGAATTTTATCCAAAGCCGATCAACGACGATAAATCGGTCATCTTGCTAACGATCGAGGTAAATCGCGGCGAAAATATCATCATAGATAAGGTAAATTTAGTAGGCGCAGACAAGCTCGACTATGACGATATAGAGCCATCCGTTGCCAATAAAGAACGCGAGATGCTGGGCTGGATGTGGGGCTTTAATGATGGTAAGGTAAAAACCGCCGAGCTTCCTAACGACGCAAATAGAATTCAAGAAGAATATTATAAAAAAGGCTACTTAGACGCGCAGGTTTCGGCGCCACTACTTAATGCCGATATGGATAATTACACTGCCGATCTTACATACTATATCAGCGAGGGCGAGCAATATACCGTAAGCTCCGTAGATATCGAGTATCCTGCAGATATAATCAAGCTTGATAAAGAAAAAGTTTTGGACGATTTTAAGCTTCAAAAGGGCGATACAATGAATTCCGAGCGTTTGCGCCGCGATATGAATACGCTAGAGACTTTAGTCGCGGATCAGGGATACGCCTATGTGCGTATCGTGCCTAAGACTAAACAGGACAAAGAAGCTCGTACAGTCGCTATCACGTATCAGGTTATCCCAGAGGATAAAGTCTATATTAGAAACGTAACGATCTCAGGCAACGATAAGACCGAGGATAAGGTCATCCGCCGCGAGATGTATCTGACCGAGGGAAATTTATATAGCAAGACCGACTACAACGATTCGTTAAATTCTTTAAAACGCACGGGATATTTCGATGAGGTGGAGATTAAAGAAAACCGCGTTTCTAATGATCAGATCGATCTTGAAGTCGCAGTTAAAGAAGCTCCTACAGGTTCTATCACGGGTGGTATCGGATATGGCAGTGAGGATGGAATTTTACTTAGCGGCGGTATCAGCGATAGAAACGTATTTGGCACCGGCCTTCACGGCGCGTTCTCGGTTGAAAAGAGCGACGATCAGCTAAGCGGACGTTTGAGCTTAACCAATCCTAGAGTGTTTGATTCTGAGTATAGCTTGGGTGGATCGATCTTTGCCAACGATTACGACTGGGACGATTACGATGAGAAATCTTACGGATTTTCAATCACGGGCGGTCGCAAAATCGGACGCAATACCGATGTAAGCCTTACGTATTATCTTGAAAAAAGCGAGATTAAGGGCTTAAACGAATATTACGCCAAGGCGGGCTATCTGGATGGTAAGAATTTAAAAAGCTCGATCATCCCCTCTATTACATATAATAGCACCGATGATTATTACTTGCCAAGAAGCGGTATGATCGCAAGTGCTAGCTTAGAATACGCGGGTCTTGGCGGCGATATGGACTATACCAAGGCGCGAGGATCGTTTAACTACTACTTTGGCTTGCGAGATTATATCGATCACGACATTATCTTTAGATACAAAGCTGCAACTGGCTATATGTGGGAAGGTAATAAAAAAATCCCGATCAACGAAAAGCTATTCCTGGGTGGAATGAAAAGCATTAGAGGCTATGAAGGTCGCAGTATCCCGAAAAAGGAGATCTGCTTAAATGCAAATAATTGCCGCTATATAGAAACGGGCGGTATGCAGAGCTTCAATAACTCCTTTGAGCTAAGCTTTCCGGTAGTTGATAGGCTTAAAATGCGCTTTGTAACGTTTTTTGATTACGGGATGATCGGCGATCATGACTGGAACGAGGAGGAGCGCTACAGCACGGGTGCTGGTATCGAGTGGATGACTCCGATGGGGCCTTTGCAGTTATATTTCGTAAAGCCGCTTAATAAAAAGCCGCACGACGACACAAATAGCTTCGAATTTAGTATCGGTGCTAGATTTAATTAAGCGCGGCGACTTGCGAACGCTGTGGCGTGCGTAGAATTTTCTACCGCACGCCTTAAATTTAATAATGCTCGCAATTTTAGCTTTTTATGTAGCGCTTATTTGCAGCTATTGTAGGCGGTTTGATCTAAATTTTAATTGAAATTCCGCTCGGCTTAGGATGAATTTAAACGCGTAGCTTGCTTTGGATTTTTTAGAATTTTAATTATCAAGATAGTTTAAAATTTCATTCGTATGGTAAAATTTTAAGTACAAGAGTTCTAAAAAATCAATACAAGCCATTTGCATACTTTATTTAAAGAAATTCTAATATTGAAATTTTAAAGATCACGATATAAACGATTAAACGTCGCTTTGTCGCGCGCAGAATTTCACTGCTTAGTATTTAGCGCGCCACCAAATTTTAAAGCTAATAAATTTTGATATTCTAAAATCGCTAGAATTTAAAATCTGAAATTTGCCTCGTAAATCGCTAAACATTTGCGTTAAATTTTGCCTCGCTTTACCGATAATTTAAGTTAAGCTTGTAAAATCGCGCTCTAAAATCATATCAAAGGCTCTTTTATGCGTAGAAATGGCAATGGAACGAAGCTTAAAATTTTAATATTTCTTATTATAATATGCGCTTTGGTTTATGGAATTTTTAGAATTTTCACCTCGCCTAAATTTGAAAAAAATCCTCCGCAAATTGCGCTGGAAAATGAAATTTATTGGAATTTAACCTCGCCTTTAAAGATTAAAATTTCAGACGATACCGGCATTAAGGTTGTCCGCGTAAACTTAAACGACGGAGCTAGCACGATACCGCTGCTAAATGAGGAGCTGAACGTTCCGCAAACGACGCTAGAGCTTGCCGTACAATTTCCTAAAAATTTGATGCTTAATAAAGATAAAAACTACAAGCTCGAGGTTTTTGCAAACGACATTAGCTCGTGGAATTTTGCGCAAGGAAATAAGAGCACAAAAACGGCAAATATAATAATAGATGACAAAAAGCCCGTCATAAATATCATCAATCAATCCTATAAAATCACCAAAGGCGGTAGCGCCGTGGTTGTATTCTCAGCTAAAGACGAGCGCCTAAACGAAGTTTATGTCAAAACCAACTATGGCAAAATTTTTAAAGCGATTCCTTTCGTAAAAGAGGGCTATTATGCGTCTCTCGTAGCGTGGCCTGCAAATTTAGAGGAATTTCGCGCAGAAGCGGTCGCCACCGATCGTGCAGGCAATGAAAGCATTTCGCAGATCAAATATTTTTATCAGGACAAAAAATATAAAGTCTCTACTATCAAGCTAAATCCGGGTTTTATTAACGGCAAAGTAAGTGATCTGGCTAGCCAATACGCGCAGAATTTTAACTCGATGAGCGATTTGGAAAAATTTAAATTCGTAAACGAAACTTTGCGTAAGAAAAACGGAGATGACCTGCACGCCGCTACTAGCGCGGTGCACGAGGATAAAATAAATGGATTTGAGCTAAAGCCTTTTTATCCGCTTGCTAAAGGCGCAGCGGTAGCAAGCTTTGCCGATCATCGGATATTTTTTATGAATGACGAACAGGTAAGCGAGTCGTGGCATATGGGGCTCGATCTAGCAAGCGTCGCAAACGCCGATATCAAAGAGAGCAACTACGGCAAGGTAGTTTTTGCGCAGGAAAACGGAATTTTTGGATTAAATTTAGGAATTTATTACGGCTTTGGATTATACGGCATATACGGACACTGCTCGGCGACGCAGTTAAGTGTGGGCGGCGACGTAAAGCCAGGCGACATTCTAGCACAGACGGGCTCAAGCGGCTTTGCTTTTGGAGATCATCTGCATTTTGGCATCGTAGTTCAGGGCGTGGACGTAAGGCCTGAGGAGTGGATGGATCCTAAGTGGATGAAAGATAACATTACCGACGTCTTAGAATCGTCAAAAAAAGTAATAGAAAAAGGTAAGTAAATTTTAAAATTTTCGCTATAATGCGCGGGTTAATGAAAACGAGGATAGAAATGAGACAGACAACGATAGCTAAGAAAGTCCATAACGTCGGCATCGGGCTGCACAAAGGTGAGCCTATCAGACTTACGTTAGAGCCTTTAGAGGCGGGTAGTGGAATCGTATTTTATAGAAGTGATCTTGGCATTAGTTTTAAAGCCGAGCCGAAAAACGTCATAAATACGCAAATGGCAACCGTCGTAGGAAGCGAGAAGGGCTATATATCTACGATCGAGCATCTAATGAGTGCCATTAATGCCTATGGTATCGATAATATCCGTATCATCGTCGATGCCAACGAAATTCCTGTAATGGACGGAAGCTCCGCGAGCTTTTGTATGCTTTTGGACGAAGCGGGAGTAAGAGAGCTCGACGCGAATAAAAAAGCCCTCATTATCAAGCGAGCCGTGGAGATTCGCGAGGGCGATAAACTCGTACGGCTAAGTCCTAGCAAGAGCCCGAAATTTGATTATACGATTAAATTTAGCCATCCGCTCATCGGCACTCAGCACCATGTTTTTGAATTTAGCAAAAAAGCCTATCTTAAAGAAATTTCGCGCGCCAGAACTTTTGGTTTTTTGAAAGACGTACAGGCGCTGCGCTCCATGGGGCTGGCTCTAGGTGGCAGTTTAGAAAACGCCGTCGTAATCGATGAGAATAAAATTTTAAACCCCGAGGGATTGCGTTTTGAAAACGAGTTTGTTCGCCATAAAATTTTAGACGCTATCGGCGATCTTGCGCTCGTGGGCGCTCCGATTTTGGGCGATTATACAGCGTTTGCGGGAAGCCACGATCTAAATCATAAACTCACTTTGGCAGTCCTTGCCGACGCTAAAAATTTCGAGCTAGTAGATCTTACCGCCGAGGTTGTGCGCGAATATCAAAAAGTCTTTGCTTAAGGCTGCAAAATCAAAGAGGTTGAAATTCTAATTGCCGCCCTTAGCGCTCCGTGCCTGCTCGGTGTGTATGAAAACGGCGCTAAGATAGCGGAATTTTCAAGCGTTGAGGGCGAAAAAGCCGATAAATTTCTGATCCGCAAATTTAGCGAAATTCTGAAAACTTATAAAATCAAAGAGCTTATCTATGCAAATACTCCAGGCAGCTTTATGGGCATGAAGGTAAGCTACGTGATATTGCGCACGCTTAGCATCGCTCTTGATGTGCCGCTATACGCAATCAGCGGCTTTGATCTAAGCGGCTTCGGACCGATCAGAGCGAATAAAAACTTCAGCTACGTTTATGAGAACGGAGAAATCAAAATGAAAAAATGTGCCCCCGCCGCGCTATCTTTGCCGCAGGATTTATCGGTTTTAAATAAAAGCGATGATATACTTCCAAATTACATCATAGAAGCGGTTTAGGAGAGAGCTTGATTATAAGAATTCCTGCGACGAGCGCAAATTTAGGCCCCGGTTTCGACGCGCTCGGCCTTAGCCTAGGGCTATTTAACGAAGTAGAGATTACCGAGCAGAAGTTTTTTTGCGTATCGCTTAGCGGCGAGGGTAGCGACAGAGCATGGCTTAAGAAGGGCAACGCTTTTTTGAACATTTTCAATGAAATTTACAGAAAACTAGGCGGCGGGCAAGAGATAAATTTTAAATTCGCTTTTCACAATAACATCCCGTTTTCGCGCGGGCTGGGCAGCAGCTCGGCCGTGATCGTAGGCGCCATCGCAAGCGCTTATAAAATTTGCGGCTTTGAGATCGATCGCGCTAAAATTTTAAACACGGCGCTGGAATATGAAAATCACCCTGATAATATCGCGCCCGCAACGCTCGGTGGCTTTGTCAGCAGCGTCGTGGACGGCAAGACGGTTCGCACGCAAAAATGCGAAATTTCGCAAGATCTGCAAGCGGTCGTCGTCATCCCCGATACGCCGATGCCTACGAACGAATCTCGTGGCAAGCTGCCTAAGAGCTTTTCGATCAAAGATTGCGTTAGCAATCTCTCGCACGCGGCGTTTCTGACCGCTTGCTTTATGCGACGCGACTACGACAGCTTGCGCTATGCCTGTATCGATAAGATGCACGAACAGATGCGCATGGGCGTGCTTCCGCAGCTTTTTGGGGTGCGCGAGATCGCCTATGATAACGGCGCGCTTATGAGCTCGCTCTCGGGAAGCGGCTCAAGCTTTTTAAATTTAGTCTACAGATCCGACGCCGCAAAGCTTAAAGCCTGCCTTAGCGAAAATTTTAAAAACTTCCGCGTCGAAATTTTAGAGATCGACAACGGCGGCTTTAATATTGACTAAGAAAAATAAAGATATAATCGCATGAGCGAACCGATTAGAATGTGCGTTATTTGCAAAGGGCGCTTTGCCAAGCGCGAGCTCCACGCCTTTTTGCAAAATTTTAAAAATATAAGCTCAAACAGACAATTTTATATTTGCGACGGTTGCATAAATCAAAAAGAGAAAATTTCAAAATATCTATCTAAATTTGCGTCTAGCGCAGATTTGGGACATATCAAGGAGAGGGTTTTAAATGGGTGTTCTGATTAAAGATATCGCGGACGAGCTTGGATACGCAAGCAAAGAGATAATCGAAAAAGCGCAGGAGATGGGCTTTAAAAAGGTAAAAACCGCGTCGAATAAAGTAAGCGAAGAGGAAGCTGCCGCTATTTACGATTATATCCAGACGGGAACTTTACCCGGGAAAAAGTCAAAGCCCGCAAAGAAAAGCTCCGAAAAAGCGCAAGAAGACGAGAATAAGCCCGCTAAAAAACAGAGCGAAACTAAAAAAACCGCTAAAAAAGAGAGCCCTAAAAAGGCGGAAAGCCTAAAAGCTTCCGAATCCAAAGAGTCCCTGCAGAGCGCCAAAGAGCCTAGCGATGAAAAAGCGCGTACGCAAGAGCTTGAGGTAAAAACCGAAAAATCTCAAAATCAAAAAGAAGAAATTTCCTCCGCTCCGCAGGAGAAAGAGGAGAAGCAAAACACCGCTTCAAAACCCGCTTCGGTACAGATAAACAGCGGCGATAGTATCGCTAGCGAGAGCCTGCAAAAGCGCCGAGGCTTAGTCATCGTCAAAAAGAAAAAGGAAGTTCAAGCTCCGGCGGCACAAGATAGAGTTGAGCCTAGGCGCGAAAAGATAAGTGCAAGCCTAGAGGCGATCTTCTCAAACGCTGAACTAAATTTGAAAAAGAAAAAGATCGAAAAGAAAAAAGCTCCCGCCGCTAAAAAAGAGGACGCCCTTAAAATCGACATCATTCCTGATCACGAAATGGCCGATATCGTCATTGAGGACGAAGACGTCGTGGTAATGCCCGATTTCACCGTTAAACCAATTCAGACCGAAAACCGCACCAAAAGTAAAAACCAACCTAATATTTATCGCGCCTCTCAGAATCAAATTTTTAGTAGCGAAGGCGGCATAAGTCGCGGCGGTCGCAAAAAGCATAAAAAAGCCCCTCGCGAGCAGGGTAGCGAAATCGTAAGCTCTGTAAATATCCCAAAAGAGATCCGCGTCTATGAGTTCGCCGATAAGATCAAAAAGCAGCCTAGCGAGATCATCGGCAAGTTATTTGCGCTTGGAATGATGACGACGAAAAACGACTTTTTGGACGAGGATGCGATAGAAATTTTAGCAAGCGAATTTGGCATTGAGGTAAATATCATCGATGAGGCGCAGGAGTTTGACTACATAAAGGCTTATGAGGACAGCGAAGGCGAAGAAAATTTAATCGCTAGAGCGCCCGTCATCACCATTATGGGACACGTCGATCACGGCAAAACGAGCCTGCTTGATTACATCCGAAACTCTCGCGTCGCAAGCGGCGAAGCAGGCGGCATCACGCAGCACGTAGGCGCGTATATGGTCGAGAAAAACGGCAGAAAGATCACCTTCATCGACACCCCTGGCCACGAGGCCTTTACTTCGATGAGAGCGCGCGGAGCCGAGGTTACCGATATCGTAATCATCGTAGTGGCCGCAGACGACGGCGTCAAGCCTCAGACCAAGGAGGCTATAGCGCATGCCAAGGCCGCAAACGTTCCGATCATCATCGCGATAAATAAAATGGACAAGCCTAATGCTAATCCCGATCTCGTAAAAACTGGGCTTGCAGAGCTTGATATCATGCCTACCGAGTGGGGCGGTAGCTACGAGTTCGTGCCGATCTCCGCAAAGACGGGCGACGGAATTGAAAATTTATTAGAGATCGTGCTTTTGCAAGCCGATCTTTTGGAGCTCAAAGCCGATCCTAGCAAGCAGGCTAAAGCAACCATCATCGAAAGCTCCCTTCAAAAAGGGCGTGGCGCCGTTGCCACTGTCATCGTGCAAAACGGCACTCTACGCGTCGGCGATACCGTCGTAGCGGGTATTGCGTACGGTAAGGTGCGCGCACTTAGCGACGATAAAGGTAGGGCGCTAAAGCAAATTTTACCGGGCGAATGCGGCGTCATCATAGGCCTTAGCGAGGTTCCGGGCGCGGGCGAGACGCTGATCGGCGTTTCAAGTGATAAAGAAGCGCGCGAGTACGCGAGTAAAATTTATGAGCATCAGCGCCAAAAAGAGCTTAGCAAATCGACCAAGGTCACCATCGACGAGCTAAGCGCCAAGATCGCTGAAGGCTCGCTAAAAAGTCTGCCTGTGATTGTCAAAGCCGACGTCGCGGGCTCGCTGGAGGCTATCAAAGCGAGCCTTGAGAAGCTCCGCAACGACGAGGTCAAGGTCGATATCATCCACAGCGGCATCGGCGGTATCACGCAAAACGACATCGCCTTAGCAAGCGCCAGCGAAAATTGCGTGATCTTGGGCTTCAACGTCCGCCCTACGGGCGAGATCAAAGAGCTTGCCAAGGAGCGCGGCGCGCAGATTAAGACCTATAACGTCATCTACAATCTCATTGACGATATCAAGGCGCTTTTGAGCGGCCTTATGAGCCCGATCATCAGCGAGGAGGCCTTGGGTCAAGCGGAGATCCGCCAGGTCATCAACGTGCCTAAGATCGGGCAGATCGCGGGCTGTATGGTTACCGACGGGCTCATCGCTCGCGGCGCGAAGATCCGCGTCATCAGAGAGGGCGTCATCGTTTTCGAGGGCAACGTCAGCTCGCTCAAGCGCTTCAAAGACGACGCCAAGGAAGTCGCCAAGGGCTACGAGTGCGGCGTAGGCATCGAGGGCTACGACGATATGCGCGTGGGCGATTTTATCGAAAGCTACAAGCAAAAAGAGGAGCAGGCTACGATCGACTAATGCTCGCGGAATTTCGCGTGGGCATTGGCTTCGTTCGCACGGCTTGCGGCTAAATTTTAAGCCTCGATCGCGCTTTGAAATTTTATGCTCGTAGAATTTGGGCATGAAATTTCGCCTTTTAAATTTAATGGTAGAGCGCGCAAGTAAGGCTTTAAATTTTGTCGGTTTTTGCGCGAGGCTTTGTCGCGTAGCGTCAGTTTTGAAATTTTAATGTTTAGACTTTTTTGCGGCGCGGCTTTGCGATCAAATTTTAAATTTACGCTGCTTGCTGGTCGCAGTTTTTCCGCGCGACTTAAATTTTAAATTTAATCGCAAAGTTGAAATTTTAAAGCGGCAAAATTTAGATTTCGCGCGGCATTGAAGCGCTTTTAAAATTTAAGATAAATTCCACAGCGGCGCAGTGCGTGACAAAACGGCGACGCAGCGGGCAGTGCGATTTAAAAATGATGTTGCAACGGCGTGTGGTGTCATTGCGGCGCTGCCAAAAGACAGCAACGGATATCGTAAATAGCGACGCAGTAAGCGAGCGTAGCGCAAAGAGGATGCCGCCGCGTACTGCATTATTGCGCCGACAAGACGGGCAGCGTAGCAGCGAATATAAGGAGTCGTAACTAGCAGAGCACGGCGCAGAATAGCATCGTGTCTTGGCGCGAAAATATTTCTGTGGTAGCGGCGCAATTATGCGACGAGCTTCCATACGCGAGCCATGAAATTCTTGCGCGATCTGCGTTTAAAATTTAAGCGCGGAGCACCGGGCTAAATTTAAGAGCGAAATTTTAAAAGGCGCGGCACCGCTCTCAATACCTGCGCGCAGCAAACCGCTCAGAATTTAAACGGACGCTCCGGCGCATCGCAAGCCGCGTCAAATTTAAACAGATCGCGTCGCCGCAGGACGGATATTCCGCCGTGCCGAAGCGAGATAGAATTCCGCGTCGCCATAAGATGGATGCGAGATAAAATTCTATGTCGCCACAAGACGGACGTTCCGTTGCGACAAAGCAATAAAATTCCGTCATCGCAAGACGCAAAATAAAATTCCATCGCCGCGCAATCTGCGGCGATTTAAGATAGCGAGGTAAAGATGAATCCGACCGAACTCAGAAGACTGCGCACGCAAAGCGTGCTAAAGCAGCTCATCCCCGAAGCGCTCGCGAGCCTTGAGGACGAGCTTTTGCGCGGGCTGTGCGTCACCGACGTGGAGTGCAAGCGCGGGCGTTACGACGCGTTCGTATATCTGGATAAAAACGCATTCGACGAGCGCGAGCAGGAATTCGTGCTCGAAAAGCTCGGCCGCGTGGCGAGATATTTGCAAAACTTCTGCGCCGAGGCGGAGGGCTGGTACCGCTGCCCCGCGTTTCACTTCAAATTTGACGACCGCTTGGAGTATCAAAACAAAATGGACGAACTTTTTGACAAAATAGAGGAGGAGCTGCACAAAGATGGTTGATTTAGAGGCTTTGGCGCGCGAGTGCGGCGTGCAGCTTTACGACGTGGAGACGGTGAGCGAAAACGGCAGAACGATCTATCGCATCAGTATCACGAAAGCGGGCGGCGTGGGCCTAGACGACTGTGAGCGGCTATCGCGGCTGCTTTCGCCGATTTTCGACGTGGAGCCGCCGCTTGAGGGCGAGTGGACGCTGGAGGTCGGCTCTCCTGGGCTTGAGCGCAAGCTAAGCAAGCCGCAGCATTTCGCAAACTCCGTGGGCGAGCTGGTGCGCCTAAGCCGCAAGGACGGGCAGAAGCTAAGCGGCGAGGTGCTAGACTGCGAAGACGGCGTGATTAGGCTACGCACGGATGGCGGCGAGGTAAGCGTGCGACTTGACGAGATCAAAAAGGCGCGAACCTACGTGCAGTGGTAGCGGCACCGGAATTTTTAAAGCTTTGCGCGCAGGGCTTTGGGGTGCGGCGCCTAAGAAGCGCGAACTTAAATTTTTAAGCTAAAGCGGCGAGGCTAATTTGGATTTGCCTTGCTTTTTGCGCGCTTTTAAGTATTGCGTCTATCGCGAGCGATGCACGGCTCGTGGCATCTTGCTTCACTTTTTAATTTGGCGCGCTATATTCGGTGCGGCTTTCAAAAACACATACCGCGCGCAAGCCTTTCGCGTTGAGCTTGATCGTATCGCACGAAAATTTCTGCGTTGCAATTGTTCGCATGCGCACCGCGGCGAAACGCCGTTTTGCCAAGCTTTTTGCGGCTTAGGTTTGCGATTGTCGGCATCGGTACGAATGTGCGGCTACGGACAGAGTGAAATTCGATAAATATTAGCCTTTCGCGCGGATGTGCCCGCAGTACCGCCTTGTTGCGTCGCATAGGCACGCGAGCATGTTGAATTTTTAGATTTTTTTAAAATTTGCCGCTACCGGTCGCTCTTGATCTCTCGCGGCGCTCGGCGCAGAATTTTAAAATTCCGGTGCCGCTTGTTTGTTTTGAAATTTACGTAGCGCCGATAAAAGGTAATTTTTCGCGCTACTAGGCGGCGCTTTAAAATTTTACGCTGCGCCGCCAAAAGATAAGTTTTGCGCGACGCTTGCGCGTTGCTTTGGATTTTATCTCGCGCCTGAAAGCGGCTAAATTTAAAATTTACGCGCTGTTTTGCTGCAGTAAAATTCCGCGCCGAAATTAGGTCTGCAACTTTAATACAAAGCTCCCGCGTCAAATTTCGCCTTAAAATTTTCGTCGCAGAATTTTAAGCGGTTAAATTTGCCTATAAATTTAGCTTTAAAATTCCGCGGGCAAAGGTTTGCGCGCCGCCCTGCGGGACTTTGATTATCCGCCGGCGAATTAATTATTCGCTCGGCGAAATTTCGATTGCCGGCTGAGCGGCGCGGATGTTTGCGACTATGAAGCGGAGATGCCGATCGTGGCTAGCAGTACGGGCGACGTCATGAGCCCTACGATCGTAAGGATCCACGCTAATATCGCTATTACGAGCGAGGCTTGCTTTTTGACGGCTTGATAGGTCGCGGCGATCGCGCACAAAAACGCAAGCGGAACAAAGACGATACCTAGAAAAAATATCCCTAAAATCGCAAAGACTATGGAGAGTATCCCAAGCACGTTTGATTGGGGTTGAACGGTCGGTTGTTCAGACATTTTAATCCTTTGAAAAAAATTATGTAATTCTACCCCCCCCCCTGAATTTGAGCTGAAATTAAGCCGTGCCTTTTGGGGCTGTATATTCACGCTCGATTGCGATTTTGCCATGGCGCCTATTAAAATTTTACTTCACAAAGCCGGCTTCTCCGCGCTATTGGCAGACGCTCTTTTGCACGATAAGCGTAAAATTTTGTGCCGTTCGCGCGCGAAACGGACGCCGCAAAATTTGCGATTTAGGATAAAATTCTAAAACCTGTGGTAAGATTTCGCAGTTTCGCTTCCGCGCGGAATTTCTCTTAGGCACATACGGCGCGCGGCTTGCAAGCTTCGATAAATTTGGCGTTTAAAGCAAGCTTGGCTCTTGCAGTGGGTTAAGTGCGAGCCGGCGTCATCCAGCGCAGCGAGGAAGAGCGCAGGTGAGCTAGTCGGTTTGCGCCCGAAGCGCGATTTGCTGGGAGTAGGCGAGTTCTCCGCTCTGCCGTAATTTTACTAAGCAATCGCGGTGGAGCGGGACAATTTAAATTTTGGAAATTTTATGAACGACGAATTTTATATGGATTTGGCGCTGCGGGCTGCGTGGCGCTATCAGGCCTTGACGCTACCCAACCCCGCCGTGGGCTGCGTACTTCTGGATAGGGGCGGCAGAGTTCTTGACATAGGCGCGCACAAAAAGGCGGGCTTTTTGCACGCCGAGGCAAACGCCGTTTTCGCCGCGCTGTGCGATCTGGACGCAAATTTCGCGCAGGATTTCGCTTGCGAATACGCCCGCAAATTCGGTGTTAAATTTCAAAACCTAGAATCCCTAAAAAGCGCTCTTTTGCAGCCGAGCTTCACTTATGATTTTATCTTAAACCGTCACGGCGGGCTTTTGCGCGGCGCTTGCGCCTACGTCACGCTCGAGCCCTGCGCGCACCGCGGCAAGACCCCGTCTTGCGCCGAGCTTTTGGCGGAGCTTGGGCTGTCGCGCGTGGTAATCGGCACACGCGATACGAATGCGCAGGCTGCTGGCGGCGCAGAAATTTTACGCCGTGGGGGCATAGAGGTGAAATTTGACGTTTGCCATGCCGCGGCGGCGGAGCTTGTGGAACCGTTTTATTTGGCGCGCAAGGGCGGTTTTTGCTTCATCAAAATTAACGCCACACTAAACGGCTCGGTGCATGGGCGGATCGGCAGTGAGAAGCAGCGTGCGTTCGTGCACGAGCTGCGCAGCGTATGCGATTACATAGGCGTGGGCGGGCAAACCGTGCGCGCCGATAGACCAACGCTGGACGTGCGCGCGGCTAAATTTGATGAAATTAGCGCTTTGGTAGGCAGAGCCGATATGTTGACGCTAGACGCGTGTGTTGCGCCGCAAAATCTAAAGCTGCGCACGCCCAATGTGTGGATCCACTCGCGCCGCGCACTTTCGGATTTTGATGCGAGCATTCCGCTTTTTGGCGTCGAAGAGCGCAAAGTGGAGGTCTCGCAGTCGCTGCCTGCGGGCGCGAAAATCACGATGATAGAGGCGGGGGCGAGTTCGTTTGACGAGTTTGCGCAGTTTGCGAGCCACGCGCTTATTTTTTACAGCGCGCAGATGAGGGAGGCGGGAAATTTTAGAGCAAATGCTGCGCTACAGCCGCTTTTCATCTCCAGCGCAGGTGATCCGCATCTGGAAGCGAACGAATTCTACGGCTGGTTTAAAATTTTAAAATGAAAATTGCAAAAGCTTCGCTATTATCGGTATGAGGATCAGCAGCGCTACTATTATTATGACGACCAATAGCGCCTTGTCTATGTTATATTTTCTTGCCGTAGATTTTGTCGTTGGGCTGCAATTTTGCAAGAAAGCCCCGAGCTTGTATCCGCTGATATGAAATAGCCAAGCGGTCCAAATCGATCCGAGGGATAGGCACATCGCCGCAAATACAATTTCTGATTTATTTAATATCATTATGCCGACGATCATAAATAAAGATAGCAGACTAACGATAATCACGCCTATCGTCGCAAAGGCGATGAAAAATATAAAATTTAGCTTGCAATCGATGCCTAAAATGCGAAAATTAATAATTTTATCAGCGATATAAAATGCGGAGATTATCGTTAAGATAGCTTTTGCGAGCTCGGCCTTAAAAGAAGCGTAGGGCAATAGCGGTACGCCAAAAACTGCATTCGATATGATACCTACGTGCGATAAAGTAAAGCCGAGCGAGAATGAAAATACGCCCGTCAGTAAGATGCCTAGAAGTATTTTATAAAAATATATTTTCACACTCAATCCTTAAAATTCTGCGAAATTATACGCAATGGCAGCTTAAAATTTTGATCGCAAATTTAGCGTAAGCTTTGAAATTTTTCACGTATGCCGCAGGCAACAACGCAGAGCGAGTATAAAAAACAGATATATGCCGCAAGCGGGACAAAAGCGACAAATCCCGAAGCATAAACTAAAGCGACTAGCACATATGTCGCATTTGCCAGCGCAGGTATGCTATAAGTCCAAAGCTCGGGCTTTTCAAAAGGAGTGTCGATAGCGTTGAAATACAAAGCCAAATTTAGCGCTAGCAGTAGCAAAAATATATAATTCTTTTTCATAAAAGGAAAAGCGGCGCAAACCAAGACTACTATCAAATTTAATGCGATAAGAAAACCTATGTAATTAATATCTATAAAGGCGCAAAGTAAGCCTAAAATCGCGATTAATATATGTTTTTTCATATCCAATTGCTGCCCTTTTTTAATTCCTGCAATTATAGTGCGTAGATTTAAATTTTGATAAAAAGTATTTCGTACTTAAAATTTTGTCGCGCCGTGCGGGTGATCTACGCCTATGAAATTTAGCGCAGACGGACGAAATTAAATGGGGTACTTAGCTTTATTTAGATTCAAAAACGATAAAGTTTAGCCATATTATTACGCCTATAAGCAATAAAATAGACGATAGTGTTTCGTTGGCATTCCAGCGCCTTTTTAGACTAACGATTTGTAAAAATTTACCGAGCTCGTAATTACTTTTGCGAAATGAAAATGCCGTAGAATAGGTGCCTATGAATAATATCGCGGCGGATAATATCGCTACTAATCTTTTATCCAAATCCAAACCGAATAGCATAAAACCGAATACTATGATATAAGTAACGGCGGTAAGCGCTAAAATTCCTATCGTCGCAAAGGCGATGAAAAATATAAAATTTAGCTTGCGATCAACCTCTTTGACGTAAAAATCGCTCAAACTGCTGCTGACGTAAAAGGCGAATAGCTCAAGAATCGCCGTCGTAAAAGGCAGGCGAATATCGCCCGGAAATAAAAAATATCCCTTCAAAAGGCTCATAACATCGATATTTGAAATATTTTCAATATGCCACGAAACAACGTAAAATGAAATCACAAAAATGGCTAAAAATACGTTACCCAAAAAGAACTTGTAAATTAGGTATTTTATGTTTTTGCGCACCTTGGCTCCCTGAAATTTCGCGAGATTATACGTCAAATTTGCTTTTAACCGCCTCAAATCGGCAGGAAAATAATGAGTGAAATTTGACAGAATTTTGATGCGTAGTTTAAATTTACGGTTTTATTTACAGCTCAATTCGCGGTGCTGAATTTTTAAATTTAGAGGCGCGGTATGCTGGCTAAATTAAAATGTAGCGCGTTATGTCATTTCAGCGCTATTAAAATGGAAGGCGTTTAACTAATTTTAAACCATTCCAAGCTTCTGCCAAATTTCACCGCATTTGCCAGCCTGCCGTTTCCGTCAAATTTAAAATTCTACAAACGCGTATAGGCGCCGTTTTGAATGATACAGCGATCTGCTGCGTAAAATTCTACTATTTTGCGCGTACAGCGCCTGATTTTGAAATGGCGTCCGCGGGGCTAAATTTTAAAATTCCGTTATGCGAATGGATTTAAAATTTCATAACAGACACAGAATTTTAAAATTTAAAATCTCAAAATTCTAAAATTCCGAAATCTCGCGGCGCGGGCAAATTTAAAATTTAAAACTCAAGCCAAATTTTAAATTTCAAACCGAGCGGAATTCTAAATTCTAAATTGAGCGGAATTCCAAATCCAAAAATTTAGTGATGATGCCCCAAATGCCCGTCACCGCCATTTGATCTTACTTCGCAGATGAGTTCGCCGCCGCAATCGTTATCGCTACTTTCAAGTTGCAAGGTCGTGTGCGTGATGCCCAGATGCTCCATTTCGTGCGATATTTCGCGCAAGATCCGCTCCGCCTCGCGCACGCTCAGCTCGCCGCTAACCACGATATGCGCCGTGAGCGCGTTTGCGCCGCTTGTTATACTCCAGACATGTAGGTCGTGCACCGAAAGCACGCCGTCCACGCCCCTGATCTGCGCGACGAGCCCGTCCAGGCACACGCCCTTTGGCGAGCCCTCCATCAGGATGTTTAGGCTGTCTTTTAGCACGCCCCAGCCGCTTTTTACGATGAGCGCGGCCACGAGCACGCTAGCCGCCGCGTCCGCCCAACCCCAGCCAAAGCACATGATCAGCAGTGCCGCCGTGATCGCGCCCACCGAGCCCAGAGCGTCGCCGAGTACGTGCGCATAGGCGCCGCGCATATTGACGTTTTCTCTCACGTCGCCGCCGCGCAGCATGTAAAGCGCCACGACGATGTTTACGGCAAGCCCCAGCGTGCTGATGGCGAGCATGCCCGCGGTGGCTACTTCGGGCGGGTTTTGGAAGCGCCGCGCCGCCTCGATGACGATCAAAACGGCGATCGCGACGAGGGCGAGGGCGTTTATCGTCGCGGCTAAAATTTCGATCCGCCTGTAGCCGAAGGTCTTTTGCAGATTGCCTTTGCGTTCGCCGAATTTAAACGCAAACAGCGAAAGCCCGAGCGCCGCGGCGTCTGATAGCATGTGCCCGGCGTCGGAGAGTAGGGCAAGCGAGTTCGTCGCGAAGCCGCCCGCGACCTCAACCAGCATAAAAGCGGATATCATAAGGAAGGAATTTCTCAAAACGGTTTTATTTGATGTGTGCGAATGCGCGCAATGGACGTGATTTTCGTGCATTTTGACCTCGTTTTTCGGCAAATTTTAGATACATTATACCCCAAAAAAAGCGCTTAAATTTTAGCCAAATCTCCCTCTAACTCGACGTTTACGCGCTTGCCTATATCTTTTAACTTGCTAAACTCTTCCACTAGCCTCGGCGCGTCGTCAAGACTGATCGCAAACGTCCAAAGATAGGTAAGCACCGAGTAGATGTGACCCGCATTTGCATGATTGCTCGAGAGTAAAAATATCGCCAAGCTAAAAATCGCCGCCGCACTCGCGCCGATGACAAAAAAACTCATTGCCTCTCTGTTTGAAATGCGGATACGAAGCTTTGAAAGTACGTCGTAGTGGCGATTTAGCGTGTATTCGTCGCCTACGCTTATGCGTCCTGCTTCGCGCTCCAGCTGGTTGTTTAGCTTTAGATACAAGCGGTCGTTTTTAGTGATGTATTTTGGCAGCAAAATGCCAAAAACCGCGAGCAGGGCAAAAACGGCCAAACCTACGTAGAACTCGATAAACAAAAGCATGATTGCCGAGCCGAAAATCGAGACGACCGAGGTGAAAAATACGGGAAAGTGCTGCTCGAAAAAATCCACGAATTCGCGAGATAAATTTGCCCTTGCGATTATGACGCTTTCGTCTTTTGCGGCTCTTTTTTCGTTCATTATCACGCTTACGGCAAGTCCTGCATATATCCTAGTAAATACCTGCGTATCCACACGCCGCCTAATCGAGCCAAGCCCCCAGCCGACAAACACTAAGCCCGAGTAGCTAAGTGCCAAAAGCGTGTCGCCGGATACGATGGCGTTTATGGCGATGCCGGCTAGTACTGGATAGACGAGAAATAGCCCGTTTTCCGCCAAAACCAGGCTAAACGTTAAAAACAGTTTTTTAAAGTTTTTCTTTGCTATGAGCGTTAGCGTCTTAAATGCGCTATTTTGCATAAAAATCCTTCGGTTAAAATCGCGCGGATTTTAGCTGATTTTAAAATTTGCGTCAAATTTTTTGAAAATTTTTGCTGTAACTCTTGACATTACAACAAAATTTAACTATACTTCGCTTATCGGTTGTAAGTTATAACATTACAACAAAAATTTACAAGGAGAAAAAGATGTCAAACTACAAGATCATTTCAACGAAAAACGAACCTAGAGTCGAGCTAAAAGAAGCTCTAGGCTTAAGCGGCTGCGAGCTTTCTATCAACGAGCTTCCCGCAAATGTGAGCGTGCCTTTCGTGCATTCGCACAAGCAAAACGAGGAGCTTTATTTGGTGCTAAAAGGCGGCGGCACGCTCTTCATCGACGGCGAGGAAAAGGCGGTCAAAGAGGGCGATGCGATCCGCATCGACCCGGCGGGCAAGAGATGCTTCAAGGCGGGTGCGCAGGGGATGAAATTTATCTGCATCCAAACTAAACGCGGCAGCCTGGAGCAGTACACTAACGGCGACGGCGTGATAAACGAGGACGTAAAGCCGAGCTGGCTGTAAAATTTCGCAAGACAAGCACGCAGCAAAGCGCGGTCGTAAATTTTAAACCGTACGGCAGGCAAACGACGCCCCTGCGTGGCGGGTGCATCGGCCGCGACGGCGACGATAAATGGTCGTATGAATAAGTACATTAGCTGCGGCGGAAGTGAATTAGCTTGCAGCGGCGATAAGTGGCTGCGTCAGCAAACAAAATCTAAATTTAAAGGATAGAAAATGAAAAAAGTAGCAATCATCGGAGCAAACGGAAAATCAGGTAGCGCGCTAGTTGCGGAGGCGCTAAAGCAGGGCTACGACGTAACGGGCTTCGCGCGAAACAAAGAGTATAAAAACGACGCCATCAAGCTCGTGCACAAGGACGTTTTTGAGCTTAGCAAGGCCGATTTGGCGGGCTTTGACGTCGTCATCAGCGCGGTCGCTGCATGGACGCCGCAGACCTTCCCGCTTCACGCGAAAATGACGCAGCGCATCGCGGAGCTGCTAGGCGGCACGCAGACTAGACTTTTCGTCATCGGCGGCGCGGGCGTATTATACACAGACGCTTCGCGCAAGATGCGCCTGATGGATACTCCGAGCTTCCCGGCTGAGTATATGGGCGTAGCGGAGGCGACTGCGGCGAGCTACGAGGTGCTAAAAGCGAGCAAAGATTTGATCTGGACCTACGTGATCCCTGCCGCGGAATACGACGCAAACGCCGCTCGCACGGGCTCATACGTCCTCGGAGGCGACGAGCTGATCCTAAACGGCAAGGGCAAAAGCTACATCGGCTACGCAGACCTCGCGCTCGCAGTAATAGATGAGATCAAGGCGCAAAAATTTATCGGCAAGCCGTTCACGGCGGTCGGCGAATAATGGGCGTTGCCGCGCGTAAATTTTAACTACGCGGCACGGCAAAATTCTAACGTAAATTTTAAATCGTGCGGCGCAGTAAAATTCGAACGTAAATTTAAAATTTAGCAGCAAAGTAAACTCTGGCTTAAATCAAAATTTAGCGCTAGGACAGAGCCTATGTTTGAATTAAAATTTAGAGCTAGAGCGAGCTACGGCTTGAAATTAAATTTAGTGGCGGAGCCGAACTCAAGCTAAAATTTAAAATTTAACGGCGACGGTAGCGGCGACCGTGGTGCTAATGACGGCGGCGATTGCGTTGCAGAACATCGGTAGCGATTGTATTCGAATAATAGCGGTGGTGGCGATAGCGGCGATTGTATTCGCGACAACCGCAGCAGAGGTAATGAACAGCGGTAGCGGCTGCAACGGCGGTGTAGGCGGGGATAGTCGCGCTATCGGTATCGGCGGCGCGCGGCTTGCTATGTCGCGGATGAAATTTAGGCGTGATTAAAATTAATATCTAAATTTTAAAAAATCGACTAGCGGATGAAATTTCGGAACGATTAAATTTAAGATTAGAATTTTAAGAAAATCGCTTGGTGGATTAAATTTTAGCGCGATCTGAAATTTAGCGCCCGAATTTAAGTAAAAATTCGCTTAAATTCTAAAATTCAGATCCAAATCAAGGAGCGAAATGCAAGTAGGTATCAAATTTTCACTCGCCGTTCACATCATGCTTTGCGTCGCGTATTTTCGTGAGGAGAAGGTCACGGGCGATTTCGTCGCCGCAAGCTCGGGGATAAACCCCGCCATCGCGCGCAAGCTGATCTCGCAGCTGAAAAACGCAGCCTTGGTGCTCACGACCGCGGGCGTGGGCGGCATCACGCTGGCTCGCGACGCGCGGCTCATCACGCTTTTAGACATTTACGAGGCGGTGAGCGAGGAGGACGCGATGTTTCGCCTGCATAAAGGCTCGCCTAGCGCCTGCCCCGTGGGCGGCAAGATCGAGGCGGTACTCGCGCCGCGATTTACTCGTATTCAGAATGATTTTAAAAAATCCCTATCAAGCGTGAGCTTGGCGGATCTTTTGAGCGATCTAGAATAAAGCTAATTAAAATTTCTAAACACGCATTTATCTTCTAAACTTGCCAAAATTTCAAGGCTTGCGGGCTAAATTTATATAAAATTTTACCCGCTCGTCACGTAAAATTTCGATTTAATTTAAGCTAGGCTATAATGCGCTCGAAAATAGCAAAATGACGTTTTGTTAAAGGGGAGGGAAATTTTGAAAAGCTTTAAACTTCGGTTTATTTATGCCGTCTGCGTGGTGGTCGTATGCGCGCTGTATCTATTAGCCGAAAGATCAGGTCTTACGGAGCGCAAACAAACCCATTTCACCGTTACTTCAGATACTAATGTTTCCAAAGTACCGGGTCTTAGCAAATACGTAAGCCAAGAGGAGGTCGATAGCTTCGCGTTTCGCTACTGGGATATTGACGATGAGGCGGAATATACGAATTCTCATTGGGAAGAAAATGCTACTTTGAAAAAGCTTCGCTTAATGCTCAAAGCCAAAGACACCGGAGGCGTTTTAAATTTTTTAAAAGACAATAATCTAAGCGTAAATTTACAGATGCATGCAGGCACTAGCCCGCTTATTTATAGCGCGTTTTACGACGATGAAAATACCGCTAAAGAGCTTATAAAGCTAGGGGCGGATATGAGGCATAAGGACAGATATAAACTTAGTCCGCTAGCCTATGCGATAGAAAATAACTCCACCAAAACGGCAAAACTGTTACTAGATAACGGGGTTAAATTTGAAGAGGTGAAGGCGGTACAAGTGGCGTGGGTTAAAGGAAAATATGATCATACGATAATAGACGGCGATAAAGCAATAATAAAATATAAAAACGATCGCCCTTTCATATATAATAGTAAGGGACCGAGGGATCCGAGCGACCCTTTCGGATATGTCATAGACGATAATTCCTTAGAAATGGTAAAAATAGTTTTAGAAAGCGGATATAGGCCCTATAAATATACCAAGGTCGGTTTAGACGGCACGATCAAACAGGACGATAACTTTACAAAAATTTTAACGGAGTGGTATGAAAAGGAAATAGAAAATTATCCAAGACCTCGATTGGAGGAGGCTATGTTTAAAGCTACGCCATATGGATTATTAATTTATATGAATGATTACGAGAAGATGCTTGATTTGCTGCTTAAATACGATGTATCCGTTCAGCCAAGTGAATATTTCAGACGAGAAAAATATAAAGAATGCAAAGAATCGCTTTTGGAATTGGAAGATTTGCGAGCTAATGCGCTATACAATGCCGCGTATGGCATAGATCACGAAAAAGAGACTTTTATAAAAAGCAGCTATATAGAAAAATACGGTTACCGGAATGGCGAAGAGAAGATGCAAAAAGATCACGCAATAAGAAGAAAGCCATATACTATAGAAAAATATCGCCTCATCGAAATGGATCAGATTTTAAATCTTTATAGAAAATTTTGCGGAGAAAGTAACGCAAGCGTAGTAAATTTAGATGCGTATTCTGCGAATACGGAAAAAACTTCAGAAGCGGAACTTTCTAATCAGAGTGATATTTTCGACATTAGGACTTTAATAGGATATCTGCATGCCATACAACATTACAGGGGTATTATTGCAGAAGGTAGAAACGCATTTTTAAAAGATGAAAATATGACGCAAAAAGAATATTATTCAAAGAGATTAAAAGATCCTAATATTACATGGGATGAGGCATGCAGCATAAGGCAGATATATGATATAAGCAATCCTAATGTTAAATGCTTAGGATTTGGAGATTACAAAATTTATTAATTGAGGGGGATAAAAAAGATAAACTAAGCTCATTTAAATTTAGATGAGAAGCCGCGTGCTTGCGGTATTAAAATAAATTCGAAATCATTGAAATTTTATAAAAAATCGGCTCAAAGCGATTAAATTTAAAATTTTAAATTTGGCTCTTTAAATCTAGGTTCAAAATTTTAAATACCGCTTCGTGCCATGCAGTAAAAACCCACAAGCTCGGGCTTAAATTTAAACTAGCCCGAGCCAAAACTACAATTTTATCTTCCTAACTTCCAGCTCGCCGCCGAAAAAGTTCGCGTAGTAAAGCAGGTCTTTTTCGACCTCAAGCCCCGCCAGATAACGCAGAGCGAGGTTTGCCTCAAAGCTTGCCGCAAACATCACGATCGCAGCCGTTATGCCCGCAGGCGTCGCGTTTAGGCTCGGAAAAAATTTAAAATCCGCATTCTGCACGAAGCAGACTTGGCACTGCCAGCTGTCCACCGACGCAAACACCCACGGCACGCCTATTTGCTTAGCAAACGCATCGATCTGCGCGCGCGTAGCGAGATTATCGGTCGCATCCAAAATGAGATCAAATTTCTCGCCCGCGCCTATCGCGCTAGTGAAAAATTCCTCCGCACGGCTTTTGTGCACCTCCACGCTCACGCCGTCGTAGCGAGCCTCCGTACGGCTTTTAAAAACATCCGCTTTAAATTTGCCCTCGTCTGCGAGCGTGAATAAAATTTGCCTGTGGATGTTGTGAAGCGCCACCGTGTCGAAATCTACGACGCTGATCCGCCCGATGCCGCTTGCACCCAGAGCGTAAGAAAGGCTGCTTCCAAGCCCGCCAGCGCCGATGATTAAGATGCGCTTATCCGCAAGCGCGCGCTGCGTCTGCTCACCCCAAAGCTGGATCTGTCTGTGAAAGTAGTTCATAAAAGCCCCCTGCCGACTAGATTTTTTCGGAATTTCCACAACCCGCGCGCCGCAGCGATCTCGTCCGCGTCCACTTCGCACATCAGCACGCCCTCTTCGTTTTTCAGCTCGTTTGCGATCTCGCCGCCGGGGGTTACGACGAAGCTCTCGCCGTAAAATTTAAACTCGCTCTCGCCGAATTTCGCCTCGCCGATGCGGTTGGCGCGGATGACATAGAGCGAGTTCGTAAACGCGCGCATCTTCAAAAGCTCGCGCCAGCGCCCGCCGCTTTCGAAGGTTGAGGCGCACGGCACGAGCACGCAGCCGACGTTTTTCTGCATAAAGTAGCGCCAAAATACGTCAAAATGCGCCTCGTAGCCGAAGCAGACGCCGAATTTCACGCCGCCCTCGCTAAAGATCATCGGCGAAATTTTACCGATTTTGCGGCTTTTGCGGTTGGCGAAAAAGCCCTCCTCGTTCCAGTGCGGATAGTCCATCAGGATATTTTGATCGTAAAATTTTACCTCCGAGGGCGAAAATTTCGCGCAGGATTTCACCCAGATAGGCTCGTTTTCGCTCGCGCAAAAGATCTCCTCTTCGCTCGCATCTTTTTGGCTCTCGGCTTTTAAATTTGAAGCGTTCGAGTTACTCGGGATCGAAGCGCTTAAATTTAAATCGTCTGCGGAATTTGCGGCTTTGAAATTTAAAGCGTGCGCGCCGCAGGAGCTTAAGCCGCCTTTGCAATTCTGCTCGCTTTTGGAATTTAAAGCGCCTTTAGAATTTGAACCATCGTTGGAGCTTAAATCGCTCTTGGAATTTAGCTCGCCCTTGCAACCGGGCTCGCCTTTAAGGCTTACGGAATTTTCGCCGCCGCAGCGCGCGCTTTTTTGAGCCGCGCCACCGAAGATGCCCGCTTGCCTCAAAATCGCGCCGCTAGCGGCTCTGATTATCGGCGCTACGATATGCAGGTCGTATTTGGCGGCCAGCCGCGCCATCAGCTCCTGCTTATGCTCGCTCTGTTCGCAGGCGATAGAGCGGGGCATCTTTTTAAGCTCGCTAAAGAAGGAATTTAGCTCATATTCGCCCAGCAGCACGATCCGCGCGCTGTTATCCTTGGCGACCTTCATATAGTAATCGATCCGATTTTCGCTCATCGAAAGCGTCGGTAGTTGTAAAACGCATACGTTTATCATCGTCGCCTCCTAAGCCTGCTCGGGTGCGTTTATTTCGGCAACCTCGAGTTTGGCGTTTTCTAAAATTTCCTTCGCCTCTTTTAGCAGCGCCACGCCCTGCTTATACAGCTTCACGCTCTCCTCTAGGCTTAGATCCTTGTCGTTTAGGCTTTTTAAAAGCGCGTTAATTTTTTCCATTTTTTCCTCAAAACTCATCCAAAATCCTTTTTATGATGTAATCAAATTTTTCTATCTCGACCAAAAACGCGTCGTGTCCGTAGTCGCTGTCGATCTGCGCGTAGCTCGCGCGATCCTTTTTGCCCAGATCGCTCATCGCATCGTAAATTTCTTTCATCAGCCCCGGCGGAAAGAGCACGTCGCCTTTGAAAGAGATGAGGTGCAGGCGCGATCTGATCTGCGCGCAGGCGTTTTTGAGATTGCCGTAGTGGCGCGTGCAATCAAAGATATTCATCATCTTGGCGATGTAGAGATAGCACAGCGGATCAAACCTACGCGCGAAATTTTCGCCGTTGTATTCAAGGTAGCGATCCACCTGAAAGCGCCCGTTGATTTCATAAAGACCGTCGGTTTCAACGTAGTTGCGCCCGAATTTATCCTGCATCGAGCTTGGGCTTAAAAAACTTATATGCCCCGCCATGCGCCCCACCGCCATGCCGTCAAGTCCGTGCTCGGCGATCAGATTTTTATCGTAGTTGCCGTTTTTAAAGCTCGGATCGCGCAAGATGGCCTCGGTCGCGATCTTATTAAACGCGATCGCCCAAGGCTGCGTAGCGTATGTGCTTGCGAGTACGAAAATTTCATCCGCAAATTCGGGGTATTCGATCGCATAGCACAGCGCCTGCATGCCGCCCAGGCTGCCGCCGATAACGGCGCGGGCGCGGGCGATGCCGAGGCGCTTTAAAAGCATCATCTGCGCGCGCACGACGTCCGAGACGACCACTACCGGAAAGTGCAAGCGGTACTCGCGGCCGCTGCTTTCATCGACATCAAGCGGGCATGTCGAGCCGAACGGCGAAGCTAAAATGTTTATGCAGATGACGAAAAATTTTGTCGTATCGACCGCTTTATGATCGCCGATGAGCCCGTCCCACCAGCCGGGCTTAACGTCGCCTTCGTAAAGTCCCGCGGCGTGCGCGGAGCCGGTTAAGGCGTGGCAGATGACGATGACGTTTGATTTGTCCTGGTTTAGCTCGCCGTAGGTTTCATAGGCGAGCTTGAAGTTAGAAAAGACGCGGCCGCTCTCCAGATAGAGCGGCTCGTCGAAATTTTGAATTTTGCTTTGAAGGATCACTGATTAACTCGGTAATTCGGCGCTTCCTGCGTGATGATGACGTCGTGGACGTGGCTTTCTTTAAGACCTGCGCTCGTGATCTCGACGAATTCCGCCTTTTGCTGAAAGGTCGCGATATCCTTGCTGCCGCAGTATCCCATCGAGCTTCGCAAGCCGCCTAGTAGCTGAAAGATCACGTCTTTTAGCATGCCCGCGTAAGGCACGCGTCCCTCGACGCCCTCGGGCACGAGCTTTTCTTTTGCGGTGCCGTCTTGAAAGTAGCGATCCGAGCTTCCCTTCTGCATTGCCGCTAAGGAACCCATACCGCGGTAGGTTTTGTACTGGCGGCCCTGAAACGTAATGAGCTCGCCCGGGGTCTCGTAGCAGCCTGCAAGCAGGCTTCCCATCATCACCGAGCTTGCGCCCGCAGCTAGAGCTTTGGCGATGTCGCCCGAGTATTTGATGCCGCCGTCTGCGATGATCGGAATTCCAAATTTAGCCGCCTCGATCGCACAATCGTTGATTGCGGTAAACTGCGGCACGCCCACGCCCGCTACGATGCGCGTAGTGCAGATCGAGCCCGGGCCGATGCCTACTTTAATCGCGTCCGCTCCCGCGTTTGCGATATCCTTTATGCTAGCGGGGTTTGCGACGTTTCCTACTACTACGTCGACGTCAAAATTTCGCTTTAGCTCCTTAAGCGTATCGATAATGCCTTTGGAGTGTCCGTGCGCGGAGTCCATCACAAGCGCGTCTACGCCCGCTTTGACGAGAGCTTCGGCTCTTTGCAGATGGCCTACGCCAATCGCCGCGGCGACGCGAAGACGGCCGAATTTGTCTTTATTGGCGTTAGGATATTCGATGCGCTTTTTAAGGTCTTTAATCGTAATAAGCCCCTCTAAGTGACCGTTTGCGTCGATTATCGGAAGCTTTTCTACCTTATTGTTTCTAAAAATTTTCTCCGCATCATCAAGCGTGCAGCCCTTTGGAGCGGTAATTAGCGGAGCTTTGGTC
Organism: uncultured Campylobacter sp.; assembly: GCF_937980635.1. Taxonomy (GTDB): domain Bacteria; phylum Campylobacterota; class Campylobacteria; order Campylobacterales; family Campylobacteraceae; genus Campylobacter_B. The sequence continues at coordinate 76,080 of NZ_CALJPG010000023.1, forward strand.
ATCTTCTCGCCTACTAGCGCGGCGGTGTCGGTTTCGAAGCGCAGGTCGCGATTGGTTAAAATTCCAATCAGCACGCCGTTGTCGTCGATAACGGGAATGCCGCTGATGTGGTACTCGCCCATCAGATCGAGAGCGTCTTTGATCGTGGCGTCCGCCTTGATCGAGATAGGATCGATAATGACGCCGCTTTCGCTCTTTTTTACGCGGCGAACCATCTTGGCTTGGGAGTCCTCGTCCATATTTTTATGGATCACGCCGATGCCGCCGAGGCGCGCCATCATTATCGCGGTGCGATACTCGGTGACCGTATCCATCGCAGCGCTCACGAGAGGGGTATTTAGCGTGATATTTTTCGTAAAACTCGTGCTGATATCGACCTCTTTGGGTAAAATTTCAGAGTATTGCGGTACCAACAAAACATCCTCGAAGGTCAGAGCCTTTTTGACGATCTTCATACTTATCCTTTCACGATTTTTTCTAAACTCAAGCCGCCGTCCAGCACCGTTTGTTCGTCGTAAGCGCGCCCGATGAGCTGCGCGCTGATATTAAGAGCCTCTTTGCTTTTCGCTACCGGCACGGAGATTGCGGGAAGCCCCGCTAAATTTACGCCGATCGTGTAGATGTCGCTAAGATACGCACGCAGCGGATCGCTAAGCTCGCCGAATTTATACGCCACGCCCGGCGCGATCGGCATAAAGATCAAATCGGCGTCTTTTAAAATTTCCTCATATTCACTTTTGATGAAAGCCCTTGCCTTCTGCGCTTTGATGTAATACGCGTCGTAGTAGCCGCTGCTTAGCACGAAGGTGCCTAGAAGCATTCTTCTTTTGACCTCGTCGCCGAAGCCTTCGCCGCGAGTGTTGGCGTAGAGCTCTTTTAAATTTAGAGCCTTTGCGCGGTTTCCGTAGCGTACGCCGTCGTAGCGACTTAAATTTGCGCTAGCCTCGGCGGTGGCGATGATGTAGTAGGTCGCGATGTCGTATTTGGAGCTGCAAAGATCGCGGTAAATGATCTCATGCCCGAATGATTTTAGCTTTTCTATAGCCGAATTTAGAGCTTCTTTGACCTGCTGCGAGGCTTCGTCGATATAATTTTTTATAACGGCGATCTTAAGCTTGCGATCTGCGTTTAGCTTATCCGCGGTGCTTTCGTAAGCGCCCGCGTAGCTCGTGCTGTCCATCTCGTCGCGCCCTGCGATGATGTCGTATAAAATCGCCGCATCCTCGACGCTGCGCGTGATCGGTCCTATCTGATCGAGGCTGCTCGAATACGCCGCGAGCCCGTAGCGGCTGACCCTGCCGTAGCTCGGCTTAAAACCTACGCAGCCGCAAAATGCCGCCGGCTGGCGGATCGAGCCGCCCGTATCGCTTCCGAGTGCGGCTACGGCGATATTTGCCGCTACGGCAGCCGCGCTTCCGCCGCTGCTGCCGCCGGGTACGCGCGAGTGATCGGTCGGATTGAGAGTTTTGCCGTAGAATGAGCTCTCGGTCGTGCTTCCCATCGCAAACTCGTCCATATTCGTCCGCCCAAACGGCGCTAAACCGCGCTCGCGTAGCTTTTTGATCACCGTCGCGTCGTATGGCGCAACGTAGCCTTGCAAAATTTTACTCGCCGAGGTGACGCTCCAATCTTTTACCTGAATGTTATCTTTGATCGCGATCGGCACGCCCTCGCCGCTGATGTTTAGAGCCTCGCCCGTGAGCTGCTCGACGTAGGCGCCGAGCTCTTTGGTTTTTAAAATTTTATCCTTTAGCTCCGCTCTAAGCGCCGAAATTTCATCCGCGCTCAGCTTTAGAGCCTCTTTCAAACTTATCATCTGCCATCCTTAAATTTATTCACGAAATAGATCCCCACGCCCGTTGCTACGCAGATCAGCGCGATCGTAAAAAATACGAAGCCGAGACTTATGGGGCTAGCGAGCATGCATGACCTTCGCGCAGCGCGGGCAGAGCTCATCAGACTCTTTTGCGTTAAATTTCCAGCATCTCGGGCATTTGTGCTTAGAGGATTTTACGAGGCGGAAAATTTCGTCATTTATCTTAAACTCCGCCAGGGCAGGCCCGCTTTGCAGAGTGTCCACGTCGCTTACCATGAACCAATCCGCCACGCCTAGAATGTCGTTTGATAAAATTTCGTTCGAGCTCGTCTGCAAAATCAGCTCAAGCGTCGATTTGATGATCTTGTCCTTTTTAAGCGCGTCAATAAGCTCGAAAAATTTCTCCCTCGATTTGATTAAAATTTCGTCGAATTCTAGAAAATCGTCAAATTCTACCTGCTTGTAGATCAGATCAAAGACGTCTTCCTTGCCCTCTTTGATGATACGTGGCGCGAACTGCATTACTTCGTCGATCGTGTAGGTTAGCGTAGGCGCGATCAGAGGCAGCAGCGCTCGCGTGATCAGAGCTATCGCGCTTTGCGCGCTTCTGCGGCGCGGCTCGTCGGGTGCGTCGCAGTAGAGCCTGTCTTTGCAGATGTCAAGATAAATTCCGCTCAGATCGGCGCTTAAGAAATTTAGCAAGGCGTTGAAGCCCTTTGAAAAATCGTAGTTTCTAAACGCCGCTTCCGCGCCCGCAAAGGCGTTTGCCGCGCGCGTTAGGATCCAGCGGTCAAGCCGCGTAAAATTGCTCGTCTCGATCTCATTTAAATCACTGGTGCTTGCGAGCAGAAATCTTATAGTATTTCGGATCTTGCGGTACTGCTCGCTTACTTGCTTAAGGATATTGTCGCTGATCTTTAGATCGGTCGAATAATCGCTCATCGCGACCCAAAGGCGTAAAATTTCCACGCCGTGGCTCTTTGCGACCTCTTGCGGATAGACGACGTTTCCGACTGATTTACTCATCTTCTGGCCCTTCTCATCGACGGTAAATCCGTGCGTGAGGATGCTTTTGTACGGCGCGCATTCGTTGATCGCGCAGCTTAGAAGCAGTGAGCTTTGAAACCAGCCGCGGTGTTGGTCGCTACCCTCAAGATACATATCCGCAGGGAATTTGCCTGCATCGTAGGCGCCGCTTTGTAGCACTGCTTTCCACGTAGAGCCGCTATCGAACCAAACGTCTAAGATATCCATCACCTTTTCTAAATTTTCAGGCTTATAGCCGCTGTCCTGCGGTAAAAGCTCCGAAATTTCCATCTGCCACCAAGCATCCGCGCCCTTAGCCTTAAAAATTTCGTAGATATTATTTAAAATTTTCTCATCAAAAATCGGCTCTTTGGTGCTTTTATTGCGGAAAAACGCGATCGGCACGCCCCAATCCCTTTGGCGCGAGATACACCAATCAGGGCGGTTTTCTATCATCGAGGTAAGGCGGTTGATGCCGCTTTGCGGATAAAATTTAACCTTGCCGATCTCTTCTAATGCCACTTGGCGCAGCGTCTTACCGCTGAGTTTAGGCTCGTCCATCGCGATAAACCACTGCTTCGTCGCGCGGTAAATCACCGGCTTGTGCGTGCGCCAGCAGTGTGGATAGGAGTGGACGAATTTGCCGGATTTGATAAGCGCGGGGCCTAGAAGCTCTAAAATTTTCTCGTTTGCTTTGAAAATATGCATCCCCACGAGCTCATCTACGACGTCTGCGCGGAAGAGTTTTTTGGTTTTAAGTGTCTCGTCGAAACAGCCGCCCTCATCCACCGGCATAATCACCTCGATGCCGTATTTAAGACCTACGAAATAATCGTCCTCGCCGTGTCCCGGAGCCGTATGCACGAGCCCCGTGCCGCCGTCCATTAAAACGTGCTCGCCGAGGATAAATTTCGAAGCCCTATCGTTTAGCGGATTGATAGCGTTTAGGCCTTCAAGCTCGGTAGCCTTAAATTCTTTTACGATCTTGCCTTCTGTGATGCCCAGGCTTACGAGGCTTTCGACCAAAGGTTTTGCAAGGATCAAATTTTCGCTCGTCAGCGCATAAATTTCATTCGGGTTCAAAGATATCGCGCCGTTTGCGGGCAGCGTCCAAGGCGTGGTCGTCCAGATGACTGCTTTAGCGCCTTTCGCGCCGATTTTAGCGTTCGCTTCACTGCTTAGATCGAACGCCACGAAGATAGAGTAGTCCTCTTTGTCTTTATACTCGACCTCGGCTTCTGCAAGCGCGCTTTTTGCCGCCCAGCTCCAAAACACGGGCTTAGAGCGCTCGATTAGAATTCCTTTTTTTGCGATCTGGCAGAGCGCCTTGTAAATTTCAGCCTCAAACTCAAATTTTAGCGTCAGATACGGATCGTCCCAGTCGCCCAAAATCCCCATATCTTTAAATTCATTGCGCTGCACGTCAATAAATTCTTTGGCGTGCTGACGGCAAAGCTCGCGGATCTGCACTTTTGAAAGCGATTTTTTCCGCTCGCCTAGTTTGATCTCTACTTGCTGCTCGATCGGCAGACCGTGGCAGTCCCAGCCGGGCACGTAGCGGATATCCTCGCCGAAGAAATAATGGGTTTTGGTGATGATGTCTTTTAAAATTTTATTCAGCGCGTGGCCGATGTGGAGGTGTCCGTTAGCGTACGGCGGGCCGTCGTGGATATTAAAGCTGACGCTTGCGCCCTTGCGCCTAGCCTTCATCTTTTCGTAAATTTTACGCTCGTCGTACCATGCCTTAAACCTCGCAGGTTCGTTTTGCGGCAGCGCGCCTCGCATCGCAAAGTCTGTCGTAGGAAGAAAGAGAGTATCTTTGTAGTTCATATTTGTACCTTTTCGTGTCTTAAAAAATTTGTGAAGTTTATCCAAAACGCCATTAAAAAGCTCTGAAAGAGCAGCCTGCGTTTATGCTATAATGTGCGAAAATTTAATGAGGGTCTTTATGAAAAATATCATCCTTGTAATCGGCGAGGAGATCCGCTACGACACGGCTTTGATGAGCTATATTTCTCGCAGCTACGAGCGGGTTTTTGGGCGGATGGACGATCTGAAATTCTTAAGCGAAAACGATAAGGTTTTGCCCTTCGCGCTTGAAAAAATGATCGATTCGTACGATTTCATCACGATCTTTGCGGCAAACTCCGCCTATGCGGTCGTCGGTAAAATTTTATCGACGCTCTCTTTCGATTCGCTTGAGCTGAAAAACGGAGAGACCCTAGCGCCCTCGATGGCGCGAACGGTCGCGAAAAACAGCTTTCTGTTAAACGTCAGAGGTTGCTCGGTAAACGTGATCAAGGCGCTTTGCTTGCAGAGCTTGCCGCCGATCCTTCAAGACGCGCCGAGCGCGGGCGAGAGCTTTTATCTTTTCGATTGCGAATACGAAAGCGTAAAGCAGCGCCTAGAAAGCCTCGCGATCAGTTATAAAATTTCGCTTACGATCAGTAGGCCCTGCTCCTTTTTGCTGCTCGTGCGCGCCAGTGCGATGAAATTCGGAGCGCTAGACGCGTTTTTACAAAGCGTCGGGAAGTATTATGAGAGCTGCTATATCGAAGGCGGCGATTTTATGGGCTTTGTGGTGGATAGACTGCGCGAGATAGGCGCTAAGATCACCTTCGCCGAAAGCTGCACCGCAGGGCTCATCGCCGCAAAATTCGGCGCAGTTGCGGGCGTGAGCGACGTTTTTGACGGCTCGCTCGTAAGCTACGCCAACGAGATAAAAAATCTCTGGCTCAACGTAGGCAAAGATACGCTCGCTCGCTACGGCGCGGTAAGCGCGCAGACCGTGGGCGAGATGCTGGAGGGCGCGCTGCAAAGCAGCGGGGCGAGCTTTGCTCTTGCGGTAAGCGGTATCGCGGGTCCCGGCGGCGGAAGCGCGCAAAAGCCCGTAGGAACGGTCTTTATCGGCGCAAAGGAGCAGGGCGGCAAACAGATCGTCGGGGAATTTCATCTAAAAGGCGATCGAAACTATATCCGCGAACAAAGCGCCGATATCGCTATCTGCTTGCTTTTAAAGCTTAGAAGCGATCTGTTTTTCGGGCGGCTTCCAAGCGCGATTGCTAGGGATGAAATTTAAAGGAGCGGATTTTGAAAAGACTAATTTTGAAAGGATGTGGACGCGATTTAGCGCAGAAATTTATCCGAGCGAGCGGCGAGCCGGGCTTTGGACGGCTGCGTAATTTCGTTTCGGCGGGCAGCGGGCAAAATTTTACTTCGGCGTACGTTGGGCAGAATTTTATCAAGATCGGCAGCGGGCAAAATTTTATCTCGGCGCAGGACGGATTAAATTTTATCTCGGCGGGTCGCGCTAGAAATTTTAGTTTTATAAATGATTTTAGCTTTTTAAACGCGGCGCGAAATTTTACTTTGGCGCTAGTCGCGACGTGCGTTTTGGGCGGCTGCGACGGCGGATCGGACGCGCAAAATCGCGAGCAAAGCGCGCGCTCGGAACAGAATTTTAGCGCGGGTAATCAAGGGCAAAATTTTAATAAAAGCACGGATAGCTCGGGGCGAAATTCCGTTCAAAGCTCCACACAAAATTCTATGCAAGGCTCCACGCAAAATTCCGTGCCGCAGGGCTTTGAGAGCAAGCAAAAATCCGATCTAAATTCCACGATAGATGAGCTTGCAAACGATGCTAAAGTTTTGGGCGAGGCTTTGCAAAAATTGCAGAAAAAGGCGCCCGAAGCGCTGAGCGATTTTGCCGCTCGCAACGCGAATAGGACCAAGGATCTGCTAAAGCAGGGCGAGGCGGCGGCACGCGAGGCCGGCAAAAACCTTGATAAAATGGGGCAGAGCCTACAGGGAATCATCAAGGATGCAAACGAGAGCCTAGGTAAGGTCTTGGAGGGCTTTGGCGCGCAGCCCAGACAGGAGCTGCGCGGCGGGCGCTCGCAGGAGCGCGATGATAATTCAGATCCTGAAGAGGCGGCTGGTAGGCAAAGCTTTAGAATTTAAATTACGCTAAATTCTACTCAAAATTTTTTGTTGCAACTACCACCCACAGGAAAGCGGCAAGTCTTCGCAGGAGCGTAATGAGCCTGCACGAAAGGGGGGGCAGACACTCATAAGAGCGCGATGAGCACCCACAGCCCGACGACGGAACCGATGGCAAGGTTGTATAGTTTAAAGCACGGCTAGATTTCATCTAAATTTTATTTGTTGTGGCAAATGCTTGCAGAGAAACGATGCTAAATTTTATTAAAATTTCCCCTGCGCGGCGGTTTCGTTAAAATTTTACTCGCGCGAGCCTCCGCAATGGAATATAAATATTTGCAAAGAAGTGGTAAACCTCTGTAAAACGCGACGAGTGCCCCGAGGGCGAGCATTTCTAAATAAAGCGCGAGTAGTGGATGAAGTTTGGAATTCAAAGCTCACGCCCTTTGAAGCCGCTGTCAAAGAGAAGCGGACAGCGGCCGGTAAAGCTTTAGAATTTAAGGCTGCTTGCGATAAAACGAGAAAAATTTTACGAAGTAGGGCTATAATGCGCCCCGCAATTTCAAATTTAAAGGATAGAAATGAAAACTCTCATTATTTTGGCTCATCCAAATATCGCAAACTCGCTTGTAAACCGCCACTGGAGGGATGCTGTGCTAGCGCATCCCGATAAGTTCGAGCTTCATGATCTCTACGCGCTTTATGCGGATTTTAAAATCGATGTGGAAAAGGAGCAAAAACTGCTCGAAAGCCACGATAAAATCGTGCTTCAGTTTCCGTTTCGTTTTTCAAACTGCACGCCGCTTCTTAAGCAGTGGTTTGAGGATGTTTTTACGCGCGGCTGGGCTTATGGCACAGAGAGCGGCGGCAAGCTTAAAGGCAAAAAATTCGCGCTTGCGATCTCGCTTGGCGCGACCGAGGCAAACTACTCTAAAAACGGCATCGTGGGCTTTAGCGTGGATGAGGTGCTAGCGCCATTTAAAGCTACGTTTAATTTCGTCGGCGCAACGACTATGCCTAATTTCGTCTCATACGGCTTTACTTACGATAAAAGCGAGCAAGCTGTAGAAAATAGCGCGAAAAATTATATAGAGTATTTAAATAAGCTTTAAATTCTTTGCTTTTCTAGCCGCCCGTTGCGCGTAAAGCTTTAAAATTTTACGTAAGTAGCGCGGCGGATTTTTTAAAATTTTCGCTCAAGAAGCTCAAATTTAATCCCAAAATTTTTAAATTTTACTCTAAAATCCCACTCGCGCTTCGTATGCGAACTCAAATGAAATTTCAAGCAAAATTATGCGTCTAAATTTGAGCCCTGCTCTTAAATTTTAAAATTTTATCAGAGATTTTTTTATACAATTACGGCTGAAATTCGGCCCAAAAAAGGAGAGGGAATGTATAAGCTAAAGCATCTTCTTAGCGCGCAGGATCTGAGCCGCGAGGACATCTACGACTTTATAGATCTGGCGCGCGAGTTTAAAGCGCTCAACCGCTCTGACGTCAAAAAATCCGACTCGCTTCGCGGCAAGACGGTCATCAACGCGTTTTTCGAAAACTCCACCCGTACCCGCACTAGCTTTGAGATCGCAGCCAAGCGCCTGGGCGCGGACAGCGTAAATTTCACCGCCGCAGACAGCAGCACGAAAAAGGGTGAGACGCTGATTGACACCATCAGAAATATGCAGGCGATGCGCACGGATATCTTCGTGCTGCGCCACAGCTGCTCGGGCGCGGCGAAATTTGTCGCGGCCAACTGCGATGCATCGATCGTAAATGCGGGCGACGGGCTGAACGAGCACCCGAGCCAGGCGCTGCTGGATCTTTTTACTATCAGCGAGCACAAGGGCAGGATCGAGAATTTAAACGTCGCGATCATCGGCGATATATTTCGCTCGCGCGTGGCTAGAAGCGACATCTGGGCGATGCGAAAGCTCGGCATAAACGTGCGGCTCTTCGGTCCTCCGATGATGCTGCGCGACTGCGACGCGTTCGGCTGCCCGATATGCAAAAGCGTGGAGGAGGCGATCGAGGGCGCCGACGTCATCATCATGCTTAGAATTCAGCTTGAGCGGCAAGACGGCGAGCCGAGCTTTCCGAGCGTGCGCGAGTACTCGAAATTTTTCGGACTTACCGCTAAGAGGATGCAAGCAGCGAAAGAGGGCGTCATGATAATGCATCCCGGCCCGATCAATCGCGGCGTGGAGATCAACTCCGACGTAGCCGACGATCCGCGCTATAGCTGCGTTTTAGATCAGGTAGAAAATGGCGAGGCGATGCGAATGGCGATACTTCATACGATAAATTTAAACAGGAGCGCACGATGAAAATTTTGATAAAAAACGGCACTATCGTTAATTGGGGCGGCAGCGAGGAGGCGAATGTCCTGATCGAGGGCGATAAAATTTCAAAGATCACGCGCGAGTGTCCCGCCGCAGACCGCGTCATAGACGCTGCGGGCAAGCTCGTGATGCCTGGGCTCATCGATATGCACGTGCATTTTAGAGATCCCGGGCTCGAATACAAAGACGACGTCATCAGCGGCAGCGAAACTGCGGTCGCAGGCGGCGTGACGACCTGCCTCCCGATGGCAAATACCAAACCCGTAAACGACAACTCCAGCATCACTCGGGCGATGATCGCCAAGGCTAAGGGGCGCGGGCTTATCGATCTGCTACCTATAGGCGCGATCTCGCAGGACTGCAAGGGCGCAAAGATCGTCGAGATGGGCGATATGCTTGAGGCGGGCTGCGTGGCCTTCAGCGACGACGGGCTGCCCGTGACCGACAGCTCCGTGATGCGACAGGCGCTTGAATACTCCGCGCACTTCGGCTCATTCGTGATAAATCACAGCGAGGATTGCTCGCTTTGCCACGGCGGCGTGATGAACGAGGGCAAGATAAGCGCGATCCTCGGTCTAAAGGGGATGGCAAGCGAAAAAGAGGAGATTATGATCGCGCGCGATCTGCTGCTTGCCAAAAAGACGGGCGGCCACATCCACATCGCGCACGTAAGCTCGGCGTGGTCGCTAAAGCTCATAAAGCAGGCTAAGCGCGAGGGTATCCGCGTCACCTGCGAAGCTACGCCGCATCACTTCACTTTCGACGAGCGCGAGCTGATGGGATACGATACGAATTTTAAAATGTCGCCGCCGCTTCGCACCCAAAACGACGTGCAGGCGATCAGAGAGGCGCTTAAAAGCGGTCTGATTGACGCCATCGTGACCGATCACGCTCCGCACAATACCGACGATAAATTCGTAGAATTTGATCACGCGCCGTTTGGAATTTTGGGGCTTCAAACCCTCGTGCCGCTTACGCTTCGGCTCGTAAACGAGGGCGTCATCAGTCTTGAAGACATGGTGCGGCTGTGCTCGTTTAACCCGGCTAAAATTCTAAATTTAAAAGACAAGGGCGAGATCAAAGAGGGCTTTTTAGCCGACATCGCGATCATCGATCCGCAGATTTCCTACGTTTACGATGAGGCGCTAAATAAGTCCAAATCGCGCAACTCGCCGCTTTTCGGCAAGCAGCTTACGGGCGCTGCGGTTTGCACGATCAAAAGCGGCCGCGTGGTCTATGAGTTTCCAAACGTCGTAGCGTAGGGCGCTTGCGGCGTAGAGCTTGCGAGCGGCGACTTGCGGGCGGAGCTTGCGAGTGGTAGCTTGCCGACGAGCGGTATTCGTAGCGCAAATGGCGCTATTGCTTAATTTTAAATTTAGCTAGTTTGGACGCAACGGCTTGCTTTTAAAATTTTGCGGTGCGATCGGTTCATTTTAAATTTAGCGGCAGCGCAGGCGCGGCGATTTGTCTTTAAAATTTCATAGCGCGTTTTGCTCGGTATCGGCGCGATCTTTGATCCAGTAGCGCGATCGCCTTGCTTAAATTTATCGGTAGCTCGGTGTGGTAACTTGCTTTTAAAATTTCATAGCGCGAGCGCGATTGAAATTTCTTTAAAGCGGTTTGTCATTTTTAAAGTGCGCGTAAATTTAACGCACATCGCCTTGCCTGTGCCGCTCGTAGATTTTGCCTTCGGAATTTTTATCCGTGCCCGTGCGCGAGCTGCTCTTAAATTTATAGCGGCACCTTTTTTTGATGCGGCAGCTGCTTTTAAATTTATGTTCGCAGCGGTTGAGAATTTTATCTTTGCGCAAATTTTATCGTGATTAAATTTGTCGTTAGGGCGCAAAATTTTAAAATTTTGCCGCCGCTAGCTTTTGGCGCGGAGCATAAATAATTCGCCGCATGAACGGGAGCGGTCGAAATTTAAAGGATATCTATGAACGGTGAAATATATCTCTCGTGCGCGCTGTGCGTCGCGCTAAAATCAGCTCTGCGCAGCAATCCTAAGCCACTGCCGCAAGATCAAAAATATATAAAATATTTAAATTTTGAGTTTGCGGAGGAACATTTCCGCACCGCAGAGGGCGCGAGCCGCGCAGTGCAGGACAGCGTAAACGACGCAAGTAAAGCTGCGGAGCAAAAAGATACGTACGGCGTAGCGCATGGCGGCGCGACGGACGAAGCCAGAGAAAGCGACGAGGCAGTGAAACAAAAGCGCGCGAACAGAAAAGAAGCGGCTAGTAAAAAAGGCGCCGACGAAAGCACGGGCTTGTCACTTTTGCAAAAGGCGCGCAAATTTTTTACCGAACAAGTCGCGCAAAAAGGGCGCGAGGACGAGCCGATCTCCGCACGGCGGCGTTGGATAGAGCAGTGCCTAAAGCTCGGTCTGAAGGACGCGGGACTTAGTATTCCAACTTTCGTAAAAGATAGAGCGCTTTTGGGCTTTTCGGGGATGAACGTAAACGGCATCGTCTGCCGCTTTGAGGACTTTGACGGCGTTTTTACGCCTGATTGGAAATACGATCGCGACAAAAAGGCTTGGTATGTGAAATACGTCGAGCGCCTTTGGCGCGGGATGCCGCGGGATGCGCTAAACGCGCGCGATAACAGCGCGGAATTCGGGAATGTTTTAGTGCAAATCAGGGATTTCGCGAGCAAGATAGGCTGCGAAAACTTTGCGCAGACGTTTGATAATGCGCTTAAGACGCTGCGGGGCGAAGTCGCTGTGGGCGAGTATTACGCCGTTTCGTTTGCAGCGCTGCCGCAGCCGAGCTTGAGGGCGTTTGCCGCGGCGGGGATCGCCGATGTATTCGGTGCGATGGGCTCTTGGGACGATGAGCCGCCGTCTATGGCGCAAGAAATGGGGCTCGGGGACGAATATGACCGCCTCTCGGACGAGCTCTTGGCGCAGAAAAACTTAGCGATTTTATTTGCGATAAACGGCTGGTAGGGCTTTAGGGCTTTGGCACAAGAGCTAGAAAGCGCGCTAGGCCTCTATCGTCACAGGCCTATCAAACGCCGTTACGCTCGGCAGTTCGCCTTTAAATTTCTCGATCTGCGCCATGCTCGTGTGCGCGGTGTTGCTTTGCGAGAGCTGCGAGCTTGGCACGTCCTTGGTTAGCACGTTTATGTTGCCGTGCTTGCATAAGCTGCGCTCGCCCCAGACGGCGGGATCGTACCACGCGCCCTCGCTCACGATCACGACGTTATCTTGCGCGGTATCGCTTACCAACGCGCCGCAGAGGATCTCGCCTCGGTCGTTGTATATCCTTACTACGTCGCCCGTTTTGATGCCGCGCGCCTTTGCCGTGGCGGGGCTAATGAGCGCGGGTTCGCGGTTCGCGATCTCGGCGTAGTTGCGGATGAGCGAGCTGTTTAGCTGCGAGTGGAGCCTAAATTTAGAGTGCGCACCGCTGATAGCGACCGGATACTTGCTCACGTCGCCGCCCAGCCACTCAAAGGGCTCCATCCACGTCGCGTGCGGCGGACAGTCGGGATATCCTAGCTTTTCGACCGCCTCGGAGTAGAGCTCGATCTTGCCCGACGGGGTTTTTAGAGCGTTTTTCTCGGGATCGGCGCGGAAGTCCGAGTAGTTTGTGAAGTATCTCTTTTTCTCGTCTACTTGATCAAATTTGACGTAGCCCTTTTGCCAAAACTCCTCAAATTTAGGCATCGCTATGCCCATGCCTTCAGCCTTTTGAACTGCATCGGCATAAATTTCTTTCACCCACTCAAGCTCCGTTTTGCCCTCGCTAAAGGCCTGCTCGTACTCCTCGCCCCACTGCGCGCAGATGAGCCTCGCGATCTCAAAGTCGCTCTTGCTCTCGCCCGCGGGCTTTACTAGCGGCTTAATCGCAAAAAGGTACTCGCTAGTGGAGTTTGCAAACTCTATATCCGTGCGCTCGCACTCCAGAGCCGACGGCAGCACGATGTCGCTGAGCCTCGCCGTACTCGTCCAAAAGGGCTCGGTGGTGATGATCGCTTCGATCTTTTTCATCGCTTCGACCGCGCGGTTAGTGTCGGGGTGACGGGTGAAGGTCGAGCCGTTGGCGTTAAACATTACTCGGATATGCGGCATGACGTATTTTTTGCCGTTGCGCTCGATTTGCTTGCCCGGCTCCATGATCGCGTCTATGAGCCTGCTGTTTGGTATCTCGTGGTATTTGGCTTTGGCTAGCTTGCCTTGCGGGGCGATGTATTTTTCGTTTATCGCTGGATTAAAGGCCTGAAGCTTTGGCGCGATGAAGCTAATATCGGCGTTTTTATGCATCTGATCGTTCATCACGTATCCGCGCCCGGTCTTGCCGATGTCGCCTAGCATCGCAGCCAGCGTGATGAGCGCCCAGTACGCCATCTCGCCGTGGTGCTGTCGCTGTATCGCATAGCCCGTGACTATAAGCGTATCTTTTTTAGCTAGCGTATCGGCTAGGCTTTTTAGCTCCTTTTCGCTCACGCCGCAAATTTTACTCGCCCACGCAAGATCCTTTTTCACGCCGTCTTTCGCGCCGGTGAAATACTCTTTAAATTTATCAAACCCGACCGTGTAGCGCTCAATAAACTCTTTGTCGTAAAGCCCGTTTTCGTAAAGATATTCGCAAAGCCCAATCAGCATCGCCGTATCGGTGCAAGGGCGCACGGCGAGATAGTGCGCGCCGAAATACTCCGCCGTTTCGTTGCGGTAGACGTCGACGCTGTAAATTTTCATCTCGCCTTTTTTAAATTTCTCTTTCATAATCTCGTAGTAGGCGTAGGAGTTATGCATCGGCACGCCGATAGCGATCTTGTTTGAGACGACTGGGTTCGTGCCCCAAAACACGATCGTTTTAGCCTCCTTTACCACGCCCTCCCAGCGCGTAGGATTATGCGTCGGATCGATAGAACCGGTCACGTGAGGCAAAAACGCCGTCGCCGCGCCGTATGAGTAGCCGCCAAGCTCGCTCACGTAGCCTCCTAGCGCGTTTAGCATACGCTTTGCGGTGCGCTGCGAGTGGCCGACCTTGCCTAGGCTGCCCCACTGATAAAGCTGCCCGTAAATGGCCTCCGAGCCGTATTTGTCGAAGTTTTCTTTTAAAATTTTAGCGCTTAGCTTTATCGCCTCGTCCCAGCTAACGCGCACGAAGGGCTCTTTGCCGCGAAGCTCCGGTTTTGGATTTGAGGGATCGGCTAGGAAGCTTTTGCGCACGTAGGGGTATTTCACGCGCGTTTCGTTTTGGATGTGATCGCTTAGAGCGTTATTTAGCACCGTTGGCATCGCGTCGCCCTCAAAGGGCTCGGTGCCAACGACCCTGCCGCCGATGGTTTGGACGTAAAACGCGCCGAATTTATTCGCGCAAAGCCCCATCTGCTCGTCAAATATCGCCTGCGCCGCCGCGTCAAACTGTTTTGCTTGCGCCGATGCCGCAGCCAGCGCGCCTAGTTTTAGAAAATCTCGTCTTTTCATGGTTTTTCTCCGTTAAATTTAAATTTGTTTGTTGGTTTGGTTTAAATTTAGCGGGATTTATGAGGTTGAACTTTGCATCGTTTGCCTTTTATCGTATTACGCGACCTCGCGTCTTAGCGATGATTTTACGAAATTTAGGCTTAATTTGCCATTTATCTATGGCACTGCGGCGAAATTAAATTTTTATACGCAGTTGCTGCTAAAGGAGCTTATCTATCAGCGCGTATCCCCACAGCGCGGCGTTGAGAAATAGGCTCATCATCACCGCCGTGCTTGCGGTGTCTTTGGCGCCCTTGGCTAGCGGGTGGATTTCGCTCGTGGCAAGATCGACCGCGCGCTCAATAGCTGAGTTTATGCACTCGGTTGTGAGCGTAAAGACCGCGCCGAAGATCAAAAATAGATTTAGAGTCGCACCGAAATTCCAAAAAAATAGCGACAGCAGAAGCGGCATGAACACGCAAAGCTCGAGTCTAAAGCTACGCTCGCTGCGAAGCATCTCGGCAAGACCCGCCATCGCGTAGCCCCAGTTGGCAAAAAATCGGTATTTGGGCTGATTGCGCATAATTTTCCTTTAAATTTAGTCAAAATTTCGTATAATCATACCAAAATTTTTGCGCCAAAGGCTAAATTTGAAACTGATTAGTTGGAATGTAAACGGACTGCGCGCAGTGCTCGGCAAAGACGGCTTTGCGTGGCTTGCGGAGCAAAACCCCGATTTTTTGGGCTTGCAAGAGATCAAGGTGAGCGAAAAGGACGCTCCGAAAGGGCTTTATGAGCTCGGATTTTCTCAGATCGATCTAAATTCTGCCGCTCGCGCGGGCTATTCGGGCGTGGCGAGCCTAGCGAAATTTAAAAGCGAGACAAGCAAGGCGCTGTTTTTCCCAGACGATGAGGGGCGCGTGTTGCAGCACCGCTTCGGCGATGTCGTGCTTTTTAATATATACTTTCCTAACGGCCAAAAAGACGAGGCGCGGCTAGCTTACAAGATGGAATTTTACGCGAAATTCTTAGCCTACGCGTGCAGCCTCGCGGAGCAGGGGCTCGGAGTGATATTTTGTGGCGACGTAAATACCGCGCACCGCGAGATCGATCTTGCAAACCCCAAAGCAAACTCCAAAATCTCGGGCTTTTTGCCGATCGAGCGGGCGTGGCTCGATGAGGTGGAGACAGCGGGCTTCGTGGACACTTTCCGTGCCGTGCACGGCGAGCTGCGGGACGCCTACTCGTGGTGGAGCTACCGCTTTAACGCGCGCGCAAAAAACGTAGGCTGGCGGATCGATTATTTTTTCATCTCGGCTAATTTGCGCTCGCGGCTAAAGGACGCTTTCATCCTAAGCGATGTGATGGGCAGCGACCACTGCCCCGTGGGCATCGAGATCGAAATTTAGCTGGGTTAAATTTCGCGCCGCGAGCTTTGATTTGCGCGGTTTGCGAGTGGCTCGCAGGCGTGAGGCGTTTTCGCGGCTGCGAGCGAGCAAGGACATTTTGCGGTAGCGATGATAATATTTCCGCAGTGGCTCAGTTGCTTTTGGCTCGCGGATTTGGCGCTTGCGAGCCGCTTTTGCGGCAAAGTAGCGCACAAATTTAACGCTTGCGGGCAGGATGCTTCCACGGCGGCGCGAGTATGGGCTTTCGTAACCGCTTGCAAGATTGCGTCCGAGCGGGTGCTCGCAGACCTAGATGCCGCCCTGACGGCTCGCGCGGATCAAAACAGATCGCGCATAAACGCTGCGCGATAAAATTTTAAATTTAAGGAGAGAAGATGTTGAGCGATATCGAAATAGCAAATGCGGCGAAGCCGGATAAAATTTCAAACGTTGCGAAAAATTTGGGGCTTAGTGAGGATGAGATCGAGCTGTACGGCCACTACAAAGCCAAGCTAAATATCAAGCTGCGCTCGCGCGCTTCGAAGCTTATTTTGGTCACGGCGACCAATCCGACGCCGTTTGGCGAGGGCAAGACTACGACCTCTATCGGTCTAGCCGACGCGCTAAAGCGTCTAGGCAAAAGCGTCTGCCTTGCGCTGCGTGAGCCGTCGCTGGGACCAGTTTTTGGTATCAAAGGCGGCGCCGCGGGCGGCGGGTACTCGCAACTGGTGCCGATGGATGATCTAAATTTGCATTTTAACGGCGATTTTCACGCGATTACCTCCGCAAACAATCTCATTTCGGCGGTCATCGACAACTCGCTGTATCAAGAAAACCCGCTAAAGATCGAGAAAATTTTATGGAAGCGCTGCATGGATATGAACGATCGCGCGCTGCGCCACATCACCGTAGGACAGGGCGGGCGCACCGACGGAGTGCAGCGCGAGGACGGCTTTAATATCACCGCAGCTAGCGAGATAATGGCGGTGCTGTGCCTCTCAAACGATCTTGCCGAGCTTAAAGAAAACATCGCAAACATCATGGTCGCCTACGATACGCAGGGAGAGCCGATATATGTGCGCGATCTGGGCTGCGCGGATGCCGTGGCGATCCTGCTAAAAGACGCGATAAAGCCTAATCTCATCCAAAGCCTAGAGCACACGCCTGCACTCGTGCACGGAGGACCCTTTGCAAATATCGCGCACGGCTGCAACTCCATAATGGCGAGCAAGTTAGCTATAAGTCTTGCAGATTACGCTGTGACGGAGGCGGGCTTTGGAAGCGAGCTGGGGGCTGAAAAATTTATCGACATCAAGTGCCGCCGCGCGGGTATCGCTCCGGATGCCGCGGTGCTGGTTAGCACGATCCGCTCTCTTAAATACAACGGCGGCGCGGATAAAGAAAATATCGCGAGCCCGGATCTTGCCGCGCTTCAAAGAGGCATCGTAAATTTAGGCGGGCATATTGAAATTTTACAAAACTTCGGGCTAAATCCTGTCGTGGCGCTTAACCGCTTTAGCTTCGATAGCGACGGCGAGATCGCTTTCGTGCGCGATTACTGCAAGCAGCGCGGCGTGCAGATGGCGATTTGCGAAAATTTCGCCAAAGGAGGCGAGGGCGCGCTTGAGCTAGCCCGTCTCGTAGTAGATGAGTGCGAGCGCGCCAAGGAGCTTAAATTCGCCTACGAGCTTAGCGACGATACGGCGAGCAAGATCGAAAAGATCGCTACTAAAATTTACGGCGCGAGCGAGGTCGTTTTCGAACCGGAAGCGCAAAAGGCGCTACAGCATATCAAGGCCTTGGGGCTTGAGCGGCTAAACGTCTGCATCGCCAAGACGCAGTATAGCTTCAGCGACGATGCCAAGGCGCTTGGGCGTGCGCGCGGCTTTAAGCTCAGCGTCAAAGATCTTCAGATCCGCACGGGAGCAGGCTTCATCGTCGCCGTCTGCGGCAAGATAATGCTTATGCCGGGGCTACCGAAGGTTCCTAACGCGCTAAATATGAAGATCACTAGCAATGGCGTTATAAGCGGGCTGGCGTGAAATTTTATTTTCGGCGCCCGAAGCCAAAGCCTAAAATTCCGCGCTTGGGCGGTAAAATTTAGCTGCGGGCTTCGGCGGCGATAAATTTTGCTTGTAGGTTGCGACGAGTTTATCGCGCCCCGGTTTTATCGCGTCATGGTTTTGCTACGCTCGAGCTTTATCGCGCCGGGTTTTAGCCAGTCGAGTTTTGATTGGTCGGATTGGTCGGATTGGTCGGATTGGTCGGATTGGTCGGATTGGTCGGATTTCGGCCCGCCGGGTTCGTCCCGCGAAATTTCATTAAATTCTGCGTAAAATTTGCACGGGTTTGGCATTTGAAATTCCGCTCGCAAAATTCCGCGCAAAAACCGGGCGCAAGATCTTAAATCGAGCCGTCCGCGAGCTTGCGAGCTCACTCGCGGCGAGATTTAAAATTTCATAATGTGCGAGCTCGCCGTAAAATTTAAAATTTCACGCGGCTGCGCACAGTGTCATGTGTCGTTACGAGATTCTAAATTTCATGTCGAGCGCACCGTGAAATTAATCCGTCGGTCGCGCAGCCGATCGCCGCACGATCTAAAATTCGCGCTTGCGCCGCGACATACGCCGCTGCGAGTTAAATTATGCGGCAGGCGAGCTAAATTTTACGCTCACGCGATCAGTCATGTTGGCGGAGGTTTGCGGCGCCCGGATTAAATTTTACGCACTGCCATGCGGTGCCTGCAGTGGGCGCGGATGTCTGATCTGCTCTGCTTGCAAAGGCGCAGGCGGGCTATAGCTGCGCGGCAGTAGAGCTAAATTTTACGAGCCGCTGCGTCGCGGCAATGAAATTTTGCGCCGTGCTGCTAGCTGCAAACTAAATTTGTGCGATAATATGTCGGCTATGCGCTCGTAAATTAAATTGCACTACACGCACCCGTCGCCTGATTGTCGCGGGATTGAAATTTGCGCGCTGCTTATCGCAGAATTTTAGATCGCTGCACGCCGCGCCATAGATGTCGTAAAATTTTAAATTGCATGTCGTACGTACGAGCTCGCCGTGAAATTTAATTTTATGCAGGCGTGAAATTTGCTTCGCGTTACGCTGTGTAGTGCATCGTCGCGAGCCAAATTATGCGCTGTTGCGAAATTAAAAGTCTTGCATGCCCGCTGCTACCGCTCGGGCGCCGTATGCCGGGCGACTCCGTTTTGCGATCCGTTCGCGCCGTATTTGTTGCGGCAGTTATGTACGTCGCCGCGCCGCAGTGCGAGATTTTACGGCGTGCAATAGCGCTAAATTCTATTCTGCGTGAGATTTTGGAATTTTAAAATTCCCTTTCGCGGTATAATTGTATGAAATGCAAAATTTGCAGGATTTCAATAAAGGAATTTTAAAATTTATGCGGCGCGGCTTTGCGGTGCGTCCGCAAGAAAGGAGCGATCATGGACAAGCTGGATAAAGAGGAGCTTGCAGAGACGTTTGTCGCTAGGCTCAAAGCACTAGCGCGTAGCGGCGGCGCCGATCTGCGTGAGCTTGATCGCGAGTTTTACGGATTTAGCGCGAGGCTTGGCGTGCGTTACGACTTTGCCGGCAAGCTTAGCGTCTCACAGATAAGTGGCGGTGAGCGAGCGCAGCTGCATTTCACTGATGTCGCGCAGTTCGAAGCCTACGCGCGCGAGTGCCTACGCGCGGCAAGCACTGATGCGGAGCTAAGCGAGGCCTTTATGCTGCGTCTGCGCACAGACCCCCAAAAAGCCGCTATGAATGCGGATCAAATCATAAAATTCCACGATTTTAAGCCCTTTAGCGTTCATCTGCGTTGCGAACATTGCGGCGGATCGGGCAGGAGGCGCTGCAAAGCTTGCGAAGGCGCAGGTACGACGCCGTGCGCTAACTGCGGCGGGCGCGGGCGCTTGATCTGCCCCGATTGCAAAGGCACCGGCGGCTATAGCCGCGCGGCGTTAAGCTCTACGGACGCTCATGTGCGCAGCCTTTCTGGAGGCGATTCTGCAGGCTCTGCGTCAAATTCTATGGGCTATCGCTTCATTCCCTGCGCTAACTGCGGCGGTAGCGGCTCGCGCATTTGTCCCGCTTGCGGCGGCGCAGGCAGATTACGCTGCGAAAAGTGCGGTGGTGCAGGCGATTTTCGCTGCGAGCATTGCGATGGGCGCGGGTATTTCACTCGCACCGGCAAAGTATCCGTCTATGCCCGCCCGAGCGTCAGCATAGGCGCTAGCTCGCAGGTTTTCGGGCGCGAGCTGCTGGAGTTTTTATGCAGCAAGGGCGTAGGCTTTGCAGCTCGCAGACTTTTGTTTCGTCTAAGCTCGCTGCGAGCGGTGCAGGGCGGCTGCGAAGCGGTATTTAGCGCGGAGGATGATTTTTTGCGCTTGAGTTTTGCCGTCTGCGGCAAGGCTTACGATGCGGCGTGCTTTGGTGGCGCGACATTCGTAAGACCTAACTTTTTGGACGAAGTTTTTGCGCCGGAGCTTGCGGCGGTACGCAGCGCGCCCGCTAGGCTAGGGCGGGACGATGCGCAAAGCCTTTTTGCGCTATTTCGCGCGAAGCCTGTGCTAGATGCGGCGATGCGCCTAGCTAGTGCTAAGCTGCGCGGCGAGACGCTAAATCTTGATCAGTTGCGCGGCTCGGACGGACATTTTAACTCTGTAAATTCTGCCCGCAGCGCGGCTGATCGCGACGCTTTGAGCCTTGCAAAAGACGCTTCTCGCAAAGAAAATCTCGAGGGCGGCGCGAGCGTAAAATTTGCAGGCACAAAATTTGCGAGCGCTTCGGCAAATCCTATGAGCGCAGAAGATAATCACTTGGAATCGCGCAGAGAGCAAGGCAGGTTTGCAGGAGGAGTGAGCGGTGGCATAAAATTTGCAGGGGCAGATCTTTCGGGAGAGAATTCTGCCGGCGATTTTGAGACTAGGCAGCAAAGCGACGAAGCTCTCGCGCAGAATGGACCTAATTTTGCCGGCTCGCAAGAGGGCTTAGGCGGCACTTCTGATCGCACTGCGGAGGATCTTTACGAATTACGCGGCGAGCAGGATTACCGAGACTTAAGTGCCTTGGGTGCTGAAAATTCCACAAATTCCATAGACTCCGCCTCAATCAATTCCGCAAATTCCAAAAACCTCGCCGCTGCAAAATTTAAAAATCGCGCGAATACGCGAGATCCTGCTGCGTCAAATTCTAAAATTTCGCCCTTTGCACGATTGAAGAAATTCTTTTTCCCGCATTCTTTGCGCGAGGATTGCGCGCAGAGTTTCGCCGCGGCGATTATGCGCGTTTGCGAGGGCTTTACTTCGCAGCAATGCGCTCGTGATTTGGGCAGCGCGATGGCTGGGGCGCTTGGCGTGCTAAGCCCACGCTATGACCGCGCGGTGTGGTGCATAGGCGGAGGCGCGCTCATCGCGGCGGCTATACTGGCGTGCGAGGGCTGCTTCGAGATGATCTTTGCGGAGCATTATTTTTGGGCACTTGCATGCGGCGTGGCAATAGCCGCTGTGGGGCTGCTGGGCGGTGTGGCGCTGTGGCTGGCAAGCGCAGTGCGGTGCGCCGTAAAAGCTCGTAAAATTCCGCGAGAGTATCGCTGCGGCAGAGGCGGCGCGGCGTTTGCTCGCTTTTGCAAAGCTCTGCTTTGCGCCGTTTTGACTAGCGCAATCTACGGAGGTGCGGCAAATATGAGCTACGTACCGAAAACCGGCGCAGCAGGGCTGCTGCGAGGGTGGATGCCTGCATTTTTTGAGGACGAAAATTCCGCTTCCGCGAGTGATGGCGTAAATTCTGCAGACGAAAATTCTACGAGCGCAAGCTCTAGCGGCTCTGAAAGCCCTGCTTTAAATTCCGCTTCCGGGGCGACTAAGGATTTCGCTGCGATGCAAAAGGATAAAATTTTATATATCCAAAAAAGCATCGGAGTGAAGCAGGATGGGATTTTTGGTACACGCACTCTAAAAAAAGCGAGAGAGGTTTTGGATCAAAACCTAAGCGGCGTCGATGAAATTTACGAGGCGTTAAAAAACAAAGAGCAGGCGAGAACGAACCCGAACTCTAGCGATCAAACTGTGCCTTAACGATAAATCCGCGCCTTAGGCTTAGCGCGCGATCTTAAAAACCAAAAAGGACGAAAATGAAAAATAAAATTTTAATTCTAGCATTCGCTGCGGCGCTTTCCGCAAATTTTGCGCTAGCCGAAAATTTTGAAATCACCGCAGACGATATAAGCTGGGCTACAAAATCCTGCGATAAGGGCGATATGAAGGCGTGCGGGGCCTTGGCGCAGATTTATAATTATGGCTGGGGCGTGCCGCAAGATCTGCTAAAGGCTGCGCCGTTATACGTCAAAGCTTGCAAAGGCGGCGATGCGGAGTCGTGCGTAAATTTAGGCATTTTGTATCAAAGCGGAGAGGGGATGCCGCGCGATGAGGCGAAGGCGGCGGAGCTATTTGACAAAGCCTGCGATGACGGGCACGCGATAGGCTGCAGTAACGCAGGCTCTGCGTATATCAGAGGCAGAGGCGTGCGCAAAGACGCTATAAAGGGCGTAGGTTACTATGTGCGCGGTTGCGATATGGATATCGCGGACAGCTGGCTTGCGTGTTTAAATTTAGCGCGTCTTTACGAGGGCATAGATAATGTTAAAGCCGTGCAGTACTACAAAAAGGCCTGCGAGCTAGGCGGCAAGGATAGATTTATGAGCTCGGTAGCGGAGCATGAAAGGGCATGGCAAAGCTCATGCGAAAGCTACGAAAGGCTTAAATAGTCCGCAAATCCATGCTTTGAAGCAGACCCTTGCGCTCGCCGTGGCTACGGAGTAAGAACTCTAGCGGATTTCGCATAAATAGTGCAAATCTAAACATCAAGTATCCTGTGGAAGCGGAAACATAACGGCGCAAGTTCTTAGCGGGCTCGTATTTTAGGAGACAAAATCATGACTACGATAGCGCTGATCCGCCACGTTACGCCGCTGATCGATCGCGGCGTGTGCGACGCCGCAGAAGCGGCACGGCGCGCGATCTTGTATGACGCTACACAAAATTTGGCCTTGTATGAAACCGATAAATTTAAAAGCAGCGCCGCATGCGAAAAGCTCACCCGCATAAGCCGAATATGCTCGTCGCCGCTGCCACGCGCCGCACTTACGGCGCAAAAGCTATTCCCGCAGCGGGACATAGAGTACCTAGAGGCTTTGCGCGAGTTTAATTTGCGAATATTCCCCGTGCCGCTAATAAAAATGCCGTTTGATTACTGGCTCGTGCTCTCGCGCCTGCTGTGGCTGTGCGGCATGAACCCTAGTGGCGCAAGCGTAGGAGCGGAACGGCGGCGCGCGCTTGATCTGGTGCCGTCGCTGCTAGAAGCGGACACGGCGGTGATCGCGCACGGCTTCGTGCTGCGCGTAATACGCCATAGCGCGCGGCAGGCGGGCTACCGCCTGATATACCGCTTTTGCGAGGGCTGCTTCTGCGTAGAAATTTGGCAGCACGCTGCGTAAAGATACAGCTCTGCGCGAAATTTTGAAATTTTGCGTTTTGTAAATTTTAAATTTAATGTGCCGTTTGACAGCTGTCGCGAGGCGGCGAAATTTTATCATGCAATGAGCGCCGCTTTTTAAATACGGATAGCCCGCCGCCGCTAAGTAAAATTTAAACCATACGGCGCGAGCGAGGTGGTTTTCGAGCCCGAGGCGCAAAAGGCACTACAGCACATCAAGGCTTTGGGGCTTGAGCGGCTAAACGTCTGCATCGCAAAGACGCAGTATAGCTTCAGCGACGATGCTAAGGCGCTCAGGCGCGCGCGGCTTTAAGCTCAGCGTTAAGGACCTTCAGATTCGCACGGGAGCGGGCTTCATCGTCGCCGTCTGCGGCAAGATAATGCTGATGCCGGGGCTGCCGAAGGTTCCTAACGCGCTAAATATGAAGATCACGAGCGAGGGCGTTATAAGCGGACTAGCTTGATTTGAAATTTTATTTTTTGCGCGCCCATTTTTTTGCGCGCCAGTCTTGGGGTTTAAGCTTAGCTCACCGGCCTAGTCGCGTTTTAAGCTTAGCGTTCGTAGGTACTCAGATGAGAGCGGAGTAGAGTTACCGATTTGCAAAATTTGGCTGAATTTGCTCGCTTGCGGGTAAATTTTAAGCGCGGGATTTTGCGGATCGGCTTTGCTTTTTAAAAGCAGAGGCGAATTTGACGAGAATTTGACGTTAGGTTCGCCTTTTAAAATTTGACGAATTGCCCATAATTTCTCGCCAAAGCGGATAAAATTGCTTGCCTTTTTGGCAAATCGCCGCTAATCGTAAATTTGAGATTTTTACGTCAAATTTAGGGGAAAATCGACGTAATGTATTTTGGCGTTTTTATTGATCAAATTTGCCTAGGCAAGCCAAAAATCCTGCGCGAAACAGAGCTAAATTTTAACCTTCTCCCACGGCTCGATTCCGCCCTCTACCTCTTTAAAAATGCTAGCTATTTCTATATTTTTTACGCTTAAATTTCGCTCGTAAGCTTTGACGTCACGCATTTTTAGCTTCTTTTGTAAAAAGGCGAATTCATACTCGATCTGACCGCGAGCGACGCTGATTTTAGCCAAATTTCGCGCGTCAAATTTGCCCACCTTCGCGGCGTCAAATTTATACCCGCGAGCGCAGCCCTCCTCATAAACTTCCGCTAGATACGCATTTATCGCCTCTAGCGCGTTTTCATGCGCGTAAAAGCGGTCGAGCTGCGGGTGATTTTTGTAGCCCTTAGTAAGCCCAGCCAGCACGTTTTTAGCTAGCAGCGCCTCGCGCCACAGCGCCACGAGCCCCTTTGCGTCGAGATATTTAAAGCTTATCGTCCAAAGTCTCATTTTCGTCTTTCGTTAAATTTCGTCGTCAAATTCGGCGCGCTTTGCGCCGCAGCCTGAGCGGCGATAAATTCGCGTCTTGAATTTGGCCGCGCCCTAGATTAGAGGCTAAATTTTACCTCGCCGCGCCTCTAAATTTCCCGCTCATTGCAGCTTGCCTCTGCATAGCACGGGGATCTTTTCTATCACCTCGCCGCCGCTAACGAGATAGGCGAACTCGTGCAAATTTACGACGGGGCAGATGTGGTTCGGATAAATTTCTAGCCGATCGCCCACGCGCACGGCGTCTCGCAGCGCTTTGTCGTAGATGATCGCATGCTCGTCGTAAACGCCCTTTATCCACACATCCGTGCCCTTTATGCGCCCGAGCCCGGGCGTGGCGGTGAAGCCCTCGGTGCGCCTTTGCTGCGTGAGCCCCTTGGCGCCGACGTCGGTGATGATGCGATCCGCCGTAGGCCTGCTGATGACGGTCGTAAGGATACTCGCCGCGTTCATCGAATAATCGCCGTACGCCTGCACCTGCGAGGCGTCCATAAAGATATAGGTACCCGGGCGGATCTCGGTGACGCCTTTTAAAATTTCAAAATCATTTATGAGCGATGGCGTCGAGCCGATACTAACGACGCGTGCGGGTAGAGCTAGCTCGCGCGCGATATCCGCAAACTCCAGCGTGCGGCGCTGCGCGGCTAGATGGATGCGCTCGCACTCACTTTTACCAGCGGCCTTGTAGGAGTGACCGTCGTGGGAGAATACGCCGCGGAATTCGATATTTTTGCAGCCTTTTAGAAATTTTATAAACGCCGCGAAATCCTGCTTCTCCACGAAGCCCGAGCGGTTTTCGCCCACTTCGATCTCGGCAAGCACGCAGGCTTTCGTGCCGCTATGCTCAAAGGCGCGCTCTATTAGGCCCGCCTGTTCTATGCTATCTGCGCCGAAGCTTAAGTTTATCCCCGCGCGCAAAAGCGCGATGATGCGCCGAAATTTCAGCTCGCCCACGATCTCGTTTGCGATAAATATATCTTTCAGCCCGTTTGCCGCCATGATCTCGGCCTCGCCCGTTTTGGCGACCGTGATGCCAGCAGCGCCGATGCTCTCTTGTAGCTTCGCGAAATAGGGCATTTTGTGCGTTTTGGTGTGCGGGCGCAGGCTCACGCCCGCGGCGTCTGCGTAGTTTTGCATCTTTTGCAGGTTGCGAAGGACGATCTCGCGATCAATCAGTAGCGCCGGCGTGTCGATCTCTGATACCTTCATAAGCTTCCTCCTTGTTAAATTTACGAAATTCTAATACAGCCGCGCTTAGTAGCTGCACCCGTTTCACGACGGCGAAATTTTAAAATTTAGCGCGGCTTACAAAGAGCGAAATTTACCTGTCGCTCGCGAAAAGCAGAATTTACGCGCTTCTCGCAAAATATGGAATTTGAGCCGTAAATTTGTCGCTGCTTGCGAAATGCGGTTTGCTCGCCGTAAATCGGCGCCCTTCGCGAAGCGCCTGAATTTAGACTAGAAAATTTTGTTTACGCGTATTAAATTTAGCCTCGCTTGCAAAATTGCAAAATTAGCGCATCAAATTTAAGGATGCCTGCGCGAAGCGTTTAAATTTAGCGAGTAGATTTGCGTTTCCGTGTCGCGCAAAGCAGCGCAGGCAAAAGCAATACCGCGTGCCGCATGAAAAAATCAAAATAAAATTTTAAAATGCGCTGAGTGAAAATCAATATGTGCGCCATATTGCTAGGCTCACGGAGTTCTCGGCTCCGCTTCATGCCGTTTTATTCCTCGCGCGCCTGTTTTTCTTGCGGCACATATTTGCGTTAAATTTTTTGGCAAGCGACCCGGCGCACTATCTGTTTTTGCGTAGCCGCTCGCATTTTTTTGATAAATCTCGTTTGCACCGCCGCCAGTGTTTTTTACTAAAGTTCGTTTTGCGCCGCGCGCTGCACATTGCCGCCTATTTTAGTGCCGCCGCTCGTTTCCGTAGCGGCACTTCATTTCTAGCGCGCCTCGCCTCGCGATTTACTATTTTTTATCTTGTAGCACCTTGTCGCGCCATTTCGAGTTTGCTTTGTTGTCGGTCGCTACGTCTTTGGATATCTCGGCCGCCGCTTCGAAATTTTTACTCACGCCCTCTTTGGAATTCTCGTATTTTAGGGCATTTTCGCTTTTGATGCCGATGCTTTGCGCTTCGCTCGCGGCGTCGATATTAGCGCCTAAAAAGATAAATTCCCAGTCGTATTTTTCCTGCTTGTCGCTAATCATCTTTTTGATCTGCGCTTTGGAGTATTCGCGGCTTGAGTTTTCCTGCCCGTCGGTGATGATGACGAAAAGCACGCGATTGTTTTTTGCATAGATGTCAGGTACCCGCTCGATACGCGCTATCGTGCTGCCGACGGCGTCAAGTAGCGCGGTATTGCCGCCGGCGTAGTACTCTTTGGATGTTAGGTTTTCGACCTTCTTAAGCGGCGTGCGGTCGTGGATGACGTTAAATTTCGTATCGAAAAGCACGGTCGTGACGCTGGCGTCGATCCCCTCTTTACGCTCCTTTTCTATCATCGAGTTAAATCCGCCGATCGTATCGCTCTCAAGCCCGCTCATCGAGCCCGATTTATCTAAGATCAGCACCAATTCCAGGTGATTTACGCCGTCTTTATGATCGGGCGGTGTGGCGAGCTCTACGCTTTTGGCAAACATTATACCCGCAAGCGCGGCAACAAGAAGGATGATTTTTTTCATAGGGGCTCCTTTGTTAAAATTTCATTATTTTACTATTGTATCGCTTAAGTGATGAAATTTATCGCAAAACTTCGCTGCTCGGCTCCATTTCGTAAAATTTTAAGACGAAATTTCGTCGCAGAATTTTAAGACGCAGAATTTTATGCAGCACGGAATTTTACGGCGCAAAATTCCACGTGGCATAGAATTTATGGCGCCGTAAAATCAAACGTCTGCGGATCTGTTCCGTTTCGCGCTGAGGTAGCTTCCGATCTCGCTTACTAGGACGCCTGCGAGGATGAGCGCCGCGCCTAAAATTTGCATCGCGCTTAGCCTCTCGCCGCCTACGAATACGCCCATAATGCCTGCCGTTACGGGCTCGAGCGTGAAAAATAGAGCGGTTTTTACGGGCGTCGTGTATTTTTGCATCAAGGCCTGCGCAAAAAAGCCAAAAACCGTTCCCAGCAGGCAGATCACCGCCATCGCGACGAAAAAGCTTCTATCCATCACCGGCACAATGCTGACCCTCTCAAAAAAGATCGCCGCAAAGCAGCAAAGCACGCTTAGGCAGAGGATCTGTACGTAGGCGATGCCCGCTACGTCGCAGCTTTGCACGAAGCGGTTAGTCAGCACGATGTGAAACGAATACGCGCACGCGCAGACTAGCGCCAGCGCTTCGCCCTTGCCGAGCCCAAGCTGCGTGTCGCCGATGAGATAGAGCCCAGCGATCGCTAGCGCGATGCCTGCGTAGGCGTAGGAGTAAATTTTATGCCTAAAAAGCGCCGCGGCGATGAAGGGCACGAGCGCGACGTTTAGGCCGATGATGAACGCTACGGAGGAGCTTTGCGCGAATTTAAAGGCGAAGGTTTGCGACGTAAAGCCTGCGAATAAAAACAGGCTAAGCACCGCTCCATGCTTGATCTCGCGCGAAGTTATGGCCTTGAGCTTGGGGAAAAATATCGCGCCTGCGATGATGCTCGCGGCAAAAAAGCGCCAAAATAGCAGCACGAAGACGTTGTTGCTCGCAAGCGCCTGCGAGGTGGGCAGATACCCGAGCCCAAAAGCGATCGCCACGAAGAGCATTCCGATGTCGGCTCTGAATTCCAAACTTTTATTCATCTGCGTCCTTTTTTTGTAAATTTAAAGTGGTAATTTTACGAAATTTTAGGTAAAAAATAGGCTAAATTTTGACGATTTTGACGGAACGGCTTGGAATTTTGGTTTTTAAAATCGCGAGTTAAATTTAAACGCCGCGCTCATCTTTTTGAGCTTACGTGCACTTGTTTGCGTGATTATTGCGCGGCTTTGCTACGCGTAAATTTTGCAGCTGCTACTCGCGTGATCATTATGCTGCTTTGCTACGGCTTGTCATAAATTTTCATAGCTATTGCTAGCGCGTGGCTAAATTTAAAATTTAATCGCCCACGCCCTCTTTGTCGTTTTTTAGAATTTCTATGTTTGCGCGCTCATTCGCGTCTTTTAAGCTTATAGTTTTTCTGAGCGCGGATTTAAGGGGAGTCTTTGCCTCTTTTGATTTCATCATCTTATAGCGCCTCTTTCTTATCTCTGCTTCGATAAATTTTATATCTTGCTGTGTGTATGGGAATGAGAGCGTGAAATTTTTTCCGCTTTGCCCGTCTTTTATTTTTAAAATCGGCATCTCGCCCTTCATCCCTTTTTCCATAAGGGCATTTTCTATATCGATCTTTGTGCTAAATTTAAACGGCGAGCATTCCCATTCTCTCCTTATACTGCGGCTATCTATGATGACCCCTTTTTCGGTTAATAGCCATAGCGATATAAGTATCAAAACAATGCCCATCGCGATCACAAGTGCAGTTTCGTCGCCACTTCTGTGCAAGAAGCCGTCTATACATAAAGGGTCGTTTGCGTCAAAGCATGTAACTTTACCTTTACCTTTTATCCTCTTTATCCAGGGCTCGTCAAACGCCACTATCGACCCCCAAGATAAAAGGAATATGACGAGTGTAAATTTGGCTACAGGGCTAGGCGGTATGAGCCAGGCGCCATTTTGTACGGTTTTATAAGAAGCGCTGCTTTTAAACAGAAAGTTTTTTAAACCGCAAAGTACAAATAGCACTACATTTGCAAAAAGCACAAAATATAAAAGCCTCATGCGGCTCCTTTCACTTCGGATATTTTACGACGATATATTTAAATTTAGGCATTTTGCTCGGCCGCTTCGGCTTTTGAAATTTCAGCTAGCTTTTCTAATATAAAATTTTGCAAAAAATCTATATCCTTTTGTGCATACAAATATCCCGCCCCGAATTTAACGCCGCTAATTTTGCCTCGTATGCTGATTATTTTTACGCCTCTTATAAACCATGTGGCGTAGTTCATCTCATCAAAGTATATCTTTTCCGTGTGCCTAAACGGCAGAACCTCCCATTCCTTGCAGATGCCGCTTTTATCTATTCTGATTCCTTTTTGAATTAGCACGATAAAGGAAAAAATTATGGCGCAGACCGATCCGATTTTGCTAAGTATTAGTCTGGGCTCGCTTATTTGCAGATACCCATCCACGCATCTGGGATCGCCTTCTTCGAAGCATCTTAAATTTATGCCCGCCGCTTTGTACTCTTGCGAGCAAACTTTATCGTGGGTGTAAAAGCAAGGTATCGGCTTGCCGTTGTGTTTTGCTACGTTCGGGCTGGATAGAGTGACTACACCGAAGCTTAGGCATATTATAAACATAGGTATCTTTAAAAGCGGATCGGTTGGGATAAATAATGTCCCGCGATACACTAATTTATACGATCTGTTTGTCTGAAGCAATGAAACAAGAAGGCAAAAGCCTATCATAACATAAAGGATTATCGTAGCAAACTCGACTATACTTTGCGACATAATAATGACCTCGTTTTTTTGGATTGCGTAAGCTAGCGTCTTTGGCAATTTTAGCGCAAAATTTCTAAATTTACGAGATTTTGAGTGCGCTTTTTATAAACCGCGTTTAGAATTTTACCTTGCTAGCGCGATCTTGCCGCGCGAAAGGCGGATTAAATTTTTAGCTTTGATATTCTGAAATATGCAGTTTATGACATTGCGCGAGGTACTCAAGCGCTCTTGCTATGCAATAACGCGCCTTAAAATTTTGCGACCTAAGTCTTAATGATAATTATCTAAATATTTAAAATCGCACAATATAATTGCGAGCCTCAATCAAATAAAGATTAAATTTATCTCGCAAGGATCTACAATGAGCTCGCTTTTGAAGCGTAATAAAATTTTGTTTAACGTCCATCTTGTTTTGTCGATCGTTTTTTCTATCCCGCTGCTTATCATTGGCGTTACGGGCGCGATTTTGTCGTATCAGCACGAGTTTGAGGCGCTAATAAACGCGGGCTCTAAGAAGGTCGAAAAAACGGGCGAAATGCAAAGCGTTGAGAAAATCCTGCAAAGCTTTAGCGAGCAAACAGGCGCTAAGCAGCCCGTAAGGCTCGTCGTGCCCAAAAGCGATGACGAAGCCTTCGTCATTTACGCAAACAGAAATGATGCGTATCTGGTCGATCCGTACACCGCGCAGATCATCGGCAAGGATCGCGGCACGGGCTTTGTGCTAACGGTGATGGCGTTGCATCGAAATTTAGGTCTAGCGCTAAGCGGCAATAAAACCGCAGCCGAGGTCGGCAAACAGATCGTAGCCGCGAGCGCCACAGCGATGATACTGCTCGTAATAAGCGGCGTCTGGCTGCATTTCCCAAGGCTTAGGCGTAAATTTATCGAGGCGATAAAGCCAAATTTTAAACTCAAAAAATACGCTCTTTTTTATAATCTCCACACGAGCCTAGGCTCGCTAAGCGCGGTAATTTACCTTCTCATCTGTTTAACCGGGCTTAACTGGTCGTATAGCTGGTATAACGATGCCGTGATGAAGCTTTTCGTAAGTTCGCAAAATTTGCCGCAAGCCGGGGCGCGCGGCGAGCCTGCGCATAATGATCGCGCCGTCGCACCTGCTAAAGAGGAGAGCAAAAAACCCGCTACGTATAAATTTAGCGACGCGCAGAGGGCTTATGAGATATTCAAATCAAGCGGCATAGAGTATAAAGAATTTACCCTAATGCTCGCAGCCGGAGATAAGATCGGCGTCAGATATTATGAGCCCGACGCGCCCGCTACCGCCCGTCCAAAAGGCGCGAGCGTGAAGCTAAAGGAGGGCAAGGTCGCGGAGCAGAAGCAGACGGACGGTATCACCGTGGGTGAGTTTAAAGACGCGAACTACCAGCTTCACACGGGCTATTTTTTCGGGCTAGCGGGTAAAATTTTATGGTCGCTCGTTTCGCTTTGCATGGCGCTTTTTATCTTTAGCGGCTTTTATATGACGGTAAAAAGGGCGTTTAAGTCAGAAAAGCTCAGCTAAATTTTACCTTTGCGGAAAGAGGTGCGACGAGCGGCGCAAGAGAGCCCAATGCCTACAAAGCATGAGATGAAATTTGCCAAAGCGGTCAAGAAAAAGCCTTGATTAACGATTAGAGAAATTTTGTATGCTCGATGGCGTGGAGCAGCAATCATCAAGATTTATCGCAATGAAATCTTTTATTGTGGTGCTTTTTCCAGCGCCAGGTTGACCACCAATAAGATAAAGTTTTGGCGTGGAAGTTTGATGATGACAATATCTTGATATTTCATGCCACACCTCTTCAGAAACACGCTTTACGTCTTCTTGACTAAATTTTGATAATTTTTCAAGGTCTGTCATTTATACAAATCCTTTCCGTATTTATTTTCCAAAGCGTCCATAAGTTCCGTGATTTTATTATCCCAGTATTCTTCTGTTTTATCTTTTTCATCAAAAATTCTTTCTTTAATTTTACTCAATTCTATCCATAAGTTTTCACTCCAGCCATCTACACCTATTTTTGCTAATTTTGCAAATGAATTGGAGGCTGCACTTTTAGCTTCAGCTACAACTGCCTCTAGCTCATCTCCACTCATTGCGTAATCCCATTGGATAGTGTCAATATTTTTCATTTTTTAATCCTTTCGTACTATTCAAGTACCTTATATATCGTATTAAGTTAATAGAAAATATATTAACTTAATGTTATTCCACCTGATCTATCTCTATCTTTTTTGCTTGAGTTAAGGACTTTGCGTGCGTTTTGCTCTAGCTCACTTTTAAATTTTGCGATTTCAGTCGGGTCAATTCGATTGGGCATAATTTTATTTAGCTTCGTTTCATTCGCCTGAGCAAAACAAGCTTTGTCTATTTTGCCTTTTTGGAAATCTTGGTCTAATTTCGTTTTTAAACGTTTAAAAATTTCTTCTTTTGAGCCGATACTGATTAGTTTGTAGACCTCTTTTTCGTCGGTTAAAATTTTATTCTTATCGCTATTTCTATCAATGGCGATAATATTAATTTTATCCCCGAAATGCTCTTTTAGCTTTTTTAAGCCATCCGGCAAGTTGCCTTGGATGCTAGACATAACTTCAATACTCCCGCCGCGCCCATATTCGTTAAAGCGCTTAAAAGTATTGTCTAAAGCCTTTTCGGGCTCTATATGCACTGCAGCAATTGTAACGTCTAAATTTTTTTGTAGGCACTGCTCTATTTTTGGAATAGTCGGCGCCGGGTTTGCCAACTGACCCTCAAAAACAAGTTTAACTTTATCATCGGTCATAAAATTTTTAACCGAGGTTGTTTTCCCAGCTCCAGGAATTCCGGTGATGAAAATTGCTTGAGTTTTGCCCGGCTCATCACGCTTCAGAACCTCTTCAAATTGCGTCGCTGCTAAAACAGCGGAGGAATTATGTATCGCGTCATTTACTAGAGCCCTATTTTCTTTTGCTTCAAAGCAAGGAAAAAGTTCTTTGAATGTATCGGAACAGATATAGCGACCACCCATGGTATCAGAGTGCTCATTATATTCTTTTAAAAAATCCTCTAAAGAATTTTCGGCAAGAGCAATCGCTTCGTCTTGAATTTTTACCATTTCGGCATTGGGGCCGAAATCAATCTTTTTTATTGCGCTTACTAACTTTGATTGAGCCATTTTTTATACCTGCTTGTCGTATTCTTTCAATACTCTCTTTTGGAGCGCCGCGATAAAGTTGCTTTTCGACTTCCTTGCGATATTCGGCGTCATTTTCCATTCGCGTCAAATGATCGCTTACGCCCTGCCACATTTTCATATCTTCTTCTGTTAAAGCCATTTCAAGTCCTTTCTAAGAAATTTGTAGTATTTTAATACATTCTAATTATAGCATTTATCTTTCTAATAATTATGCAACAAATGTATCTTGGGCTGCAGAAATACACTTTTGAGCCATATGGGATATTACTACGATGAAAAAGGGAAAACAATAAAACAAATATCGAATAATGGGCGATAAATGGAGGATATAACTAAATTTTACCTTTGCGGCAAGGGTGGTAAATTTATAAAATTTTACCTCGCTAGCGAAGATGATAAATTTAAATTTACCCGCCATGCTTGCTTAAAATTTCTTACTTAGCGCTATTTGCCTCTTGCGCCGCGAGTGATCATCAAGGATTGTTCGTAGAAAATCAGCAGCGTTATTGAAACGCCCGTGCCGAGCGCCAGTGAGATCGAGATCGTGGCGAGGGCGTTGTCGAAAAACGAGATTAGATGAGCTAGCTTCTGTTCTACATCCGCAGCTCTGATATAAGAAAACAGCGCCAAAACCGCCTTGTAGGCGTAGATGCCTGGAATCATCGGAAGCAACGCAGGAAAGGCGATGATCTCTGCGGGTACCTTGAGGCGCTTGGCGCAGAGCATCCCCAAAACGCCGATCAGAAACGACGCAAAAAGCGTCGCGGCGGCGATCGAAAAAATTTGGCTCTGTATCAGCAAAAATCTGCACGAATGCGCTACTGCCGCAAGCAGCGCCGAGAAGGCGAGCGTCTTTTTAGGCGGCATACACGCATACGCAAATCCAAGCCCCGCCGCAGCGGCAAAGCAAGCATCCTTAAATACCGAAAGTGCGAGATCAAACATTTACAAGCCCCAAATTTGAAATGCTAAGCGTCAGAAAAAGCCCGATCGCGATACAGATGATCAAAAGCCCGGTGTTCAGCCCTCTGCTGATACCTACGAGCATATTTTCGTTTAGGATGTCAAATACCGAGTTGATCAGCCAGACGCCCGGGATCAAAAACAATATGCTCGATCCCACGGCGACGTCGGGCGTGGCGCTAAGCCCGTAGCGAGCGCCTAGCGAGACGATGAATGAGACTGCGAACGAAATCGCGATGTATTGGATTTTTAGGTTGATTTTAAGCTTGCTAAGTAGATAGCGGGCGCAAATTCCAAAAGCCGTAGCCGCAAAAACTAACGCCATCGCGCCGCCATCGCCGCCGAAAAGCTCGCAGAATGCGGCATTTGCGACGCTTAGCAAAACAAGAGTTTTGGCAAAGCTTTTCTTTTGCGAGGCTAAAATTTCTGCAAATGAGGCTCTGGCGCGCACAAGGGGGATTTTTTCGTCGTAAATTTCCCAGCTAAGCGCGCTTAGCTCCGAGATCAGATCGAAGCTGATCTGCGCCGCAGCGCCCGTTTTGACGTAGGTGCGGCGGATAGAGTTGTCCGCAGGATCCATCACGCTGATGATGAAGTGGCGCACAAAGATCATCAGGCTAGCCTCATAGTCGTAAGCGTCCGCTATCCTGCGCACGCAGTGCTCTATACGCGCGGTGTAAGTGCCGATACTAAGCATCTTGGCGGTGTATTCGCTAAGAAAATTGGTGAGCTCTTGGATTTGCGGTCTCGCCGCTTCTGCTTCTTTTGCTGCCGCCATTTCTGTTGTCATTATTTCCTCCGCTACTCTTGTAATCTCAATATCGTTTTGCGCTGTTTTCGTCGTTTTTACTTCTACGACGCTCGTTGTAGCTTCCTGTTTTTGCGGCGCCCGCCATCGTTTTTGATGTCGCTACGATGTCCGTCGTCGCGGAATTCTTATTTTTAAAATTTAATGCAGTGGCTCCCGTGGCGGAATTCTCGCCATCTAAATTTGACATGGAGGCGATACCTATGGCGGCAAAGCTTTGGCTGCTTAAATTTTGATCGTTCAAATTTAACGTCACTTTGGAATTTGCGTCATTCAAATTTAACGCCGAGGCGGAATTTTGCTCTTTTAAAGAATTCTGCTCGCTTAAATTTAGACTTTCGGCATCCTCGCAAGATTCGCTAAATTTAGAATTTTTCACGCTTACCTCAGGCTGATGAGATCGAGCGGGTTGATGTGGTAGTTCTGCTGCGTCACTTCAAAGGTCAGATCCGAGCCGATGCGCCCGATGATGTAGCCCTTTTTGACGTTGGAGCCGACGCGCACGGTAGGCGGGATCTGATTTAGATGCGCGTAGATCGTGTGGATGCCGCCGCTGTGCTCTAGGATCACGACCTTATCGAGCACGGCGGTCTCTTTAGCAAAGACCACCTTGCCCGGCAGCACCGCCTTAACCTGCGTGTCGCCGCTGTTTGAGCCCAGCACGATATTTTCGTTGAAAAGCTTGATGTTATACACGGGATCATTGTAATTGCCGAATTTCCGCTTCAAATACGCGCTGTTCAGAGGCGCCGCGGTCTTGGCTCCGCTGTATTTTTTAACGCGCGAGGACTGATAGCTCGAGCCGTACTGCTTGACCTTTTGGTTGATCTTACTTACGCGCTCATCTGCGGGCTCGCTCACTTCGGGCTCGGGCTCAAGAGGCGGCGCAGGCTCGGGCTTGCCCGCTTTTTTGGCAGCCGCCTTTGCTTTGGCGTACTCTTTTTCGCGTGCCTGGCGCTCCTTTTGCTTCTGCGCTTCAAGCTTTGCTTGGCGTGCCGCTTCCTCCTTCTGCGCTTTGGCTTTCTCTTCGGCGTCGTCGATGATCTTAAGCTCCTGCAGGGTCTTAGATATGGCGTCTTGCTCGTCGTTTATCTTCTCTAGGCGCGCGATGTAGTCCTCTTTGTCCTTTTTCATCTGTGCGAGCTTTTCTTTTTGGGTGGTTTGCTTGGCGTTGAGATCGGTTTTTTTCTTATCGTAGCCCGCCATGCTTGCCTGGATCGATTTGATCTTTTTGTTCTGCTCGTTGATAAAATTTTGATTATTTTCGTAGTCTTTGATTAGCCCTTTCAGCTCGTCGTTCATAACGACGCCAAGCCCCTCTAAAATTTCGCTAGCCATGATAGAATCGGGCGTGGTGGTGGAATTTACGTCGGTGATGAGATCAAACGATAGCTCTTGCGAGATCACGCTTGCGATCTTGCTTTCCAGATCGTTTTGCACGCTAAGAAGCGTGACGTTTTGGCTATTAAGCTTTTCAAGCTCCTGCGCTTCGGCGGCATATTGATCCTTTAGGCCTTCTATCGCGTCGCTTAGCTGTTTGATCTCGCCCTCGCGCTTTTTAAAGCCCTCCTGCTCCTTTACGATCTGGCCTGCGATCTCGTCGATCTTTTGCGAGAGTTGCATCCCCTCCTTTTGCGAGCTTTTGAGCTCTTGACCCGCTTTGGCGATCTTATCTTTCGTGCTTTGTCCCTTTGCGGGCGCGGCATAAGTAAGAGCTGCGGCAAGCCCCAGCGCAAGAAGCGGCGCTAAAAAAGCTCTTTTCATGCTCGTTTATTTCCGATTTGTAGCATCATAAAACTTACTGCGATGATAGATAGCGCTAAAGCCACGCCCAAAAGGATCAACGCGTCGTAAGGCAGCACTATGGCGGTGCGTAGATCGCCGATACCCTTAAGCGTGGTCGAAAACACCTCCCAAGAAGGAAGCGCTATGTAAAAGCAGGTCACGATCAGCGTGGCGATGAAGGAGTCTATTATCGCCATTCGGTAGAGCTTGCCGCTTTTTATGAGAAACGACGCGCCGAAAAGCTCCATGATCTCGATGCGCTCTTTGTGTTCGTAAACCCAAATACGCATCTGGCGGTGGATTAGCATTACGCCTAAAAGCACGATCAGAAATGCAAAGCCGTAAACGAGGCTTTTGATAAGCAGTAAAATTTTAAAAATTTCATCGTGGGTCTTTTTAAAAATTTCAACCCGCGTAAGCGAGCCGATCGATTTTAGATCCTGCTCGATTTTTGCAAGCTGTGCGGCGTCGGGGAAGCTCTCGAGCTTGACGCTATAAAATTTAGGCAAATTTTTGCTAAGCTCGGCAAAGGCGTTTTGTGAAATTTTACCCTTCAGCCGCTCGGTTATGCCCGCTGTGGAAATTTCGCTAATCGAGCTGATCTTCGGCACCGCTTTTTGCGCGTCTTGCAGGCTGAGCGAGGTTTTGGAGACTAGCACGATGTTGTATTCGTTTTGGATTGAGCGCTCGTAGCTTTTGGTTAGGTTGCTCATAAAAATTCCAAACTGCACCGAAAAAAGCAGCGCGACGAGCGAAAAGATCACGCCGAAATGAGTTTTAATCGATTTCATTTACTTTAGCGTCCTTAATCTCAAAATGTCGGTGCCTAAAACGAAGCGTGGCGGGCATTTTGTGCGTCACGATGACGACGCAGGCGTTCCACGACTCGCACGCCGAGCGCAACAAATTCCAAATAATGGCGCTGGAGTAGTCGTCCAAATTTCCCGTAGGCTCGTCGCACAGCAGCAGGCGCGGATTATGCGCCATCGCGCGCGCCAAAGCCACGCGCTGCTGCTCGCCGCCGCTAAGCTCGAGCGGATACTTACCCATCTTATGCCCGAGCTCGACGTGGCGTAGTAGCTTTTTGGCTTGGTCTTGGCAGACCTGCTGATTGTAGCCCATTATCATTAACGGAAGCATTATGTTGCGCTCGATCGTCCATTCGTTGATCAGGCGGTAGTTTTGAAAGATAATGCCGATGCGCTGGCGCAGGGTGCGCAGATCGGAGTTTGTGATGCCCTTTAGATCGCACAGGCAGACGTTTAGCTCGCCGCCGATGATGTCGATGCCGCCGTAGAAGGACTTAAGCAGCGTGGATTTGCCGCTGCCGCTCTTGCCCGTGATGATGACGAAGTCCTTCGCGCCGATGCCGAAACTCGCGTCTTGGATGACTGCGCCCGCCTTTTCGTAGCCTAGCGTGAGGCCCGCTGCGGTGATGATGTTGTAATCGTCCGTTATCTCTGCCATTGTGAAAATATCTCCGAAATTTTTTGATGTGCCGCGTGGTTTTCGCGCGTAGGAAGCGGGCGGCGGATGAAGTAGCGCGTACCGCTTGCATTTGCGCGGATGAAACACTGCTGCGGAAAGTCGAATGCACCTAGCGAAAGCAGGATTAGCACATCTTGCGGCTCGGCGGCGCACGGCTTGCTTTGCCGTTTATCTTGCTGCTCGGCACGATTTAATTTGTCTTGGTGTTCGGCTTGCAACTCGTCATGGCTTAGCTCGCTTCGGTACCCGAATTGCGACTTGATAGAGTTTGACTTGTTTTGTAATTCTGCTTGCGGTTCAGCAGCGTGGTTTAGCTCGTTTTTTAGTTCGGCTTGCAATTCATTTTTGCAAAGTAAGACGCTTGCGTTCGTTGTATTTCTAGCACTCACTGCACCGCCGTCTGTTAAATTTACGCCGCTTGCTTTTTTTAGAATTTGCGTAGCGTTCTCGCAAGCTGAAATTTTATCGCCCGCTGTCGTAGCTGAAATTTTGCCGCCGCCTGACGAAATTTCATCCATGCTCGCACGCTCGGTTAAATTTCCGCCGCGTGTCGCGTCTAAATTTATAGCTTCGTCTTTTATAACTTCGCCCGCGCTGCTTAAATTCGCTCCGCCTGCCGCGCAAGCGCTGCTCGCCTCCAAGCTTTTCTGCGCGTCAAAGTAAAAAATTTCCTCAAAATGCACGAAAAAATCCTCGCCTTTGAAGGTGAAATTTTTAAAATTTCGCGCGATTGCCGCCGCGTTAAATTTTAAAAATTCCATCTCAAACCGCTGCGGCTCGCCCTGGCCCGCGGTTTTATTCTCATAGATCAGATCGTAGATGTCTTTGTCCATTTTGCGCCATCTATCCTCGTATTTGCTCGCTACGGCGGCGTCGCGGTTTTTAAAATGCGAAATTTCGCCCGCTTTGCGCCGAACGTAAGGCGAGAGCTTTTGCATCGCGTAGAGGAAGTACTCCTCGCTGTCGGTGCGAAGCTCGAAGCGGCCGCTGCGCCCGAGCGTGCGTGCGATCTGCGAGGCGAACTCGTCGCTTATGACGCGTCGGTGCGGCGCGTCGTCCCACGGCACTGGGAAGTGTAAAAATACGCGCTGCAGGCAGCCCGCGGGCAGCAGGCTCAGTAAAACCCGCGCGTCGGTGGCTATGAGAGCGATGTTTTGCAGTCCCTCGCGGATCGCTAGCTTTGCGACCTGTTCGATCGCGGGCTTGTAAATTTCGATGCCGATTAGCAGCGCGTCTTGATTTGAGCGTGCTTGATGAAGCAGGTGTCTGCCCGAGCCGAAGCCGATCTCGATGAAAATTTTATTAAATTTAGAGCTTTTTACTAGGGATAAAATTTCATTCTCGTCCAAAATCAGCGGCGTTTTTTCGGTAAGCGAGCTGTCTTTGTAAGCAAACGCCTGCGAGATGATCCGTCCGCAGAAGCACTCTTTAAAAATTTCGAGCGCTCGCTGCAGATGACCGATCTTAGCGGGCTTGGTGATCTTTTCGCCCTTTACTATCACTTTGCCGTCGCTGGGCTTTAGGGTGATAAAAAACTCGCTATCAAAGCTCTTGGTTCGCAGAAGCGTTAAATTTCTGCCGTGCGCCGTCTCTAAAAATTCGACCTCGCCGAATCTAGCTGGTAGCGTCGGCAGGCTCACGCTTTGGGTTATGAAATTCGGCAAACTTTATTCTGCCTGCGCTGCGGTAATGACTGCACTAGGCTTGGACAGCTCTCCGTTTTCGGTTTTGACGGTGATGCGGTATTCGTATCCTTCGCCGTAATCGATATTGTCGATATATTCGGCGCTAAGTCTGCCGCGAACCTCTTTAATCGTGCTCCATGACTCGCCTCCCTTAGGACGGCGCTCGATTAGATAAGAGCTTACTCGAAGATCTGGATGCGGACGCCAGATGATCTTAACGCGGCCCGGAAGCCCGTAGATCGCCTGTGCAAACGGCACGGACTCTAGCATTTTTGCTGTGCTTGCGATAGCGACCGGAGAAGGAGCCGAAACGCCCTTGGCGCCGTATGTGCGCACCGTGTATTTATACGAAGTGCCCGGCTGCAGCCTCGTATCTACGTAGTGGGTGGAGTATGGATCTGCGATGGTAGCGATCTTTTTGGCTTCGCCGCCATTTGCGGGCGCGCGATAAACGACAAAGCCCAATACAGCGGTATTGCTGTCGTATCTAGGCCACTCAAGTCCGATCTCATCGTCGCTTGTAATCGTCCTAATGCCCTCTACGCGCGGCAGGCTCTCGTCGCTTGCGCTAGGCGCGCTAGACGTAGCGCAGCCAGCCGCTAGTATCGCTAAAGTAGCGCTCAATGTTAGTCGGTAAAATTTTTTCATAAATTTCATCCTTTACCTTTTGATTTGTCGTAAAATTTAGAAATTCGCTCGGCAAGCCCGCGCATATTTTCACCTCTTTGCCGCTTCGCGGATGGATGAAATAGAGCAAATAGGCATGGAGCAAAATCCTGCTAATTTTAGCGTTTTCGCTCTTAAATCCGTATAAATGATCGCCCAAAATGTGCCGATTTATCGAGCTTAAATGCACGCGGATCTGATGCGTGCGACCCGTGAAGAGCTTCGCCGCGACGAGATTAAAGCTCTTTAGACTTAGCGGCGGCAGCTTATAGTTTTGAGCGGGATTTTTAAAATTTAAAGCCTTATTCTCGGCGAGACG
Source organism: uncultured Campylobacter sp. (assembly GCF_937980635.1). Lineage (GTDB taxonomy): Bacteria > Campylobacterota > Campylobacteria > Campylobacterales > Campylobacteraceae > Campylobacter_B. The sequence continues at coordinate 117,304 of NZ_CALJPG010000023.1, forward strand.
GGCGGCTCTGGTTTGATCCGCGCTCATTTTGGCGGTTAAAATTTTATCTGCGCTATCCGCGCGGCTGCTTGGAATTTTATCTGCGCTTTGGATTGAAATTTTATCCGCGCTCCGCATGCAATTATTTGAAATTTCATCCGCGTTGTCCGCGCCTGTAGTCGCGTCTGAAATTTTGTCCTTAGCCGAAATTTTATCCGCATTACCAGTTAAAATTTCATCCGCAGCGTCGCCCAAAATTTTCTCTTCAGTCGAAATTCTACTTGCGCTTGCATTCGTAGCCGAAATTTTATCGGCGGCTGAAATTTTATCCGCTCCTGCACTTTTGCCCGCAGCTATACCATCGCCCGCGCTCGTACTTAAAATTTTATCGCACCTCTCGGCGGAGTTTTGAAGTTCCGTTAGTTCCGCTCCGCTTAAAATTTCATAAAACGCGCTCTTTGCGCTACGTCCGCCGGGCACTATCCCCATTTTTAGACGGTTTGCGGGGTTGCGAGAGATCGGTCGCTCGATCACGCAGGGCTCTTTCAGCGGCAGGTCGATGAGCGCGAGGTATATACGCCCCATGCTCTTATCGCTTAGCTGCGCCGAGAGCGCGGCGTGCGCGGCGTTGTTTTTGGCGACGAGCAGGGCGCCGCTAGTGAGCTTATCCAGGCGGTGCACGATGCCCGCGCGAAGCTCGCCGCCGAGGCTAGAGAGCAGATAGCCGCGAGACTTGAGCCAGTCCACGAGCGTGGGCTCTTTGACGCTTGCGGCGGGGTGAACGGTAAGGCCCGCGGGCTTATTTACCACTAGCAGATCATCATCCTCGTATAAAATTTCGACGTCGAAGTTTAGCCTCTCCGTGCTTGTTTGCTGCGGCGCGGGCGCGGGGTAGTCGATGTGCACGAGCTCGCCCGCGGATAGCTTGTAGCCGGGCTTAGTCTGCACGGCTCCGCCCACTTTGACCGCTGCGGATTTGATTAGGCTTGATATTTGATTGCGCGAAATTCCAAGCTGCGAGCTTAAAAAAACATCAAGCCTTTCGCTGCATTGTGCTATTAGATTATCCAAATTTATACCTTTTTTGGCTATTCTTACGTCAAAATTTTAATAGGATTAAGCGTTGTTTAAAATTGACAAAAAGATTTTAGCATATTTTGATTTCATTCAACCTTTTTTAATCGTGCCGATAGTGGTTTTCTCATACGTTTTAATAAACGAGGCAAACGACGTACTATCCTCGAAACAGGTAGTATATTTCGGCGTCGGATTTGCCGTTTTTACTCTATTTTTTCTCTTTCCGATACGCAAATTTTTATATTTGATCCCGATATTTTATTGGATCAATATCATATTGCTGCTCAGCGTCGATTTTTTCGGCGTTAGCAAGCTAGGAGCGAGGCGCTGGCTGGAGATTCCTTTCGTGCATTTTACGCTGCAACCCAGCGAGGTGATGAAGCCCGCGTTTATCCTGATGCTGATGTATCTGATACACAAAAATCCGCCGCCGAAAAACGGCTACGGGCTGAAGGATTTTTTGCGCCTTAGCTTTTACATACTTCTGCCTTTCGTTCTGATCGCGAAAGAGCCTGATCTAGGCACCGCCGCGATACTTTTTTTGACGGGATTTGCGATCCTTTTCATCATCGGCGTGGATAAAAAAATTTGGCTCACGCTCATAATCGCTTTTGTGGCCAGCTCGCCGATTTTGTACGAAAACATGCACGATTATCAAAAAAAGCGCATCGCCGATTTTATCAGCGAGGAGCCCAATTACCAGGTCAAGCAGGCGATCATCGCTATCGGAAACGGCGGCATCTACGGCAAGGATAAGGATGAAGCGACGCAGACGCACTTTAAATTCTTGCCGATTGCGACGAGCGATTTTATCTTCGCTTATACGATAGAGCGCTTCGGCTTCGTGGGGGCTGCCGCGCTGATCGCGCTGTATGCGCTGCTGATACTGCATCTGCTGAGCCTGAACTACGATTTTAAAAGCGACTATCTGATACGGGTCTTTACGAGCGCGCTCGCCTCGCTCATCTTCATCTACGCGGGCGTCAATATCTCGATGGTAGTGGGTTTCGCGCCCGTCGTGGGCGTGCCGCTGCCGTTTTTCAGCTACGGCGGCAGCAGCTTCATCACCTTTATGATCCTCTTTGGAATTTTACAAAATTTACTGACGTTTAGGATGAAGGATAACTACAAGACCTACAAGATCAGGATGTAAATTTGGCGCTCGCGCGGGTAAATTTTGAAATTCTACAAAATCGCGCGAGACTTGTTTTTAAGTTGGCGGTGAAATTTGAAGCAGGGGCACTAAATTTTAGCTCGCTACAAAATCGCGCCGATACCGAGCGTAAAGACCACCGCGAAAAAGGCGTATGTAAAGGCAAATTCCAAAGTTTGCGAATTAAAAAATCTGTAATACAAAACGCTTGTGAAAAATCCGCCCACGAAGGCTACGGCAAAGATCCCGATCCGCGCCGCGACGGGCTTTGCACCGCAAAATTTGTATAGGTAAAAAACCCCGCAGAAGCTGATCGCAAACCAGATCATCGCAGGCACCGGCCCGCTTATGCCTATCATGCCGAAAAGATTGGCTAAATTTAAAAGCAGTAAAAATATCACCGCAAGCGCGATCAGCGCGGATCTGATCATCTATCGCGCCTTGCGTCGGGTGCGGAATTTTCAGCGCCTTGATTGAAATTTCGCGCGGAATTTTCGCCCGCGCTGCCTTCGCCCGCGCTGCCGTTTGAAATTTTAAAATTTTCGTCGGAATTTTCATCGGCGCGATGCGCAGAATTTTCATCCGCGCCGCTCGCGAAATTTTCACCAAGGTAGCCACTAGAGTTTAAAATTTCATCCTTGCTTTGAGAATTTGAAATTTCGCCGCCGCTTTTAAAGTTTAAAATTTCATCCGTCGCGGCGCTTTTATTTTGCGGCTCCCGCGCCTCTTTTGCGCTGCCGAAATCTGCGTCTTTTAAATTTGCGCCCTCATCTAAATTTTTAGAGCCTTTGTCCGCAGAATTTTTATAAGCTTTATTTGAAAATCTTTTGTGCCTGATCTGCAGATAAAAGACGAAAGCGACGAACGCCACCGCCGTGATCGCGATGTAGTAGCGGTTTTCGAAGAGTAGCATGCCCTCTACCAGCCCCGAAAGCAGCGCCAGTAGCGAGGCAGTAAGAAACGGAAAGCGCACTACATCCTTTTCGCCGATCGCCAAGGCGATGAGCGCGACGCCGAAGATCGTGGCGTTTAGCAACGCGCCTAGGATTTTGATTTCGGCGAAAAGATTTGGATTTACGCGCGAAGTGATGTAGAGTGCGAGCGCGACGGCTGCGAAAAGCAGGATCAAAAATACGATTTTTTTCATTTCAGACCTTTTAAATTTTATCTTTAAATTTACGATTCAGCTGCGCCTTTTATGCGCATAGAGCGCAAGTATCGGCGCGTTGCAACTGCCATGTCTGCAGCATTATGCAAATATCGCGCCCTGCGGACATAGCGCAAAATTTTAGGGCGCGACCGTGCTGTTTTAAGCGCGGCTAGAGCGATACACATACTCATGACTTAAAGCGCAATCCTAATTGCGCGGACGCGGTTTGAAACGCGGCTCGCATTAGTGCGACAAAATCGCTATTTTCGCGCGGTTTAAATGCGATTCTGTCGGTAAATTTTGCCGCCAGTCGCACTCTGTCGTGTAGAGCAGCGTCAAGTACGTGCTTTAAAATTCTATGCCGAGCCGCGCTAAAAATTCCGTGTCTAAGCCGTATGCGTTCCCAGCTCGCATATGCCGCAAGACGCTCCGCAAAATTTACCTGCCCGTAGTAAATATTTGGCATGCGGGCAGAATTTTGCGCGCAGCGCCGCACGTTTTGCTTTAAATTTAGCGCGGGGGCTCTAAAATTTTAAATTTACCGCCTTCGCGCTGTGTTTATCGCAAGATCTGTGCCGATCACCAAACTTATATCCGCAGAGCAAATCTCGCGCCGAAATAAAATTTCATCTAGCTCGCAAAATACGTGGCGCGTAAAATTTCATCACTTGTTTTTCTGAAAGTATGCGTCCACGCCGTTTGCGATGCCTTGGGCAATGCGATCTTGATAGGCGCTTTTGCCTAAATTTTTACCTTCCTGTGGGTGCGTGATGTAGCCCATCTCCACGAGCACCGCGGGCATCGTAGCGCCCACCAGCACCCAAAATGGCGCCTCGCGTACGCCCCCATCTCTGCTTGAGAAGCTCTTTTTGACCGAGCTTAGCATATAGCTTTGAATGTCGATGGCAAGCTTGTTTGAGGAGATTATCTTCTCGCGGTTTAAGAAATTTAGGAAGGTCTGCTTCGAGAAGGTGTTCATATCCTCCAAATCGCCCCTGTTTTCGAGCGCGGCGGCGTTTTTACTGCGCTCGCTTCTAGCCGGGCTTAAGAAAAAGGTTTCCACGCCGCTCATTTTAAGTGCTGAGCTAGCGTTAGGAGCGGCATTTGCGTGGATAGAGATAAACATATCGGCGTTTTTTTTAGCGGCGAAAGCGGTACGCGACCTTAAATTTATAAACACGTCGGTGCTGCGCGTATAAAGCACCTTGTATCCGCGCTTGGTAAGCAGCGCGCCGAGCTTTTTGGATGTGGCCAGCACGACGTTTTTTTCCTTCAGCCCGTTTCCGACCGCACCCGAATCGCTACCGCCGTGGCCCGGATCGATTACGATGAGTTTGCCCTTAGTGGATTTGTAAATTTTACCGGCGGCCACGGAGACCGATTTGGCGCCTTGAGATTCATCTATCGTGCTGATTTGCGGCTCGCTATCTTGCTCGCGTCCGCGCTTGCGCCCTGATTTTTGATCCTTGTTTTTTTCTGTGCGCGCGGATTTTGCGGCTTTTAAGCCTTCAGCCGTACTTAAAATCATCATATTGTCATTAATTTCTACGTTTGCGTTGAATTCTTTCGGATCACTAAGCACGACGCGCACGGTCTTGTCGTTGTATTGCGAGACGCGTACATCGCTAACAAAGCTATCTTTAAGCCGCGTTTTTTGCGACTTTTGCCGCGCGCTAAAATCAATCACGAAGCGAAAATTATCGCTACTTGCGATCGTAAAATCTTTATAATCGCCGCGCTTTAGATCGCGGTTAAACTCAAGCACGATCTCGTTTTTATCGCCGCGCAGCGATGCTAAAGCGAGTTTGGCATCGGGGGCGGATTTTTTTATACTGCTTTTGCGAAGCTCAGAATCTAATCGTTCGGTCGCAGCGCTATCCGCGGAATTCTGCGCTTGTAAGGAGTCATCGGCTTCTGCGAGATTTTCGCTTGAGTCGCTACTATGCGCATCGTCTGTTGAATTTTTTGCGTCGTCCGCGCCGCGGGGCCTAGTGGAGCGTAAGAATTCCAAATCCTCACTAGATAGCGAGCTTAGATCGGCTTCTTCTGGCGCGCGCGCCTTTTTGAGATTTTTGGAAGTGGAATTTTTTGAATTCTTAGAATTTTTAGAGGCGGAGGCTTTGGGGTTATGCGCTAAATTTGAAGCATTTTTCTCGTCCGAACTTTTTGAATTTTTTGCATTTTCATCTTTGAGCTTTTTAGAATTCGTGCTGCTATCGCTTGCTTTGCCTTGTAATTTGGCTAGTGCAGATTCATAAGGCGAGGAATCAAGTCCTAAATTTTTCGAGCTATAAACCAATCTCTTTAGCGCTTTGATGCGGACCTCTTTATCGGACGCGCTTTGGTAGAGCGATTTTAGCTCCTTGTGCAGCGAGCGCTTGTAATTTGGCGTCGCTACGATGAAATCCTTGTCGAATTTCGCAAAAAACGCCTCGCTGGAAGCTCCAAACGCCAATACGCAGCTAAAAGCTGCGATTAGAAAAATTTTAACTATCTTCGCCATTTACAAGTTTTTCTATCAATTCCTTCACGGATATTATCTCGTTTAATCGCCATCCGTTTGCGCCGGTAAAAAACAGACCGCTTTGCGTTTTGCCCAGATACGCGTCGCTTAGGCGGTCGGCGATGCAGTATCCTACGGCGTTAGCGCCTTTGCCGCGCTCGCAGGGGCTTACGCAGTTGCTGATACAGCGGATCTTAGGCGCGCTGCCCGCGGCGATCATATCTTGCAAATTAGTATGAATTCCGCGCGCGGGATAGCCTACGGGCGATTTTAGAAGCTCGATATCTTCTTTTTTGGCGTTAAGAAGCGCCTGCTTAAATTCCTCCGCGGCGTCGCATTCAAAGGTGCCGATGAAGCGCGTACCCATCTGCACGCCATCCGCGCCCAAAGACTTCACGCGATCGATGTCGGTTTTATCCCAAATTCCGCCTGCGACAAATAGCGGGAAGCTGCCCCATTGCGCAATTTCCGCTTTTACTTGCGGGATTAGATTATCCAGCGCAAACGCCGGATCGCCGCACTGCTCGTAGGTAAAACCCTGATGCCCGCCGCTAAGAGGACCCTCCAGCACTACGGCATCCGGAATGCGGTTATAGCGCTGCTTCCAGCGCTTGGCGATGATCTTAAGAGCCTTGGCGGAGGAGACGATGGGCACGAGCGCGACGTCCGGGAAATCTGCCGTAAATTCCGGCAGATTGGTAGGAAGGCCCGCGCCGCTTATGATGATGTCGATACCTGCTTCGCACGTGTCGCGCACGATGCGCTCGTAGTCGTTCGCCGCGCACATTACGTTCATCCCCAAAGGCGCATCGCCGCAAATTTTACGGGCGTTTTGCACGATGGCAAAAAGCGCCTCTTTGCTATAAAAATTCTCGCTTTGATATGGTCTGCCATCGAGCGATTTTTTGGCAAATTTAAGATTTTCGTAGTAGCCGGTGCCGACCGAGCTAATGACGCCTAGACAGCCGTTTAGGCTGACATTGCCGGCTAGCTTGTCCCAGCTGATACCAAGTCCCATGCCGCCTTGAATTATCGGGTGTGCAATCTCGTGTTTGCCTATTTTTATACTCATTAATCCACCTTTAATTTAGCGAATTTTTTCTTTCCTACTTGGAGTGTATATTCGCCCGAGCTAAGCTGAAGCTGCTCATCTAAAATTTTATTTTGATCGATGCTGACGGCGTTTGATTTTATCAATCTGCGCGCATCCGAGCTGGATACCGCGAGCTTGCAGCTGATGAGCGCCTTTACGATCCATGCAGGCGAGCTTACGTGATATTCCTTGATCTCGCTAGGAAGCTCGCCGGCGCCGTGGACGCGGTCAAATTCCTGCTTAGCCTCAAAGGCGGTGTTTTCGTCATAAAATTGCGTGACGATCTCGGAGGCAAGCTCCTCTTTAACCGCCTTAGGATGGATCGAGCCATCCGCCACAAAGCCTTTTATTAGCTCAATATCTTCGCTGCTTTTTTGGCTTAGTAGATTATACCAATCCCACATTAACGCATCGCTGATACTCATCACCTTGCCGTACATATCATGAGGCGTATCGGTTACGCCGATGTAGTTGCCTAAGCTCTTGCTCATCTTATTCGCGCCGTCGGTACCTACCAAAAGCGGCATCATCACGACACTTTGTTCTTTGCCGACATCATAAATTCTTTGCAGCTGGCGACCCATTAAAAGATTAAATTTCTGATCGGTGCCGCCGAATTCTATATCGCATTTCATGCAAACGCTGTCGTATCCTTGCAGCAGCGGATACATAAACTCGCTGATGCTGATCGGCTGCTCGGCCTTGTAGCGCTTCTCGAAGTCGTCGCGCTCGAGCATCCTGGCAACATTAAAAGTGCTTGATAGCTCGATCATACCGCTAGCACCCAGGCGGTTGGTCCATTCGGAGTTAAACATCACCTTGGTTTTGGCGGGATTTAAAATTTTAAAGACCTGCTGCTCGTAGGTTTTGGCGTTTTGAAGCACGACTTCGCGCGCTAGCTTTTTACGCGTCTCGCTCTTGCCCGTAGGATCGCCGATTTGAGCGGTAAAATCGCCGATTAGAAACTGCACGATCGCGCCGTGGTTTTGTAAAAATGCAAGTTTATTTAGAACGACGGCGTGTCCTAGGTGCAGATCTGCAGCAGTGGGATCCATGCCGATTTTGACGTAAAAGACTTCGCCGCTGTCGTAATAGCGCCTAATCAGCGCCTCGATCTGCTCTTCGCCGATGATCTCCGCGACGCCGCGCTTGAAATTTTCCATAATGCCTTGAATGTCAGCCATTTGCTCTCCCTTATTTAGTTTTTATATACGTCCGTAAGTGATACGAAATCCACGATTTTAAAGCGGTTTTTGAGTTTGTCTTTAATCTCCGTGGAGTCTAAATTTTCGTTCAGCTCGATGATGATCTCAAAATAATCCGACGTCGTTTCGCTATTTTCGTTGAGGCTTATCGACACTAGATCGACCTCGAGCTTGACTAAATAGTTCAAAAACGTCGCCAGCGAGCCGCGCTTGTTTTCTAAATTTAATATGATCTTGTAGCGGTGCGGCGCATTGCGCGTCCATTTTACGAAGATCATCTCATCGGTTTTGATTAGCTCGCTTGCGCGTTCGCACAGCTTATGATGCACCGTCACGCCGTGTCCGTTGCGAAAGCCGATGATGTCGTCACCGCGCTTTGGGTTGCAGCAGTAATCAAACTCGACCTCGTCGATTTTAAAATTTGAATACACCACGATGTTGTCAAATTTTTGCTTCTCGATCTCATACTTGCTGCGAAATTTCATATTGAAAAATTTCTCTTTGAGCGGGTATTTTTTCAGCGCGTTTACGACGTCTTTTAAAAATACCGAGTCGTAGGCAGCTTTGCCGATCTTTTTGCTTAAATTTTCTTTTTCAAGCCAGCTTAGAATGCTCTCCTTGCTCGTCGTAAAGATCGCGCATAAAATTTTAATCGCTACTTCAAAATTTATATCTCTGATCTTTTGCTTGCAAAATGCCTTTATCGTCGCGCGCGCCTTGCCCGTTTTGACCGAGCTTAGCCAGCTGCAGCGGTAGTGTGGCTCGCTTCCGGTGATGATATGAACGATATCTCCGTTTTTAAGCTCCGTAAGAAGCGGCACTTTGACGCGATTTATAAAGGCCTCGGTTGCTTTTAAGCCCACTTGAGAGTGTATCTCGTAGGCGTAATCAAGCGCCGTAGCACCGCGCGGCAATGTAAAAATTCCGCCTTTCGGCGAGTACACGGCGATATCTTCTACGTAGAGGCTGTCTTTAGCATATTCGTAAAGATCCTCGGCGTTGGCGTCGTCCTCTTCCTGCATGCCGATGTCGTTTAGCCAATCAAGCTTCGGATTGATCGAGCCGCTATATTTATACTTCCAGTGTGCGGCGACGCCGAATTCTGCGGTGTTATGCATATCGAAGGTGCGGATCTGTACCTCTACGATCATACTTTCGTTAAAAACGGTCGTATGGATCGTCTGATATCCGTTTTGCTTCGGAAGCGCGATATAATCCTTAAAGCGCGATATGAGCGGATTAAATTTAGTATGGATGATGCCAAGAGCCAAGTAGCAATCCATCGGCTTTTGCACGATGATGCGTATAGCTAAAAGATCAAGCACCTCCTCGATCGAAATTCCTTTGCGTTGCATCTTTAAAAAGATCGAGTAGTAGTGTTTCATCCGCTTTTGGATCTCAAAGCTTCCCTCACTAAAGCCGTTTGAAAGCATATACTCCTTGATCTTTTCGCTAAATTTGCTCAAGCTCATCTGAAGTTGCTGCTTATGCTCCTCGACGTAATCGGCGATCGCCGAATACTCTTTAGGCATGACGTATTTGAAGCTAAGATCTTCAAGCACGTTTTTGATTGATGAAATTCCAAGCCTGTGCGCGATCGGCGCGTAAACCAAAAGCGTCTCCTCGCCGATACGTTTTTGTTTATCTGGGCGAAGTGCGTCTAGGGTTAGCATATTGTGTAGCCTGTCGCAGAGCTTGACTACCAAAACGCGCTGATCGTTAATGGAGATCATCAGCATCCTGCGGAAGGTAAGTGCGGTGGTGCGAAGCTTGGCGTTACTATCGCCGGATGGGGCTAATTTATCCTCCCTGATGTTGACGATTTTAGTAAGCCCTTCTACGATTTTGGCTACTTCGTCGCCGAATCTTTGTCTAACCTGCTCGATGCTGTAATCTGTATCCTCTACTACGTCGTGTAGTAGCGCAGATATCACCATCGCGTCGTCTCCACCCATAAAAGATACGAAGCAAGCTACCAAAATCGGATGGATCGCATACGGCTCGCCGCTTTTGCGAAACTGCCCGTCGTGCTGAGCGATGCATAAATTTATAGCATCCACCAGTAACGGAGTGGGCTCTTTTAGATTATAAAGCAGCTGCTTGGCGCTTTGAATGTCTTTGGTATCGACGACATCGTCGATGAGACTTTCTAGGAAGTTATCATTAATCCTTGTCAACGATTCCATCTAATGCGATCTTACCTTCGGCTAGTTCCAAGATTGCTATATCGGCAAATTTCATCCTGCGAGTATCTACGTTCTCTATCAGCGGCGGTTCGCCCGCAGCTAGCTGCTCGGCGCGTTTGCTTATCATCAAAGATAGCTTATATCGGTCTCCGCCCGTTACTTTTAAGGCCTTGGCTACTATTTGTTCGGTTCTCATCAATTCTCCTTAAATTTAAAATTTCAGTTTTTTACGATCGAGCAGGAGCTTAGATCTCCGCCATCGACGATTTTGTATAAATTTCCGCTCTTAAACATATTGCATACGATGATCGGGAGCGCATTATCTTTGGCAAGCGCGATAGCCGTATCATCCATCACCCTGATGTTGTCGTGCAGGGCTTGATCGTAAGTGACTTTGGAAAGCAATTTGGCGTCTTTAAATTTTTGCGGATCCTTGTCGTAGATCCCCATTACCTTGGTGGCTTTTATGATAGCGTCGGCTCCGATCTCGATCGCGCGGAGAGTACCCGCAGTATCGGTCGTAAAGAAAGGATTTCCGGTGCCCGCGGCAAAGATCACGACGCGACCTTTTTCGAGGTGCCTTTTAGCGCGGCCGATGATGAAGGTCTCGCAGATCGCTTCCATCTTTATCGCGCTTTGCACGCGCACATCCATGCCTGCGTATTCTAGCGCCTCTCTCATCGCGATTGCGTTGATGACGGTCGCTAGCATACCCATATGATCTCCGCTGGTGCGTTTGATGATACCGCTAGCTGCGGCGCTTACGCCTCTTATGATGTTGCCGCCGCCGATTACGATGCCTACTTCAATGCCGCACTCTACGAGCTGTTTGATCTCTTTAGCGATAAATTTTAAAATTTCGCTGTCGATCCCAAAGCCGTTCTCTCCCGCTAGCGCTTCACCCGAAAATTTTACGAGTATGCGATTGTATTTAGCCATAAATTTAGCTCCTAATAAAATTTTAAAATATTACCCAAAAGTCGTTTAAAAATAACTTTTTAGGCTATTTTAGATGATCTTTAAGGCGGTTTATCCAGATCTTCTTCGGAGCGATTATCTCGCTAGCGCTGCCGTTTACGGCGTGATAGATCAATGTACCGTGTAAGCTCGCGTAGTAGCGGATTATGAGGCGCTGCAAATAGGGCTCGTAGCTCGGCACGAACCAGCCGTTGTTGCTGATCGCTACGACGTATTTGGGCGAGCCCTCGTAAAGCTCTGCGCGCGTAGCCTCGTAGCAAACGGCGCTTCTTACGCTTCGCCCGCCAAGCTCGTAGTCGCTAAAACCGCTAGCTGTGGAAAAATCGGTCGCACCGCCTAACAGCACGCGGTTGATAAAATTTCGCGCAAATTCCGGCAGTGGCACCATTTCGCCAAACGGTACTAAAATGTGCTTATCGAAGCGCTTCATTTCCCCGTTCGCAAAAAGATAGGCGCTGTTGTAAAATTTCCCGTTCTCATACGCTTCCGCGCCCGCTATGATAGTAATTGCGCGCGATTTTTCCTTTAGGGCTTCAACTAATACGTTTTCTAAATTTAGCGGCATCGCAAAGGCGCTTTCGGGCAGTATTATCGCGTCTTGTCCCTCTGCGATCGCATCATCAATCCGAGCCAAATTTGCCAACGCGGCGGATAAAATTTTATCCTTCGCCCAGATGTCATGCTGCGAAATGTCGGTGTTTGCGAGAAAAATTTTAATCGGTAGCGGCTCGGGCTCTTTTTGGCTGAATTGCAGCGCGCAGATCAAAAATACCGCAAAGATCGTGGCATTAAGCTTAGCCCGGGCGCCGCGCCTATGTAGATACAAAACCGCGCAAAGCCCCGCTAAAATCAGAGCCAGCGCGCTAAGATCGGCTCTGAAAATTCCATGGCTTAGCAGTAGTTCAAAATTTAGCCAGTCAAAGCCGAAAGGATGGATAAATTTTAGAATCAAAAGGCACACGGCGCGCAAAACCGGCGCGTCAAAGATCGCAAAGATGCGAAAAATAAAGGCATAAACGAGGCAAATTCCAAGAATTTCAAGCGGGATCAAAAACGCAAGATCGAAATAGATCAGACTGAAGCTGATCCAGTGCATCCACAGCGCGCCGATAAAAAATCCGCACCAAAACCACTCCGCCTTGCTTGCTTTTAGTAGATAAAAAAGTGCTGCTATCGCAATTAGAGGCGAGAAAAATTCCGCCGCCAAAGCAGCCAAGCCGTCAAATTTAGAGCTTAAAATTTCTACGAAAATAAAATTTGAAAGCGCAAGGGCAAGAACAAAGCCTTTATTTATGTAACTTAATGTAAAATAGCTACTTTTTAAATTTCTAATGAAGGAAACACATGGAACAAGGAAATTTCTTTGCATCAATCCTGCCTATCGTCGTAATCTTTGCGATTATGTATTTTTTGATTATCAGACCGCAGCAAAAGCAGGCCAAGGATCATAAAGCGATGGTCGATGCGCTCGGCAAAGGCGATAAGATCATAACTAGCGGTGGCATAAAATGCACGGTCGTGAAAACAAACAATGATTTTATCACAGTTAAGCTTAACGATGAGGTCATGGTTGAGCTGGATAAACAATTCGTAGCAAGAAAATTAGATGAGCAGTAAAATTTCATATCGCCTGCTGATCTTTTTAGCTGCGGTAATTTTTTCGGCGATTTTTGCCGCGCCTTCGATCTTTCAGACCGAAAAGGGAAGCAAGATAAACTTGGGTCTAGATCTGCAAGGCGGGCTTCACATGCTGCTTGAGGTTCAAAGCGACGAGGCGGTCGTTTCAAAGATCAAATCGATCGCTGCGAGCGTCAATTACGCCGCCAAGCGCGATGATCTGCTGATGGACGGGCTAAAATTGGAAGGCGATTCGTTCGAGTTTGAAATTTTAGACGCGGACGAGGCCTCTAAATTTGATGCGATTTTGCATAGCGCCGCAAGCGGATTAGACATTCAAAAATCGGGCGAAAAATACCGAGTCACGCTAACACCTGAGGAGGTCGAAGCGACTAAAAAATACGCGATCGAACAGGCCGTAGAAACTATCCGCAACCGCTTGGATCAATTCGGACTTGCGGAGCCAACGGTAGCAAAGCAGGGCGAGAGCTATATTTTGGTTGAGCTTCCGGGCGTCAAAAGTGCAGCGGATGAGCAACGCGCCAAGGATCTGATCGCTAAAGCGGCTCACTTGCAGCTTATGGCAGTGGACGATGTGCGCCAAGACCGCGCGCAGACTATCAGCGCAGCGGATGCCAGAGCTTACGGCGACGTGATCTACCCGGACGTTAAAAATCCGAATTACAAGTATCTCATAAACGAAATTCCGGTGCTTGATGGCGCGATGCTAGTTGATGCGAAGGTCGCTTTCGATCAACACACTAATCAGCCGATCATAAATTTTACGCTGAATTCCCAAGGTGCTCAAATTTTTGGCGATTTTACTGGCAAAAACGTCGGTAAGCGTCTAGCTATCGTGCTTGATGGCAAGGTTTACTCCGCGCCGCGCATAAACGAGCGTATCGGCGGCGGCAGCGGTCAGATCAGCGGCGGATTTAGCGTCGAGGAGGCGCATGACGTAGCGATTGCGCTTAGAAGCGGTGCGCTTTTGGCTCCTGTTAAAGTCTCAGAGACACGCAGCATCGGTCCTAGCCTAGGACAGGATAGCATCGATAAAAGTATGGCAGCGCTTAGTCTTGCGGCGGTTGCGATTTTAATCTTTATGATTTTATATTATGGCGTAGCGGGGCTTTTTGCTGACATCGCGCTTGTAGTAAATATTTTATTTCTAATCGCTTGTATGGCGCTTTTTGGTGCAACGTTAACGCTTCCTGGAATGGCTGGAATCGTACTAACTATCGGAATGGCGGTAGATGCGAACGTCATCATTAACGAGCGCGTTAGAGAAGTTCTAAGGACGGGAGTTTCAATCCGCCAAAGTATAAATAAAGGCTATGAAAACGCGATGAGCGCGATCGTGGATTCAAATATCACTACGCTAATTACTTCCGCTGCGCTTTATGCTTACGGCACGGGTCCGGTGAAGGGCTTTGCCGTCACGATGAGCATCGGTATCGTAGCGTCGATGATAACGGCGATTTTGGGCACTCATGGAATGTTTGAGTTAGTAATGGATAAGATGGAAAAGAGCAAAAATACCGCGCTTTGGCTCGGTTATAAAGTAAGAGGAGGCGCAAATGCAAGTGTTCGATAAGGGCAAAATTTATGATTTTATGAAATTTAGATATTTTACCTTTACGCTTTCTGCAGTTTTGATAATAGGCTCTATTGCGCTGTTTTTCATTAAAGGTGTCAGCTACGGCATCGATTTTAGCGGTGGTACACTCATTCAGGTTAAATATGACGCTAAAGCGCCGCTTGATGAGATCAGAAAGCGCTTCGAAGCGGCAAATTTAGGCAATATCAACGTTACGGAATTCGGCAGCGATCAAGAGGTCACGATTAGATATTCAGGCGCTGCGAGCGAACTGGGCGATAATCCTGCTTTAGCGGCGCAAAAAATTTTGCAAGGCAGTGGAAACTTTGACATTCGCAAAGTCGATATCGTAGGTCCTAAAGTTGGCGAGGAGCTTCGCACAAACGGAATTTTAGCGGTATGTGTGTCGTTTGCGCTCATTTTGGTTTATATCACCCTGCGGTTTGAATGGAGATTTGCGGTCGCCGCAGTGCTATCGGATCTGCACGACGTCGTAGTTGCCGTAGGTGCGATGATTTTAGCCGGCGTAGATTTCAACCTTGAAATTTTAGCCGCACTGCTAACTATAATGGGCTACTCGCTAAACGATACCATCGTTGTTTTCGATAGAATTCGAGAGGGTGTAAAAGATAGTAAATCGATTAAGCTTGACGAGGTTATAAATGAATCAATCTCTCACACGCTATCGCGCACGCTGCTTACTTCGCTTACGACTCTCATCGTCATCGTGATTTTATTCGTTTGGGGCGGAGAGATGATCCACGGCTTTAGCTTCGTGATGCTAATAGGTGTCATAGCAGGAACTTTCAGCTCCGTATTTGTAGCTGCTCCGATGCTGATTTTGTTTAAATTTAACGTTGAAAAGTACCGCGCGTTTTTAGCTGAAAAACAGCGCCGTATCAAAGAGAAAGAAAAAAACCGAGCCATGTATGAAAAAGGCACGGTGTAAGGATAAAAGATGAACTGGGGAAGGGTAATTTACATATTTTTTGCGCTGATGAGTATGACTACGATAGGCGGGTTTTTGTATGAGAAGAATGAAATTTTACTTTTCATAGCAACCAGCGTGAATGCGGTCTCGACGCTTTTGAAGGTAGGCGTGCGAAATATGCTAGCAGCTGAGCTTTTTGCAAGCTCGCTCGTCGCGGATCTGCATCTCATACCGGCGTTCGTTTTGATTGTAGTAGCGCCGGGAGATCTATCGATCGTGACCTCGCTTGCCATCGGTGCGCTACTTGCAAACTTTTTCTCGCTAATTTTAATAGCGATCGAATCGGCAAAAACTAAAGACGAATTCTAGGAGCGCAGAATGCCTTACGATAGTAAAAGTATTGAGCTTAAATGGCAGAAAATTTGGGACGAAGAGGGAGTTTTCGAGCCTAAGGACGATTATAGCCTGCCTAAAAAATATATCCTTTCGATGTTTCCCTACCCAAGCGGTCGCATCCACATGGGGCACGTGCGAAACTACAGCATCGGCGACGCGCTGAGCCGCTATTATAGACTACGCGGATACAACGTGCTTCAGCCGATCGGCTTTGATAGCTTCGGCATGCCTGCAGAAAATGCAGCGATCAAACACGGCATTCACCCTAAAACTTGGACTTACGAAAATATCGATTATATGAAAAAGGAGCTGCACCGCCTAGGCTTTAGCTTTTCGGCTCGTCGTATGCTTGCTACCTCCGATCCGCTTTATACGCGCTGGGAGCAGGAATTTTTCATCAAACTTTTTGAAAAAGGGCTTATCTATAGAAAAAGCGCCGTGGTCAATTGGTGCGAGCACGATCAGACGGTGCTTGCCAACGAGCAGGTCGAGGAGGGCAGGTGTTGGCGCTGCGGCAACGAGGTCGTGCAAAAGCAGATGCCTGGCTACTACCTAAAAATCACCGCTTATGCGCAGGAGCTTTTGGACTGCCTAAAACAGCTTGAGGGCAAGTGGCCCGCTCAGGTGCTTACGATGCAGGAAAACTGGATCGGGCGCAGCGAGGGTTTGGAATTTAGCTTTAAATTTGACGAGCAAAGTAGCGCCAAGCTTGGCGGCATCGAGGGTTTTAAGGTTTTTACGACGCGCCCCGATACGATCTACGGCATGAGCTACGCGGCGGTCGCGCCGGAGCACGAGGTCGTAAAGAGACTTTTGGATAATAATTTACTTGACGCCGAAGCTGCGGCGAAGGTGAGAGAAATTTTAAATCAAAGCCCGCGCGAGCGCCAAGCAAGTGATAAAGACGGCGTGAGCCTCGGAATCAGCGTACTTCATCCACTAAGCGGCAAAAAGATCCCTGTTTGGATCGCAAATTTCGTCCTGGCAGAATACGGCGGCGGCGCGGTTATGGCTGTGCCTGCGCACGATGAAAGAGACTTTGAGTTTGCAAAGAAATTTAACCTGCCGATCATTCAAAGCATCGCTCCAAAAAGCGGCGATTACGACGCTAGCAAAGCTTACGTGGAGAGCGGAGTTTTGGTAAATTCCGCGGAATTTAGCGGCATGGATAGCGAGAAGGCAAAAAGCGCCGTCATCTCAAAATTTGAGGAGTTAAAGCTCGGGCGCCGCGTGGTAAATTTTAAATTGCGCGATTGGGGAGTGAGCCGCCAGCGCTACTGGGGCGCACCGATTCCGATGATCCACTGCCCAAAATGCGGACTGGTAAGCGAGGAAATTTCAAATCTGCCCGTAGAGCTTCCACAGGATATTAAGATCACGGGCAAAGGCAATCCACTCGATACGCATCCTAGCTGGAAGTTTTGCAAATGCCCTAAATGCGGCGGCGACGGGGTACGCGAGACCGATACGCTCGATACATTTTTTGAAAGCTCGTGGTATTTCGCGCGCTACGCAAGCGACGAGCGGACGTGGCAGCAGCGGGCGTTTGACGAGCAAAGCGTGAATTACTGGATGAACGTCGATCAGTATATCGGCGGCATCGAGCACGCGATTTTGCACCTTTTATATGCAAGGTTTTTCCAAAAGGCTCTTCGCGACATAGGCTATCTGCGCGATAGTGAGCCGTTTGAGCGGCTGCTAACCCAGGGCATGGTGCTAAAAGATGGCGCAAAGATGAGTAAAAGCAAGGGCAATACCGTCGATCCCGATGATATCATCGAGACCTACGGCGCCGATACGGCGAGACTTTTTATACTTTTTGCCGCGCCTCCTCAAAAAGAGCTTGAGTGGAACGACAGCGCGGTAGAGGGCGCGTATAAATTTCTTGGTCGCCTCTACGATCGCGCCGAAAACGCCTATGCTACGGATAAAATTCCGCAGATCGACCACGCCGCTTTAAATAAAGAGGAAAAATACGCCCGCCTCAAAGTTTACGAGGCGCTCAAGAAATCGCAGCAGGTTTATGAGAGCAGTTTTGCTTTTAATACCCTAATAGCCGCGTGTATGGAGGCGCTAAACGCGCTAAACGCGCAGAGTAACAAAGACGTATTCACCGAGGGCTACTTCGTGATTTTAAACCTGCTCGAGCCTATCGTGCCGCACATCTGCGCCGAGCTTAGCGAGCGGCTGTTTAAGAGGCGGAATTTCGGCGAGCTACGAGTTTGCGAAGAGGTATTCGAAAGCGATACGATCAAGCTTGCCGTCACGATTAACGGCAAAAAGCGTGCTGAGTTCGAAGTGGGCGCGAGCCTAAGCGAGGGCGAAATTTTAAGCCTTGCGAAGCAGAACTGTGCCAAATGGCTAGAGGGCAAGAGCGTCGTAAAAGAAATTTACGTCAAAAACAAGCTCGTAAATTTTGTGATAAAGTAGGCAAAGATGAGAAAAGCTTTAACCGTTTTTTGTTTGATTTTTTTGATCGGCTGCGGCTACAAGCCCGTTTCAAGGATTGCAAAAGAGACGATGAGCGGAAGCGTATTTGTGGACGTTATGATGAGCAAGACAGATCCGCAAAACACCGTCGCGATCAAAGACGCGATCAGGCAGGGCATAGTCCAGCGCCTAGGGATGAGCCTTTCGGATAAAAACTCGGCGCAGACGATCGTAGTAGCGAGCATAAAAAGCCTAAGCTTTAGCGAGCTTTCATACGATCAGTTCGGCTACGTCACTAGCTATCGTGCGAATCTCATCGTAAATTTCAGCACCAAGCTTAAAAACGGCGAGGTTTTCAGCAAGGATTGCGTGGGCGATTACGATTTTAAAGTTAGCCGCCTAGTCAAAAATAGCTACGATACGAGCTCGATCATTAGCGATAAGGACCGCTACAAGGCGATCGAAAATGCCTCCGCGCAGGCGTTTGACGAGTTTATTTCGGCGCTTGCGATTAGGGGATTCAGACTTGAGCGGGCGCAGCATTAAAGAATTTTTGCAAAATCGCCCGATTTATTACAAAAAAATCGACTATGAGCGCTTCCCGCGGGCATATGCCGCTATTAAAGATAAAATTCCGCTTAAAAACGTCATTCAGATCATCGGCACAAACGGCAAGGGCAGCACCGGGCGATTTTTGGCTAACGCGATCGCCGCAGCGGGCTTTAGTGTCGGGCACTACACCAGTCCGCACATTTTTAGGCTCAATGAGCGCATCTATCTAGGCGGACGCATCGCGCAAATCCCACTTTTTGCGTTAAATTCTGACTCTTCAAATTTTAAAAACGAGCAAAATTCTGCTTTGGCGTCAAATTCTACGGAAAGACAAAATTCCGAAAAAATGCAAAATTTTAAATCTCAGCTAAGATCAAATTCCAAATCCACTCAAAGCTCGCCTCCCATTTCGCTAGGGCGCGATGCTACGGATGAGGAGCTTGATTTCGCGCATGAGTTTTTGCAAGAGAGCTTGCCCACGAAGTTTAAAGATAGCCTGTCATATTTCGAGTATCTCACGCTTGCGGCGGCAGTGCTTTTTAGGGATTGCGATTACTGCGTGATCGAGGCTGGGATGGGCGGCGAGTTTGACGCTACGTCGAGCTTCGGGCGCACGCTGTCGCTTTTTACACCGATCGGCACCGATCATTTGGGCATGCTAGGACAAAATCTAGAGCAGATCGCCCACACCAAGCTCATTACGATGGATAAGGAGGCGATTTTAAGCGATGAGATGAGCGAGGTTCCGCTTCATATCGCGCAGCAAATCGCAGAGCAAAAAGGAACTCATTTGAGGTTTGCAGCAGAGCTTTTAAGCAAGAGCGAGCAAGCGCAGATCGCGGAGTTTTACGCGCACAATAATCTGCCTAAATTTCAAATTTCAAATTTAGCCCTAGCGCTTGCCGCGATGAAATTTTTAAATTTGAAATTTGAAATTTCACAGCTGCCGCCTCTAAATTTACGCGGCAGGATGGAAGTTTTGGCGCCAAATTTACGCGTGGATGTCGGGCACAACGAGCTTGCGGCACAGCAAGTAGCCCGCGAAATTACCGAAATCTACGGGGGCAGAAAGATCGTGCTGATTTACAACGCTTTTGCCGATAAAGACGTAGCCGCGGTGCTGCGGACTTTGGCGCCCGTGGTAGAGCGCGTGGAGATCTTTAACTACGAGGTTGCGGATCGCGAAATGGCAGCAGAGGCGATAACCCGCGCGCTTGACGCGCTTAAAATTCCGCATTCGCCATTTCGCGGCGAGCTTAGAGAGGACGAGGAGTATTTGGTTTTCGGCTCGTTTCATTTGGTAGAAAATTTCATTTTATGGCTTGAGGCGCGCCGTGGCTAAAACTAAACTTACCCTAAGCGATCACTTTGGCACCAAGACGCTGTATTTTGGCGAAAATTTTAGATTTCAACTTAAAATTTTATCCGCGTTTTTCGTAATTTTTCTGCTCGTTTTGTTTTTTGCGATCTTTAAACTCGCTAGCGACCGCTCAAATTTAAAGGAGCTAAACAAAACCCTCTACGCCGAAAATCTCGCGCTTAAAGAGCAAAATATCGCACTTGAGGGCAAAAACGAGGAGGTACTTGCTAAGCTGGACGGACGCGAAGACGATGGGGGCGGGCTGGATAGTGATATCCAGGTAATGCTTGCGATGAATGAGATGAAAAAGGAGCGTAAAAAGGGCTCCGGCGCGCACATTGCAGCTAGCGAAAAAACGGCGAGCGCGATTCTTAGCGCTGTGCCTAACGGACTTCCGATGCAGTATCGCGGCGTTACTAGCTCTTTTGGGATGCGCACTCATCCAATCAGCGGCGTTATGAGGATGCACCACGGCATCGACTTGCGAGCGAGTGAGGGCACTCCGGTGTTTGCGACGGCAGAGGGCTTCGTGCAGTTTGCAGGCGGTAGCGGCAGCGGATATGGAATTTTAGTGATTCTATCGCACAATTACGGCTTTGAAACCCGCTACGGACACCTTAGCTCCGTGGTCGTAACGCCGGGCTCTTGGGTTAAAAAGGGCGATCTCATCGGCTATAGCGGCAACACCGGCTACAGCACCGGTCCGCACCTGCATTACGAAGTTAGGTTTTTGGCTCAAAGTGTTGATCCTGCAAATTTTATGAGCTGGAACGCGCAGAATTTCAAAAATATCTCGACCTTGGAACCTAATGTTTCGTGGCAGGAGATCGCAAACGTCGTGCAGCACCAGATCGAAAGGTTTAAATAATGCAAGCCGAGGTTTACGAATACTTTTTGCAAAACCAAAAAGAGCTTTTGATCTGCGAGGACGATAAAGAGGCCGCGGCGTGCGAACAGGTGCTAAAATTTATGGGATACGCGGCCTTTTGCCTGCCCGATTTTAGAGCTAGCTTCGGCGAGGATCTTCGCAGCTATATGGGCGAGCTTGCGGGCATCAGCACCGCTCTTAGCGCGTTTTACAAAGCAAGCGGCAAAAAAATTTTAATCTCGCCGGTTCGCACGATCCTAAATAAGCTCCCCGCCGCAAGCCATCTGCGCCCGTTAAATATAAAATTTGGTGATGAGTTAAACTTAAGCGAGCTGAAAGAGGAAATTTTGCGCCTTGGATACGACGTGCGCGACATCGTCGAAAGCATGGGCGATGTGAGCTTCCGTGGCGAGATCATCGATATTTTTTCGGTAGGAAGCGAAAGCGCGGTTAGAATTCTACTCGACGGCGAGACGGTCGAGAGCATCAGGCGATTTGACGTCGCTACGCAAAAAAGCGAAAAAGATGAACTTGCGCAAGCAGAGATAGCGCCGTTTTTGGCAAATTTAAGCGAGGACGAGTTTGAGAGCGTGAGCGAAAAGATATCGCGCGCAGATAGCGACGCGCTAGCGCGCGATCTGGGCTCGCTCGGGTTTTGGTTTATCGAGGGCTTCGTCGATTACGTGAGCGCGTTTGATTGCGTCTTGCTGCATGAGATCAAAAAGGATGAAATTTTTTCTGAGCGCAATTTGGATTTTTTAGACGCGATCGAGGTACTGCCCGCGGCGCGTAAATTTAAAGACCTCGCCGTGACGCCGTCGCAGGAATTTTTTGAATTTCACCGCAGCGAGACTATCACGCTGATCGCGCGAAACGACGCTCTGCTCGCACCGTTTGATCTTAGCGGATTTAGCAATATCGAAATTTTACGCGAGGATTTCGTCGTAAATTTAATAAGCGCCGAGCGGATCATCCTTTCGCTAAACAAAGCGGCACCTAAAAAGCGCGTGCGAAGATCGAGCCTAGCTCTGGATGAGCTAAACGTGGGCGATTTTGTCGTTCACGAAGATCACGGTATCGCTAAATTTAACGGGCTTGAGCTCATCGAGGTGATGGGGCGCAGTAAGGAGTTCGTATCCCTGCTCTACGAGGGCGGCGACAAACTGCTGCTGCCGGTCGAGTATCTAAATAAAATCGATCGCTACGTAGCAAGCGGCGGTGCGGTGAGCTTGGATCATCTGGGCAGGGCGAGCTTTTCAAAAATCAAGGAGCGAGTGCGCGAAAAGCTCTTTGCGATCGCTTCAAAGATCATCGCGCTGGCGGCCAAGCGCGAGCTGGTGCGGGGGCTCGTCATCAAAAACGAAAGCGCGGATTATGCGAAATTTTTAAGCGCGAGCGGCTTTAGCTACACGAGCGATCAGCAAAAGGCGGTGAGCGCGATTTTGGCGGATCTGCAAAGCGGCAAGGTGATGGATCGCCTACTTAGCGGCGACGTGGGCTTTGGAAAGACCGAGGTTGCGATGAATGCGATCTTTGCTTGCATCCGAAGTGGGCATTCGGTGCTGTTTTTCGTGCCTACGACGCTGCTTAGCTCGCAGCATTACGCCACGCTTAGCGAGCGCTTTAGGGAGTTTGAAATTCCTGTTTTCAAGCTCGATCGCTTCAGTAGCGCGAGGCAAAAGAGCGAAATTCTAAAGCGCTTGCAAAGTGGCGAGGCGATCGTCGTGGTCGGCACGCACTCACTTTTAAATTTAAATCCCGCAAATTTAGGGCTTATAATCATCGATGAGGAGCATAAATTCGGCGTTAAGCAAAAGGAGCGGCTCAAAGAGAAAAGCGCCGCCTCGCACCTGCTTAGTATGTCCGCGACGCCGATACCGCGCAGCCTAAATATGGCGCTAAGCTCGATTAAAAGCTACTCCACGCTGCTTAGCCCGCCGCAGGACCGCCTCGACGTGCGCACCTTCGTCAAGCAGTGGGACGAAAAGATCATAAAAGAGGCGATCACGCGCGAGCTGCGACGCGGCGGGCAGATTTTTTACGTCCACAACCACATCGCGACGATGCAAAGCGCCAAAAAGAAGCTGCTTGAAATTTTGCCGAGCCTTAAAATTTTAATTCTACACTCCAAGATTGATGCTAAGACGACGGAGGATGAAATTTTAAAATTT
>NZ_CALJPG010000024.1 GCF_937980635.1 uncultured Campylobacter sp.
TGGGGCGGGAAGGGGGCTTGAATTGCGAGGTCGCTCCCCTTCCCGCCCCAAAACCCCACCCATCCCCCGACGACGCTAGCGGTGCAGGCTGCGCCTGAGTTAAATTTTAACATCCAGATCCACGGGCTCGATCTGTAGCCCGCGCAGATCCGCGAGATGCTGCACCGCGGCGTCCGTTTCGGCGTTTTTTGGAAGCACGATATGAAAGCCGCGATCAAACGCCAAGAAAAAATTCTCACCGCCCGCAGCGATTCGATTTAGCGAGCGCGCGGCAAATTTCTCGCTTGCGCGCGGCTCGCCCTTCGAAAATGAAATTTCATCTTCGCCCGCGATAAATTCCATCTCTATGTTTGAGTCTTGCGCGAGCTTGGCGGAAGCCAGATGCTTTCTTAGCATGCGGCGGTAAAATTTCGGATAAAAAATAAGCCACGCCGCGCCCAAAATGACCGACGCTATGCTTGCAATCGGAGCCATCTTTAAAAGCCCGTCGATGATGATGCCAACGAGCAAAAACTCAAATGGTATGGCGTAGGTGCTGATGAGGCGCTGCTTGCGCGCCTTTTTGCTGTAAAGCAGCATAAATTTATTGAGGTTATCCACGTCGCGATTGGTGATACGTACTTTCATATTTTTCCTTTAATTTTTGCGTAATTGTAGCGAAGCCGCCTTAAATTTGCGTCTATTAACTTCCGTGAGATAAAATCCCGTTTTTAAAGGAGCGCCCGTGAAATCTCTATTAAAAATCAACGGATTTTTGCCGTTTTTGGCGATTATGTTTATCAACGCAAGCGTCGATCTGGGCCATAAGATCACGATCCAAAACGTCCTTGTTAAAAGCGCCGATTCGGGCGCTCTCATCGCTCTAACATCGCTTGTAAATTTGCTGATTTTGCTGCCTTATGTATTTCTTTTTAGCGCCAGCGGCTATCTCAACGATAAATTCTCGCGTACCCGCATTACGCGGATCTGCGCGAAACTCGGCGTCGCGCTTACCGCGCTCATTACGCTCGGCTATGCGTGCGGGTGGTTTTATTTCGCATTTTTTATGACGATCCTACTTGCGGCGCAAAGCGCGATCTACTCGCCCGCCAAATACGGCCTGATTAAAAAGATCGTCGGCGCGAAAAATTTAGGCGCGGCAAACGGCCTCGTGCAGGCTCTTACCATCATCGCGATTCTGCTTTCATCGCTTGTTTTTTCGGTGATTTTCGAGCTGTTTGCAGCTCGCAGCAGCGACGCGGGCGAGCTGATGAGCTCGGTTTGGTTCATCGGCGTGCTTTTGGTCGCGGGCTCCGTGCTTGAAACATACTACTCGTATAAAATTCCATTCTTCGACGCCGCGCAGCCGCAGGCGGAATTTAATAAAGATGACTATCTTAAGCTTCGCTATCTAAGGCAAAATTTAAATTTTGTGCTAAAAGACAAAAACGTCCTGCTCTGTACGCTAGGACTTTCGATGTTTTGGGCGGTCTCGCAGCTCGTGATCGCGACCTTCCCGGCTCACTACAAAGCTCTTAGCGGCAGCGACAACGTAATGGTGATCCAGGTGATCTTGGCGCTTAGTGCGATCGGAATCGCGCTAGGCTCGATCTTTGCGGGCAGCTACTGCAAAAAACATATCGAGCTCGGTATCGTGCCGTTCGGCGCATTCGGGCTCGCGCTCGCGCTAATGGTGTTAGCCAACGCGCACTCGGTATTTTGGCTCGGCACGGCATCGTTTTTCTTCGGATTTAGCGGCGGAATTTTCATCGTGCCGCTCAACGCCGTAATTCAGTTTTTTACCGCCGACGAGCGCATGGGGCGGGTGCTCGCGGGTTCAAATTTTATTCAAAACATCTTTATGGTGCTGTTTTTGCTCATCGCCATCATCTTGGTGCATTTTGCGGTCGCCAGCGGCGAAATCTTCGTTATGGCGGCACTGTGCGTGCTCATCTGCGGGATCTTCGGCGCGAAATATTTGCCGCAGCTTTTCGTTAGAATTTTACTCATTCCGTTTATGAAATTCGGCTATCAAGTCCACGTAGACGGCATCGAAAACATCCCGCAAAAAGGCGGCGTACTGCTTTTGGGCAATCACATCAGCTGGATCGATTGGGCGGTGGTACAGCTTGCATGCCCGCGCGGAGTGCGCTTTGTGATGCATCGCAGCTACTATGATCTGTGGTATTTGAAGTGGTTTTTTAAAATTTTCCGCGTCATTCCGATCGGAGCGGGCGTGAGCAAAAGCGCGATCGAAAGCATCCGCGAGGCGCTAAATGCTGGCGAAGTAGTCGGGCTCTTCCCAGAAGGCCACATCAGCTACAACGGTCGCATCGACGAGTTTCAAGCGGGCTTTGAGCTCGCCGCGCACGATACGAACTCCGTAATCGTGCCTTTTTATATCAGGGGGCTTTGGGGATCGACATTTTCGCGCGCCAGCGAACATTATAAAAGAACGATCTCGCAAAGCGGCAAAAACGCACTTCGCGTAAGCTTCGGCGCGCCGATTGAGGCAAATTCCAAGGCGCACGAGGTAAAGCGCGCGGTAACGGAGCTGTCGTTTTTCAGCTGGGGCAAATATCTCGCAAGCCTAAAGCCGCTTGCCTACAACTGGCTAAATCAAGCCAAAAGATCGCCTTTTAAGCGCGTAGCGGTCGATAGCACGGGAGCGAGCTTCACAAATTTAACGATGATGAGTGCCGTTTTGATACTTCGCAAAAGGTTAAAGAGTCGCATAAGCAGCGAGGAGAACGTCGGTATCATTTTGCCTAGCTCGGTCATCGCAAGCGCCGTAAATTTAACTCTTTTTGCGATGGGCAAAACGAGCGTAAATTTAAACTACACGCTAAGCGAAGAAAATTTAATCTACTGCGCGGATAAAGCGAATATCCGCACGATCATCAGCTCTCGAAAATTCGTAGAAAAGCTCAAATCAAAGGGCTTTGAGCTGGAAAGTTCGATCGGCGATCGGCTCGCGTATCTTGAAGATCTAAGCGAGGGCACCTCTAAAAACGAGCGCATAGCCTGCGCGCTAAAATCGCTGCTGATGCCTAAAATTTTATTTCGCGCGCTGTATTTTAAGCCGCACGCGATAGATGACGTAGCGACCATTTTATTTAGCAGCGGCAGCGAAGGAAAGCCTAAAGGCGTGGTTTTGACGCATAAAAATATAATGGCGAACGTCCGACAAATTTCGGAGCTCATAAATGCCACCGAGCACGACGCAATTTTAGCGTCGCTGCCGATCTTTCACTGCTTCGGGCTTACCGTAACGACGCTCTTTCCGCTAAACGACGGAATTTTAAGCATCCATGTGCCCGATCCTACGGATGCCTTCAGCGTCGGCAAGATGAGCGCGAAATACGGCGCTACGATAATGTTCGGCACGTCGACGTTTTTTAGGCTCTACACCAAAAATAAAAGGCTCAATCCGCTTATGCTAGCAAGCATCCGCCTAGCGATTGCGGGCGCGGAGAAGCTAAACGAAAACGTCCGCAAGGAATTTAAGATAAAATTCGGCATCGAAATTTACGAGGGCTACGGCACGACCGAGACTGCGCCGGTGGTGAGCGTAAATACGCCGAACGTCCTCGAGCCCGATTTTTTCAAAGAGCTTCACTTCAACCGCGAAAAGAGCGTCGGCTTACCGCTTGCGGGCACGGTCATAAAGATCACTGATCCCGCCTCGCTTCAGCCGCTGCCAAACGGGCAGGAGGGACTTATCTTGATCGGCGGGCATCAGGTTATGAAGGAATACTACGATGAGCCAGCCAAAACCACCGAGGCGATCGCGCAAATGGACGGCGTGCGCTACTACAAGAGCGGCGACATCGGCTATATCGACGACGACGGGTTTTTATTTATCACCGACCGCCTTTCGCGCTTTGCCAAAATCGGCGGCGAGATGATCAGCCTGGGCGCAGTAGAGAGCGCCGTGGGCGAAATTTTAGGCGAAAGCGCGATCTATTCGTGCGTAAACTTAAAAGACGAGAAAAAGGGCGAAAAGATCGCTCTGCTTTACGTGGGCGAGGCGAGCGAGGATGAAATTTCGCGCCGCCTGAAGGACTCCACGCTGGCGCCGATAATGCAACCAAGCGTCGTGAAAAAAGTAGAGCAAATCCCGGTGCTAGGCAGCGGCAAGGTAAATCTCAAAGCAGTAAAGGATCTGGCGATAGAGCTCGGGCTGTAAATTTAAGCCTTAAATTTGCGTTCTAAATTTTAAATTTACGCCTTGCTGCATTATTTGCGCGAAGCAGCGCAAAGAGCAAAATTTCTCTTTTAAATTTATGCTTTGTCGCGCCACAGGGTTTTACGGTTTTTCGTTCCTAGCGGCGGGGTTATGCTACGGTTTATTTAAAGAACGACAGCTGCACGCGATTGTGGCGTTAAATTTATGCTAAATTTTGCAGAGGTGAGCTGCTGCTGTCCCACGATTTTTCGCGGTCGCAGTGCCAAATATGCTAAATTTTGCTAGCAGACGGCAGCCGCTTGCTGCGTAGATAGATAAAATTCCTGCATAAGGTACCCGGCGAAATTTCATAACAGAGCTGCGACGAGAATTTTAACGGTGTGCGCGTGGAAATAAATTTAAATGGCGTATGTGCGGCGAGAAATTTTAGCGACGATGCCGCTCGCTTCGCTTTTTATAAAATTTGTAAATTTTATCTCCCGAACGTTCGCCGATTACGCCGATGAAGTTTATAAATCCGCTTGCGCTATGCAAACTCTCGGCTTTGTCCTTCCTCCGCCGTCGCGGCGGCTAAATTTTATCTACTCGCGCGCTACTACGTGCGCCTCGAAGTCGGTCTGTATTTACACTAGCGCAAAATATCGCACAGCCAAATTTAAAAGATAAATTTCATTCTCGCAGATTAAAATTTTAAAATTTCAAAGCCTTTTAAATTTAACCGAAGTCGGCAGAGCTTAAATTTTAAAAAGATCTAAGCTTTAATGATTTTAAAAAAGATGAAAGCGCCGCGAAGCGCACGCTCCGCGGCAAATTTAAAGGAGGACTATTTAAAAGATGGAGCGATCTGCGCTACCCACGCTTCGATACGGCTCTCGGTGAGATCGCTTTGATTGTCATTGTCTAGCGCGAGGCCAACGAATTTGCCGTCCACTACGGCCTTGCTCTCGTCAAATTCATATCCGTCGGTAGGCACTGCGCCTACGATATTTGCACCCGCTTTTTTGAAGTTGTCGTATAGCTCGCGCATTGCGTTGCAGTAGGCGTCGCTGTAGCTTGAGCTATCGCCCATACCAAAAATCGCGACGGTCTTGCCTGAGACATCAAGGGCTGAGAAATCAAAGCCCGCCCAGTCGTCCTGCAGCTCGCCGTCGTTCCATGTGGAGCTGCCGATGATGAGCGCAGTGTATTTATTTAGATCTGTAGGCGCGATGTCCGCGACGTTTTTTAGCTCGTTTTCTATGCCTAGCTTTTCGGAGATCAGCTTCGCGGCGTCCTCGGTATTGCCCATCGAGCTTCCAAAAATAATTCCAACCATTTGGTATCCTTTTAATAAATTTTGTCGGTAAGCTTGTATGGTACTAATTTCATAATGAAATTTCCCTTAAAGCATTCGCTTTTTATCTCGACGTGGCGGTTAAAATTTTCATTTTTTGGATATACAAGATACACGGCGTCGATGTTTGCTCCGCGACAAAGCTCTAGCGCTTTTTTTATATCATTATCATAAATGGCTGGATTTTGAGGTAGAATTTTTTTAAAGCTCGTAACCACGCCTAGGCTAAAACCGCTCTTGCGAACTACGATGAGCTCGCCCGATTTGCCCACAAGTTGCAGCTGTGCGCCTGCATTGCGAAGCGCGATTTTGCAAAACACGAAATTGCGAAATGCATCGTCTCCGTTTGGCAGCACGCCGCTACGCAAGCTCACGATTGCGCGAGTTAGCTTATAAGCAGGCTTAGCGGCAAATATGGGCAGCGGCATGCCGCGCAGATAAGCAAAGATTATCGCGTTATCCGCTGCGCAAAATTTCACGGCGGGCTTGAAACGGTAAATTTTACGAGCTCCGCGCCCAAGTTCGGAGGTGATAAAATTTAAAAATGCCGCTCGAAATTGCATCTCGCCCTGCAAATACTTGGACGGAATTCTATAATCCGCATTAACATTAAAATTATATAGAGCCAGCATCGCCCGCGCTCGCGAAGCCGCATCATAATCCCGCAGCGCCTCTGGCGCAATCTCGCGCCCGTTCGCATCAAAACCAAAAATTGCGCCGCAAAAGAATTTTTTATTAAAAGCTTCGGCATTTAAAATTTCATCATCAATAAGCTCGTTATCGCGCCGCAGATCCGCTTTTTGGCGTTTTTCGCGCGCCGCGATATCTCGTTTTGGCGCGGCAATATCTCGTAACAAAGCTGATTTCTCGTCCGAACGCTTAGCGCAGAAAAAATTCTTTTGCACTAAGTCAGTGTCGTAAAAAGCCTTCGCTGTCAAATTCCTATTTGCGCCGCCCTTTTGCGCACTCTTTACAGCATGCGGCTTAGAGGCATTACAATTAAGCGCGCCCAATTTACCACTTGAAAACTTTTTAAATTTGCCGCTAAATTTCTTATTTTCGGCGTACGCAAAGCAAGTAGCGTTAAATTTGTTAGAATTTAAAAAATCCTTGGAATTTAGCTCGCCAGCTTCATAGTCGTAAGCATTTGATTGCGACGCAGTGCGCGATTTTTTAACCGCTTGCCTGGACTTGTCGTCACTACTTAAATTCCTTGGAATTTTAATCATCTTCGCAAGGTCTGCAACCGAATTCTTGATTTAAATTAAAAACCTTACAGTATTCGCAAAATACGCAGCTAACGCTTCTTTTAGCGCATACGAGCGGTATTTTGCGCTTTTTTACTTCGCCTTTGATCTTTTTCATCGTATTGTGGTTTAAAAAGCTCGTAAGCATAACGACGCACTCCGTATCCTGTGGGATCGGCTTGCGATTTACGCGATTTTCGTTTCGTGCATCCCAGTGCTCGATGTTACTCGCGCCAAGATCCTTTAAAACCGCCTTAATGGGCGTAATTTCATCTGCTCCTATAACTAAAACGTTCATTTCATCCCCTTTTATGATTGATAGTCGTTATTATAACAGAGAAAGATTAAATTTAACTGATAATGTATATAAAAATTTGAAATTATAAGCCGGAATTTTACCGGCTCATATTTGATATTTACTCGCTTAAAGCTAGACTTACTGCCGCATCGATGTGGATCTGCGTAGTATCAAATAGCCACGCGGCGGTATCTGCTTGCGATACGAGCAGCCCGATCTCCGTGCAGCCCAGTATCACGCCCTGCGCGCCGCGAACTCTAAGCCCTTCAATGATCTGCAAAAATTTCTCTTTGGAGTGCGGTAAAATTTTACCAAAGCAAAGCTCATCAAAAATTACTTCGTTTACCGCCTCCATTTCGTCTGCATTCGGTACGAGCACCTCTACGCCGCCATCTATCAAGCGCTGTTTGTAAAAATCCTGCGTCATCGTGTAGATCGTGCCGAGCAGCCCTACTTTTTGCACGCCATGCTTTCGCAGCTCATTTAGCGTAGCGTCCGCGATATGTACGAAGGGCACGGAGATGGCGGCATTTATCGCCTCGTAGCACTTATGCATCGTGTTGGTGCAAAGAAAAATATAATCCGCGCCGCCGCCTTGCAAAATCCGCGCGTGACGAGCTAAAATTTCGCCCGCCCTGCCCCACTCATTATCTCTTTGACACCGCTCGATCTCGTCAAAATTTAGACTGCTTAGCAGGATTTCGCCGCTACTTAGCCCGCCTAGACACTCGTTAATTTTGCGATTGATCCCATCATAATAGGTAATCGTAGATTCGTAACTCATGCCGCCGATTAGTCCGATTTTTTTCATGGATTTCTCTTTTAAAATTTTATACGGAATTTTATGCAGTCCCGGGAAATTTAATAAAATTCCGGATTGCAAAATTTGCAGAGCCGGAATTTCAACAAATAGCCGCAAAGCTTAAGCATTCTCGCTCGCGGCGTCCGTAGAGGCAACCTCATCGCCGAAATCGGCATTCGCAAGGCGTTTTAGCTGGCGATAACGTCTCATCGCGTCGGCTTTGTTTGCCTCATAAAGCTTGCCCGCGTGCTCAGGATCGATCTTTTTAAGCGCGTTGTAGCGCACCTCGTTTAGCAAAAATTCCTCATAAAGGCTCCAATCGGGCTCTTTGGATGAAATTTTAAGCGGATTTTTGCCCTCCGTCGCAAGTCGCGGATCAAAGGTGTAGGTCGGCCAATAGCCGCATTTGCTCGCAAGCTCGGCTTGATCGCCGGAGCTGCCCATGCCGCCTTTGATACCGTGCGCGATACACGGCGAATACGCGATAATGAGACTAGGTCCCGGGTAAGCCTCCGCCGCCATGATCGCCTTTATCGTCGCGGCTTGGTTTGCGTTGGAATTTACCTGCGCGACGAAGATGTTGCCGTAGGTCATCGCGATCTGACCGAGGTCTTTTTTCTGAACGCGCTTGCCGCCTGCCGTAAACTGCGCGATCGAGCCGCGACGGCTAGCTTTAGAGCTCTGCCCGCCCGTATTTGAGTAAACCTCGGTATCCAGCACCAGCACGTTTACGTCCTCGCCGGTAGCTAGCACGTGATCGAGCCCGCCGTAGCCGATGTCGTAAGCCCAGCCGTCGCCGCCAATGATCCACTGCGATTTTTTGTTTAGATACTGCTTTAGTTCTAAAATTTCACAAACCCCGGGCGCGTCCAAATTTTGTTCTAGTAGCGGCACCAGCCTATCTCTAATCTGAGCGGATTTTAGCGTATCGTCTCTATTTTCGATCCAGTCGTGATAGAGCGCCTTTAGCGCGTTTGGCACGCTTGAGAGCGAGCCTAGCATTAGATCTTCGATCTTATGGCGCAGCGTCTCGCTTGCGATCTTCATTCCCAGCCCAAACTCGGCGTTATCCTCAAAAAGCGAGTTCGCCCACGCGACGCCGCGGCCGTTCTCGTCCTTGCGGTACGGCATCGAAGGCGCCGATCCGCCGTAGATCGAGCTGCAGCCCGTGGCGTTGGCTACAATCATATGATCGCCGAAAAGTCGCGTGATCAGCGTGATGTACGGCGTCTCGCCGCAGCCCGGGCACGCGCCGTGAAATTCAAAATACGGGCGCGCAAAACCCACGCCCTTGACGCTTGATCTGTCCATCAAATCATCTTTGTATCTTACGTGCTCGAATAAAAAGTCTGCGCTTTCTTGCTCGCCCTTCGCGAGTTCTTCTTCAAGCGGCACCATGACGAGCGATTTTTCCTTGCTCGGGCAGTTTTCGGCGCAAAGCGCGCAGCCCGTACAATCTAGCGGGCTTACTTGGATCTTATATTTTAACCCCTTCAGCTCCTTGCCCTTGGCTTCTAGTAGGTGATCTTTTAAATTTAAAGGAGCGGCGACCTCGTCCTTTTCGTCTAGCAAAAACGCCCTGATTACGGCGTGCGGGCAGACAAAGGCGCACTGGTTGCACTGTATGCAGTTTTGCTCGATCCATTTAGGCACCATGACGCCCACGCCGCGTTTTTCAAATCGCGTCGTGCCCGCGTCAAACCCGCCGTCCTCGTGCCCTAAAAACGCCGACACCGGCAAGCTATCACCGCGCGCTGCGTTCATCGGTTTTACGATCTTTTCTATAAATTCGTCGCCCTTGTATTTGTCGTCCGCGCCCGCTGGGTCGTCCTTTAAATTTGCCCACGCGGGATCGATCGCTACCTGCACTAAAGAGTCCGCTCCCCTATCGATCGCGTCGCAGTTCATCGCCACGACCACTTCGCCCTTTTTGGAGTAGGTTTTCTTGGCGTATTCCTTCATATAGCTCTGCGCCTGCTCGAACGGAATGATGCCGCTGAGCTTGAAAAACGCCGATTGCATGATTGTGTTCGTACGGCCTCCGAGCCCTATATCGCGCGCTAGCTTGGTGGCATTTAGGATGTAAAATTTTACCCGTCTGGCAGCTAGAATTTTTTTAACCTTATTCGGAAGCTTTGCCGCCGTCTGTTCGGCATCCCATATGGAATTTAAAAGGAAGGTGCCTCCCTCTCGGATGCCCCCGATGACGTCGTAGATATCCAGATACGCAGCGACCGAGCAGGCGACGAAATGCGGATTTGAGACGAGATAGGTCGAGCGGATCGGTCTTTTGCCGAAGCGTAGGTGCGAGCGCGTGTAGCCGCCAGATTTTTTGCTATCGTAGGCGAAATACGCCTGCGCGTAAAGATCGGTTTTGTCGCCGATGATTTTGACGGAATTTTTATTCGCACCCACGGTGCCGTCCGCGCCGAGGCCATAAAACAGACACTCGGTCTCATCCTCGTAGCCGAGCGAAATTTTATCTCCCACGGGTAGAGATAGATGCGTCACGTCGTCGTCGATGCCGATCGTAAAGCCGTTTTTAGGCTCGTCCGCCTTTAAATTTTCATACACGGCGATTAGCTGCGCGGGATCGACATCCTTGGAACTTAGGCCGTAGCGACCGCCCACGATAAGCGGGGCGTCCTCGCGCCCGTAAAATGCGGCTTTTATGTCCAGATACAGAGGCTCGCCGAGGCTGCCCGGCTCCTTCGTGCGATCGAGCACGGCGATTTTACGCACGCTTTTAGGCATCGCGGCGAAGAGATATTTGAGGCTGAAAGGCCTGTAGAGATGCACTTTTAGCACGCCTACCTTCTCGCCCTTCGCGTTTAGATGATCGACCACCTCCTCAAGGGCTTGATTGACCGAGCCCATCGCGACGATCACGCGCTGCGGCTCGCTTGCGCCGTAATAGACGAAAGGCGCATACGACCGCCCCGTGATCTTTGAAATTTCGCTCATATACTCCGCAACGATGTCCGGAAGCGCGTCATAAAATTTATTGACTAGCTCGCGCGTTTGAAAATACACGTCGTCGTTTTGCGCCGTGCCGCGAGTTTTAGGATGCTCGGAGCTTAGCGCGTCCTCTCTAAATTTACGTACGGCCTCGCGATCCAGCAAGCGATCAAACTCGGCATAGTCCATCACCTCAATCTTTTGAATTTCATGGCTCGTGCGAAATCCGTCGAAAAAGTGCAAAAACGGCACTCGCCCCTTAATCGCCGCAAGATGCGCGATACCGCCCAGATCCATCACCTCTTGCACGCTGTCGCTTGCAAGCATCGCAAAACCGCTTTGGCGACAGGCGTAGACATCTTGATGATCGCCGAAAATGGAGAGCGCCTGCGCCGCAAGCGCGCGCGCCGCGACGTGAATAACGCCCGGAAGCATCTGGCCCGCGATCTTGTACATATTTGGAATTTTTAGCAAAAGCCCCTGCGATGCGGTGTAAGTCGTCGTAAGCGCGCCCGCTTGGAGTGAGCCGTGCACGGTGCCCGCCGCGCCGCCTTCGCTTTGCATCTCGACTACTTTAACGGGCATGCCGAAGAGGTTCTTTTTGCCCTGCGACGCCCAAATATCGGTGTAATCCGCCATAGGCGAGCTAGGCGTGATCGGATAGATGCCCGCGACCTCGGTGAAGGCGTATGAGACGTAAGCCGCAGCCTCGTTTCCGTCCATCGTTTTCATAACTTTTGCCATTTTTCGTCCTTTGGAATTATCAAATTTCGCTAATTTTACATATTTATTGCTTAAAAATTTAAATGCTTCGCAAACCGAATAAAATTCTAAAGCTTTATCACAGCAGGCGGGCTACAAGCGCAATCTGCGGGCGGTTTGAGACGAGCCTTGAGGACGATTTGAGACGGGCTCTTTCGCCGCTTTGAAAATAAAATTTTGCGTACTTTAAGCGCAGATCGCGAGCAGTGGGTAGAGATTAAATGCAAATTTAGCCGTCTGACTTAAAATTCTAACCTAAATATCAAATGACGGGAATGCGCGAAAATTAAGAAATTTAAAAATGCACATACCACAAAATGGGGGAAGTCTCATATCGTTAACAAGGCCTGGGTGATAAAATTTAGCCACTACAAAGCCTCAACCGCTATACACATCCAAACTCGACGTAGCGAAATTTTATTTATGGCTTATAACATCGCAGCATATAAAATTTCAGCGCATTCTGCTAAATATAAGGAATTTTACTGCCTCCTGCCGAGTGCAGCGCAAATTTCATTTTAAATTTTCATTAATTGATCGCTACGTGAATTCTACCACACGCGACTTTGCGTTTTGAGCGTAAATTCTATTTCCGCAAGCTACGCGGAGGTTAAATTTAGCTATAATCCCCCGCTTAGATTTAGCACGGAACGTGGCACGTATATACGGCGCGCAAAATTTTAAAATTTCAAAACGCAGCTCGCGCAAAAACCGCTAAATATGCTAAACTTAAAGCCAAATTTAAAAAGCTCAAAAAAGGAAAGCCGATGAACGTCCATAAAATCGCTTACACGAGAGTTATTGCGCTGGCGTTTGCCGCCTTTATTTTTAACACGACTGAATTTATCCCCGTGGCGCTGTTAAGCGACATCGCGGCGGATTTTAGCATGGACGTTACGAGCACGGGGCTAATCATCACAATCTACGCGTGGGCGGTGAGCATCCTTTCGCTGCCGCTGATGCTGCTAACCTCGAAGCTCGAGCGCAAGAGGCTGCTTTTGCGACTTTTCGTGCTATTTACGCTAAGCCACGTCCTGGCCGCCATTGCGTGGAATTTTGCCGTTTTGGTAATCGCGCGCCTTGGCATCGCGATTTCGCACGCGATCTTTTGGTCGATCACCTCATCGCTCGTCGTGCGCCTAGCGCCGATAAATAAAGGCTCGCAGGCTATCGGCATGCTGGCTTTGGGCACTTCGCTTGCGATGGTTTTGGGGCTTCCTTTGGGGCGCGTGGTCGGCGAGCTTTTCGGCTGGAGGATTACGTTTTTCGCAATCGGCGCGCTTGCGGCGGCGGAGGCGCTGTTTCTTTGGAAAATTTTACCGTTTTTGCCAAGCCGCCGCGCGGGCTCTCTTGCGAGCTTGCCGATGCTAGCAAGGCGCCCGATGTTGCTTGCTTTGTATCTGCTGACGTTTTTGATCGTAGGCGCGCATTTTACGACCTACAGCTACGTCGAGCCATTCGTGGCGAAATTTAACCCCGCAGGCGATCACTTCGTAACCTACGTCCTGCTTGCGTTCGGTGCTTCTGGCATTCTTGCTAGCGTGCTTTTTTCGAAGCTTTATCGCCATTTTCCAAACGCTTTTTTGATCTGCGCGATTCTCTTTATCCTAGCTTCGGTGCTGACGTTAAAAGCTTTTGTCAAAAATGACGCGGCGCTGCTGCTCGCAGCTTTCGTCTGGGGAGTGGGAATTTTTGGCTTTGGGCTTTGTTTGCAGATTAGGGTTTTGGCGCTAGCTCCCGACGCTACCGACGTCGCGATATCGATTTACTCGGCGATTTACAACGTAGGCATCGGCGGCGGAGCGCTTTTAGGACATCAGATCGCAACGAGATTCGGGCTTTGGCACATAGGCGAGGCGGGCGCGATACTGGGCGCGCTAGGGCTTGCAAGCTACCTCTACGCAAGCGTGAAATTCGCACAGAAAAATAGCACGCGCAAAAATTAAAGGTAGCCCAAAATAACACAAGAAATTCTACGAGCTATTTATTTCACTTGAAAACCTCGCTAATCACGGCAAAAGATTGAGGCGGGTTAGATAAAAACCTATAACACCTATCAAAGAAGTATTTATTAATGTGTGCTTCATGAATATCTTAAATAAAATGAGAGTGAAGGCATTATGTTATTGCTCGTACTATTATTTTTTATAAGAGATTTTTAAAGGTTTTGTTATTATCTTTCTGCTATCATAAATTATATTTATTTATGGAGGTATTGATATGAAGAGTTTTGATACGAAAGTCACATTTCAATCAATAAAAAACGATATCAAACCGTCTGATTCGGCCATCATAGAAGCGGTTGCAAATACCATTGATGCCGAAAGTAAAAATATTTATGTAAATTTGTATGAAAATATTGATAATAGCGGAGTGTTTGATCATACTTATTATAGTATAGATATAGCTGATGACGGATTAGGAATACCTACTGATGATAACGAATTTGAAGAAGTTTTTTGTCAATACAAAGTCTCTACTAAACATGAAAAAACTAATTACGGAAAAAGAGGCAGGGGAAGATATACGTATCTTACTCTAACAAATAATCCTAACGATATTAATATTTTTGTCGTTAGAAGTAATGTGACGCACAGGATTACATTTGATTGCAAAGATAAAAGAAGTATAGCAATTATAAAAGATGTTTTTAATGGTAAAATAGATACTAAAATTAGCAATAGTTTTACAACATTAATACAATTTAAGAATATTTTGACAAGTTATTTTGATGTAGAGAAACACACAAAAGAAGCTTATGTCGAATGCATAAAAAACGAGCTTATATCATATTTTGCCGATAGAATAGCCTCGCATAGTACAAAAATATACGTTAACGATGAATTATTGGAGATAAAAAATTTTATAGAAAAACAAATAGAAAGCAAAATCGCTGTTCCGAACAAAGATCTTGAGTGCCATTTTAATGTCGATTTTTATATATGGAATGATAGAGTTAAACTAAAATCAGATAGACAAAAGCATATATTATTTTTAGACGATAAAGGTGCGCTAAAAGGCATAGCGCCGTCAGGTAAAAACAAATTATCTTTCCCTGGTTTTAAACAAAATCATTCCATAATAGTGAAATCAAAGTATTTTACAGATAAAGACTATATTGACGGTCAGGATGATTATGATAATGTTTTTACTGATTGTATTATAAAAAATTTAAGAGTACAAATAGCCCAAAAATTAGAAAATATATTATTTAGTATTTATAAAGACAATATTGGCGAATTTTCAAATGACTACCTTAAATTTTTAAATTTAAGCAAGGATGAAATTACCGAAAATACATATCAAGCCATTATGCTTCCGTTTATAGACAAAATTGGCAACAAAAATTTATCCGATGAAGTTAAGCAAATTATCGTAAAATTAGTTGATATTTTACTTAAAGAAGCCCCCGATAATTATATAGATAATGTAGTGACGATATTAAACCTAAACCAGCAAGATAGTGAAAAGCTCAGATATATAGAGGCCAATTATGGGATAATAAAGGCGATATCTGAAAAAGAAAAATATATTAGTAGAATAGATTTTTTAAATAGATTATCGGAATTAGTAAATGGTAAGAAAAATAGAGCAGTAAAAGAACGAACTATGCTTCATCATATTATAGATAAGCATCTTTGGATATTTGACGAAAAATTTGAAAATATTGATAGAAACAATTTTGCTAGTGATGAATCATTGAAAAAGATATTAGAAAATGAGAAATTTTTTCGTTTCGATTCTGGCGAGCTTGAACAAATTATAAGCAGTCATGATGTAAAGAAAATTCCGGACATATTCATCCCTATCTTTGCTAATGACACCATTTATATAATAGAACTTAAAAAGCCGGGCATTGCAATAAATCCAAAAATATTAGAAGAAGTTAGAACGAAATATGTTAGAACGCTTAAAGAAATTAACAAAAAATATGACAATAGCACAAAAAAGAAAATATATGCAATTGCAGTATCGGATACAAAAAACAAAAACATTTATACTATAGGAAATATAAATAGCGATGGTTTTACAATAATACCTAAAAGTTGGGATGAAATCATTACTAATGCGAGATTAAGATGTAATGAAAAAATAGACATTTTAAACCATAAAATCAAAACCAGTAAATGGAAGGATTTGGAAAGTTTTGTTTTGGATCATAACTAATGTTTTAGCTCCTCAAATTCAATCTCCATCTAATAATTTATCAATATTTAACCTATAACTCACGCCTTAATACTAAATTTGCTTGACTCCAACCCCACTATTCTGTTAAATTTTAGCTCCACTTACTTTATTTATACCCCCACCGCGTGATCGAATCGCCCAAAGCCACCACGACGCTGCCGGCC
The DNA here is from genome assembly GCF_937980635.1 of uncultured Campylobacter sp. Classification (GTDB taxonomy): domain Bacteria; phylum Campylobacterota; class Campylobacteria; order Campylobacterales; family Campylobacteraceae; genus Campylobacter_B. The sequence continues at coordinate 15,921 of NZ_CALJPG010000024.1, forward strand.
GGTAGCAGGCGTTTTTTGCCCTTGTCGCCGCAAGCCGCGATAAATAGCGCAACGAGCGCGACAAGTAATATTATGTAAAATTTTCTCATAAAAGCTCCATTAAATGTTTATTTCGCCGCTTTTGCGGTAAATTTATGAAACGCAAACTGTGTCGCGACAAATTTAACCGCCGCGCGGGGAAACTCGCTCAAATTTATAAATTCGCTAAATTTAAGATGCAAGCCGTCACGCATGAGAGCTCGCTAAAACTTAAAATTTAGCGCAAATTTTAGCAGGTTTCGTGTCGCTGTCCGCAGCGGCGTTTGTCGCTTCGCCGCCCGATATTAACCGCCCGTCAACGTATCCATCTATCCAAAGCTCTTAAATTTGCCCCTCGTTATAGCGCTAAATTTTAAAATTTAGTGGCAAGGCGTAAAAATTTAAGGCGTAGAATTTAAAGCGCGGGCCGCCTAAATTTAACTACTTTATAAACCCGACCTGCGGTAAAATTTCAGCTAGCGCCGCGTCCTTTTTCTCGTTAAATTTGACCTTGTTTTGCTCAAAAAGATTATTTCCGTGCGCGTCAATCGAGACGATGAGCGGGCCAAACTCCTTCACGCGACACTTCCACAGCGTCTCGGGCATCCCAAGCTCTGTCCAGTCCGCGCTCTCGATCTGCTTGACCTGCGTCGCGGCGACCACCGCGCAGCCCGCCGGAAATACGCAGTGTATCGCGCCAAACTCCTTACATCCGCTCATCGTGCCTTCGCCCATGCCGCCTTTGCCCACTATCAGGCGCACGCCCGTTTTAGCGATAAATTCTCGCTCGAATTTCTCCATCCGCATGCTAGTCGTAGGCCCCACGGAGACCATCTCGAAGCACTCTTTGCCACCATCGTCCGTTTTTCTAATGATCGGTCCCGCGTGCAGGATCGCGCCGCCCCTGATATCTAGCGGCAGCTCGCGGCCCTCCTGCACGACGCGTCTGTGCGGCACGTCGCGGCAGGTGACGATGTGTCCGCTGAGGTATATCACGTCGCCGATCTTGATATCCGCTAGGTCCTCTGCGCTGATCGGCGTGGTTAAAATTTTCTTACTCATAGCGCGAACTCCTTGTGCGATTTTACGTCGAAATTTAGCTCAGTGTCCCAGACGATATGGCCTTTGCGGTGCGACCAGCAGCCCACGTTTACGGCGACGGCGATGACGCTTGGGTGGCGGGCGCAGTTTTCGATATGCACGCCCATGACCGAGCTTGCGCCGCTCATGCCTTGCGGGCCTAGGCCGATTTTATTGATGCCATCTTCGAGTAGCTTTTCGGTTAGCGCGGCTCGGTCGTTTGGATTGTGCGAGCCTAGCGGTCTCATAAGCGCTTTTTTAGATAGTAGCGACGCCACGTCGATCGAGGTGCCCACGCCCACGCCGACTAGCAGCGGCGGACAGGCATTTATGCCGTAGCTGGTCATTATGTCCATGACGAATTTCACGACCCCCTCGTAGCCCATGCCAGGCATCAGCACGGTCGCCTTGCCGGGCAGACTACAGCCGCCGCCCGCCATATAGGTGTGTATCTCGCACTCGCTGCTACCCGGCACGATCTCCCAAAATACGCTCGGCGTGCCCTTGCCGACGTTTTTGCCGGTGTTATACTCGTCAAATGTCTCGACGCTGTTGTGACGCAGCGGAGCCTCGCGCGTCGCTCGCAGTACGGTCTCTCGCAGCAGCTCCTCAAGCTCGCCGATGAGCGGGAAGTTCGCGCCGCAGCGCACGAAAAACTGGATCACGCCCGTATCCTGACAGGACGGACGGTCTAGCTGCTTAGCTAGGCGCTGGTTTTCAAACATCGTTTTGTAGATCTCCTTCGCTAGCGGCTGCGTCTCGCGTTCGCTAAGCTCCCGCAGCTTCGCCGTCACGTCGTCAGGCAGCACCTTGCCCGTGTAGCCGACGAATTTCGCCATGACCTCGGTCATCTTTTGCACGGCTTTTTGTTTATCCATCGCTTCTCCTTTTTTCAAATTTTTCATACACGCCCGCTAGGACGCAGCCCGCAGCGTAGCACAGCAGGTCGGCAAGATCAAACGTCCCGCCGATCATTACTTTTAAAATTTTATTTTCTATGCCTAAAATTTGCACTGCGCCAAAATACTGCGCGAGCTCCAAAGCCGCCGCAAATGCGAAAATTTTAAGCGGCAAATTTAAAGGCGGCTCGCTAAAAACAGCCCGCGCCAAAGCATAAAGCAAGATGACAGCCAAAACGTCACCCGCGTAGTGGCGCACGAAGCCGCCCTTTACGCAGGTCGCGATGTAAATTTCAGCCGCTAAAATCAAAACCGCCGCGGCCAAAAACGCTAGCCTCGTCCGCGCGCTTTGCCTTGTTTGCGCCTTTTTCGCGCCCTTCGGCCTAGCCTTTCGCTCGTTTAAATTTTCCTCTCGCAACGCTTTCCTTTTAAATTTAGCCGTTAAATTTAACCCGCGCGGCGGCGTAAATTTAAAGATGATTTATCAGGCTCGCGTTATATGCGGCGCCAAAGCCGTTGTCGATATTTACGACGCTCACGCCGTTTGCGCAACTGTTTAGCATCGCTAGCAGCGCCGCCAGCCCGCCAAAGCTCGCGCCGTATCCCACGCTGGTGGGCACCGCGATCACCGGCACGCTAACAAGACCAGCCAGCACGCTAGCTAGCGCGCCCTCCATGCCCGCTACTGCGATCACGACCTTTGCGGCGCGTATCTCATCTAAATTTGCGATGAGCCTGTGCAGCCCTGCCACGCCCGCGTCGCTAAATTTACGCACGTCGTTGCCCAAAAATCTCGCCGTTTCGTACGCCTCCTCCACTACCGCGCCGTCGGCGGTGCCAGCAGATACTATCGCGATGTAGCTTTGCGTGAGCGCGGGCTCTTTAAATTTGACGCTGACGACGCGGCCTCGAGCGTTAAACTCCGCCTGCGGCAGCGCTTCGCGCATTCGCTTAAAAACTCGCTCGTTCGTGCGCGTGATCAGGATATTTTGCCCTCTCGCGCCGATCGCACCAGCGATACGTAAAATTTCATCGTCCGTCTTGCTCTCGCCGTAGATCACCTCGCCCGCGCCGTTTCGCAGGGCGCGCTGAGTGTCGATCTTAGCGCAGCCCACATCGCTAAAAGGAAAATCGCGCAAGAGTTCTATTGCTTCGCACTCGCTCTTTTCGCCCGATTTTACGGCGCGGATAAAATTTAAAGCTTCATCTTTCGTCATTTAAAATCTCCCTGCCAACCCCTTTAAATCTAGCAAAATTTCATACTCGCCCAGCGCGGCGATCTCGGACACGACGCCGCTAAAATTGCTCGCACAAAACCGCCTCGTCTTGCTCAAGCGGCCGCTTTTTATCCCAGCGAAAAGCTCTAAAATTTCATCCTCTTTCATGCAAAACATCCTCTCTAAGCCCCTTTAGATCGAGCGTCACATCCGCTGCGCCGAGCGTCACGAGTTGCCTAACGACGCTTTTAAATTTCGCGTCGTTTAGAAAGCTTTGCATGTCGGCAAAGGGTATTTGCAGCTTTATATTTTTGCGGTCGCACCGCGCGCGGACGTTTGTGTAGCCACTTGCGATGAGTAGATTTTCCGCCGCTTCGATCAAATTTAGCTCGTGCGGGTCGATCTCGCGTCCGTGTGGCAGGCGCGTTAGCAAGCACGCGTAGCCGGGCTTTTCGGCGGTGGGCAAGCTTAGCTCGCGCGATAACTCGCGGATCTCGGATTTGGTTAAATTTATCAGCGGCGAGAGCACGCCTAGCTCTTCTTTTGCTTTGAGTCCGGGGCGGTGTTCGCCTAGATCGTCCCGGTTCGTGCCGTCTGCGACGCGGCTAAAGCCAAGCTCGCGGGCGCGCTCGATTAGGCGCGAAAAAACGACCTTTTTACACAAATAGCAGCGGTTTTCGGGGTTGTCTTTGATCTCGTCCGCGACGCCGAGCTCTAAAATTTCGTGGCGGATGCCGTAGGCGTGGGCAAATTCTACGGCTTCGGCGATCTCGCGCGAGGACATGTAGGGCGATCTTATCGTTATGCCGATCGCTCGCGCGCCCAGCGCGTCGTGCGCCGCGCGCAGTAGCAGAGAGCTGTCCGCGCCGCCGCTAAATGCGACCGCAAGTTCGCCCAGTCCGCGCAGATCAGCTTTTAGTTTTTCTAGTTTCGTCATAGATTTTCAGTGCCTCTTTTCGCACCCGCTCGATCGTCGTGCCGTGCGCGAGCGCTGCGGCCTTGCACTCGTCAAATTCAGGCTTTGCCTTTTGCGTTTGGCAGGTTTCAGAAATCTTAAGCCCTATCTCGCCGAATTTCGTCTGCACCCGCGCAAACTCGCGCTTTAGCTCGGTTTTAGTAACCTCTACTTCGCGAACGCCGATCGCGGTCGTGTGCGTAAATATCAGATCCTTTAAATTTTTCGCATCCTGATTGCGGCACAGCGCGTTTAGCTCAAAACCCATGCGCCCCTTTTTCATAAAAATAGAGCGGCTAAAGACGTCTAGCGCGCCGTTTTCGCGCAGAATTTCGCAGGCAAAGGCAAAGCTCTCGGCGTCCATATCGTCGATGTTCGTGGAGATTAAAATCTGCTTGCAAACCTCGCCGTAGCCAGGGCGCGCGCCTAAATTTCGCTCGTCTAAATCCTCGTCCGCCTCGCAGATCATCGCGCGAAGCACGTTTGCAAAGCCCGCTGCGTCCTTGCCGCCTGCGCCGTAGCCGATCTTTTCTATCCTAAAGCTCGCGCTGTCTGCAAACTCGTCCGTGCAGGCCTTTAAAATTGCCGCTCCCGTGGGCGTTGTCATTTCAAAATTTGCGCGTCCTAGGCTTACGGGCACGCCTTTTAAAATTTCGCAAACGGCTGGCGCAGGTACGCTAAGCGCGCCGTGATCGCTTTTGACCACACCGCCGCCAAGCTCGATTTTGGAGCTTACGACGCGCGAGACGCCGAGTTTTTCAAAAAGATACTCGAGGCAGATCGCCGCGCCCGCGACGTCGGCGATGCTATCGATCGCGCCGACCTCGTGAAAATGCACCCGCTCTACGTCCGTGCCGTGTACTTTGGCCTCGGCCTGCGCAATCGTGCGAAATATCGCGTCCGCTCTTTGTTTGCAGCTCTGGCTTAAATTTGAACTCTCTAAAATTTGCCTGATACCCGCGTAGCTTCTGGCATGAGGCTGCGATTTTAGCGGCACTACGTCGATTTTTGTCGCGGCGATGCCGTTTTTTAGCACGTTTTTGCGCTCTAGCTTAAATTCGCCGGCTAAATTTAACTTCTCTAGCTCGGCGCAAAGATAGCTAAAATCCACGCCGAGCTCCACCAGCGCGCCTAAATTCATATCGCCGCTGATGCCGCAGCTTGCGTCGTAATATAAAATTTTAGCCAAACTTATGCCTTAGGCACCGTCATCGAGCCAAACGGCAGGATGATGATTTTAGCGTCCGCGCCCTTTTGCGCGAGCGCGTCGCGCGCGGCCTTTTGGATGTCGTGGTATGGCTTTAGATGTACCGCGCGCATCTCATCGTCGCTTAGATCCGACACCGCCCAGGTTTGCGCCCAGAGCGAGATTTCGGCCATCTTAGCGGCCTTGTGATAGCCGAGCTTAAAGCCAGCGCTGATCTTTTCTAGTACCTTTTTAGGCGTGTCTGCGGAGGCCATCAGATCAAAAAACGGCTTTGGTCCGATGCCTGTGCGGCACTTTGCGACCATGATTAAAATTCCGTCCTGCGCAAGCGCTAGTTTGCCGTTGTCTAGGGCTTTTTGCGCTTGATAGAGATCGACATCCATCGGATAGGGCGCGACCGAGATCACGATATCCGCCTTGCGCGGGATATTTACGCAAAATACCTCGTCGGCCTTTTTCACGCAGTCGTAAAAGCTATCGTTTAAATCGCCCGCGCTCGCGTAATACACGCTGTGCTCGCTATCAAGTACCGTCTGGATTGAAAAAACGTCGATATGAGCTAGCACTTTCATCGCGTCGATCATATCCTCGTGCACGGGGTTGCCCTCTAGTCGCAGAGCTTGCGCGTCGGCGCTTAGGGCGAGCTTGTGGTTTTGCGTGATGCTCTCGTACGACGCGGTGCCCGGCAAAAAGGCCTTTCTGCCGCCCGTGTAGCCAGCGAAATAGTGCGGCTCGACCGAGCCTATGACGATTACCTTTTTGGCTTCTGCTGCGATTTTGTTTAGATACATCTGCGTGCCGTTTTTCGATTCGCCTAAAAACACCATCTCATCGTGCTTGGAGTCGTGATCGTGAACTTCGTTTTTGGCTCTGATTTCCGCGTAAATTTCTTTGCCGAAGATCATCTCGTACTCATCGAGCGTGCCCTCTCTATGGCAGCCCGTGGCGATGATAAAAATTTTATTTTTCTCGCGGATTTTCGGGTAAATTTGCTTTAAAATTTTTGCCGTCGGCGTCGGGCGCGTGCCGTCGTTTACGATGATGACGATCTTTTCATCGCCCGCGATAAACTCGTCAAAGCTTTTTTGATTTATCGGATTTGCCAGAGCCTTTGCGATGAGCGCCGTTTCGTCAAATTTAGCCACGGGGTTTGGATCGAAAACGCCGAGCAAGTTTTTCTCGTTTATCTCTAAGCTTAGATGATCATCTTTGCCGTATGCGATAGGGATTTGCATATCTGCCTCCTGTATGGAATTTGGCGGGATTATAACGTAAATTTTATTTAAAACGATTTAGCCTCGCGCGGGTTATGAACGGAATTTAGAAAGCTTTAGAATTTAAAAATTTAGAGCATTTAAAATTTCAAAATTTTATAAAATTTTAAAAAGCCGCTGAGATTTAAAATTTAAAGCTCGCGAGCCGTCTGCCCGCGAGCGCAACTATTATAAATAGCCGTAAATATGAGCGAAGATAAAGCCCATCGCGCATGAAGTAAGAACGCCTATTAGCCCAGGGAAAATGAAGCTGTGGTTGATGACGAATTTACCAATGTGCGTAGTGCCGGAGCGGTCGAACTGGATCGCCGCAAGATCGCTCGGATAGGTAGGTAGGATATAGTATCCGTAGCAAGCCGGTGCAAACGCAATAATAAGGCCCGGATCAATACCGATGCTAACCGCTAGCGGTACGAAAGTAGCAACCGCTGCCGCTTGAGAGTTAAGGAATTTACTAATTAAAAGCGAAACGATGACATATGTCCATGGATAGGCCTTAACGACCTCGCCAAGGGATGCCTTAAGCATTTCGATATGAGCGGTAAACATAGTCTCCGCCATCCATGAAATTCCATAAATGGCTACGAGCGCGATCATACCACTATGAAAAATTTCATTTTTAGCGATATTGCCCGCTTTAATACCCGAAGCGATCATCATGATGGACGCCGCAAGAAGCATGAAAATTTGAATGGTTAAGACCATATTTAAATTTGTGGTCTTTTTCATAGTATCTTTTACGACAATGCTTGCATTTGCGATGCTCTCGCTCTTATCGCCGGTAGTGATGACGACATTTCCGTCCTGAGCGACGATGCTTTGAGCTAGCTTTTTATCTTTGTCGTAAATTTCGACGCTATTAAATTTCGTCGCGTCCTTAGCCTTAGACTCTTTGACGTTTGAGACGACTTTGCCTCCGTCCACCATAGAGATGACCTGACCGTCTTTGATCGTGATATTTTTGACCGTTTTTTTATCGACGATGATCTCTACGGATTTTCCAGGGACATTTTTAGTCCACGCAGGGCGCAAGCTTTTTTCGTAACCCAAAACCGCAACTAGCGCAATAGTGGCTAAGAAAATCCACATGCAGATCCACTTAATCCTAGGAAGCTTTTGACCTAGCAGGGTCGTAGTCTCGCCGTAGATATATTTTTTCTGCTCCGGATCTTTGATCTTTTCTTGAAATTCCGGATCTTTATCTAGATCTTTACCTCTAAAAATCGACCACGTTCCGATCGCAAGCATACCGATGAAAGTAGAAGGAATTGTTAATTTAAGTAGATCCAAATACGTACTAAAGCCCTCGATATGCACGCCTTGACCTAGCAAGATCGCGACCATCGAAACGCCGGCAACCGAAACGGGGCTAGCGATGATAGCAAGCTGCGAGGAGATTGTAGAAGCAGCCATCGGGCGCTCAGGGCGAATCCCATTTTTAATAGCTACGTCATAGATGATCGGAAGCAGCGTATAGACGGTGTGTCCCGTTCCGCATAAGATTGTAAGCGTCCACGCAACAGTTGGAGCGATGATACAAACCATCTTTGGATGCTTACGAAGCAATTTCTCCGCTATTTGAAGCATTACGTCAAGTCCTCCCGTAGCCTGTAGCGTTGCACTTGCTACGACAACTGCGAGGATAGTTAAAATAACGTCCACTGCCGGCTTACCCGGCTCTAATCTAAATCCAAACACTAAGATCACTAAGCCTATACCGCCTAGAATTCCCAGCGCCATACCGCCTTTTTTAGCACCATAAAACAAACAGCCCAAGACTATAATGAGCTGCAAAAAGAATTGAGTGCTTTCAGACAAACTTGTCAGAAACTCCATAGTTTCTCCTTCAGTAAAATTTAAAACAAACTTTGGCGATTATACTAACTTTTTATTTAAACAAAATTAAAGGAGCATTACGAATTGTAAAAATCTATCAAAATAAAAATTTACTGAAATTATAATTTTAAAGCAGAATTTATAGCGAAATGTGAAAAATAAAATTTTACTTAGAGCTGTTTTTATATCATAGAATTTCGCAACTTTTAAGAAAACTTAGAATTCCATTATAGCTCAAGCTTTAAACCGATTTTTAAGCCTTGGGATAGTATCATTTCGCAAAGAGTAGATTAAGATGAATTTTAAAAAATTTTGTATTGCCTTTTTGATTTGTTTATCGCAGATGGCAGCAGCAGGTAGCTTTGATCTAAACTCTACGCTGCGTCTGGGCGCATTCGACGCAAGCTCGCACCGACTGCTTTTATGCGGCAGTGGCGGCGAGCTTAGGATGTTTGATACTGCTAAATGGGATGTGGAGTTCGCGCAAAAATACAGCGATAACGAAATTACGGCTCTAAATTTTAAAAACGGCAAAATTTATCTAGCTTGGGGCGGAGCCGAAATCGCGGTGCTAAACGATAGATTAAAGTTTTTACGCACGCTTAAGACGGGGCGTAGCGGCACAGCCCAAATAGATGCGATCTATGCCGCAAAAGACACGATTTACGCGGTAGTAGATAAGAATCAATTAATAAGATTAGACAAGGACTCTGATAACAGCGCGGATGGCGGCTACGCCCCAGGTGAGAATTCCACCGCAAACGGGCAATCTTTAAATAGAAATTCCGCCCCCAACGGGCTGCGCGGAATTTCGTTTCATTACGGCAGGATCAATGCCGTTAGCCTAGGCGCTAACGGACTTTGCGTCGCAAGCTGGAACGGCGTAGCCTGTCTTAGCGCAGATCTTGTCGCGACTAAATTTAGCGGCAGCGATACAGCGCCTAATCGCGTTGCGCAGGGAGAGCTTGGTAGCGTGAAATTTAAAGGTGCGGAATTTAATAGCACGAAAATCGTGCAAGGCTCCGAGCCAAACGAAACGAAAGCTGGCGGCGCAAAGAGCGCGGAATTTCAAAGCTCAGAATTCAAAGGCGCAAAATTTCAAGACGAGGAGCTTAAAACTCAAAGCGAAATTTCAGCCGAAGCTGGCGATAAAAATTTAAGCGGCTCTATCACTACTGCACTTGCAGACTGCGACGGGACGCTGTTTGCAGGCGATATAGAGGGGAATTTTATAAATTTAAAAAGTGGCGAGCGTAAAAGCGTGGGCTCTTGGATCAAATCCATCGTGTGCGCCCGCAGCACGCAGTTTATCGCTACTAAAGATAAAATTTACGAAAATCAAAAAGCAGGATTAAAGGAGGTTGTGGATTTAAAAAGCGAATTTTTAGCGATGTACGCAGACGGGGAAGCGATCCTCGTAGTCAGCAAATCAGGTAAAATTTTAAAATTCTAAGAAAGGATTAGTATGTTAAAAAGTTTCAAACCCGTGCTTTTGGGCTCGGTTTTGTTCGCCGCAAGCGCCCTGTGTGCCGCAGATAGCGACCTAGAGCGCGTGATGAAAGAACGAAATTTAAGCGAAAAAGACGTTTTGGCGGCGGCTAAGACCTATCAGCCGACCGGTAGGAAGGACGATTATATGGTCTTCTCCTCCGGCGGTCAAAGCGGACAGGTGCTCGTTTACGGCGTGCCGTCGATGAGGATCTACAAATATATCGGCGTATTTACCCCGGAGCCTTGGCAGGGATACGGCTTTGACGAGGAGAGCAAGGCGGTCTTAAGATCGGGCTCTATTAACGGCAAAGAGATCAATTGGGGCGATACTCACCATCCAAATTTCAGCGAGAAAAACGGCGAGTATGTGGGCGATTATCTCTTTATCAACGATAAGGCGAACCCAAGAATCGCGGTTATAAATTTATCCGATTTCGAAACCACTCAAATAGTCGTAAATCCCGTAATCAAAAGCGATCACGGCGGCTCTTTCGTAACGCCTAATACCGAATACGTCATCGAAACCAGCCAATACGCAGCCCCTTTTGATAACGACTGGCACCCGATCGAGGAGTATCAGGCGGTTTATCGCGGTGCGGTAACGCTATGGAAATTTGACTACGATAAAGGTAAAATCGACGTAAACAAATCCTTTTCTCTAGAGCTTCCTCCATATATGCAAGATCTAAGCGACGCAGGTAAGGGCGAGAGCTTCGGCTGGGCGTTTACCAACAGCTTCAACTCCGAAATGTACACAGGCGGCATCGAAAAGGGTCTGCCTCCTATGGAAGCCGGTATGAGCCGCAACGATACTGACTACTTGCACGTTTATAACTGGCAAATTCTAGAAAAGCTTGCTCAAGATAGCAAAAACTACAAGGTTGTAAACGGACACAGAATCGTTACAATAGACGCCGCTGTAAAAGCGGGAGCGCTATTTTTGATCCCTGAAGCCAAATCCCCTCACGGCGTTGACGTTAGCCCTGATGGCCGCTATATCATCATCGGCGGTAAACTAGATACTCACGCTAGCGTTTATGATTTCAAAAAGATTAAAGAGCTAATTGATAAGAAAGAATATGCAGGCAAGGATCCATACGGAATTCCGATCTTAGATATGCAAAAGACGCTTCACGGACAAGCTGAACTTGGTCTTGGACCTCTTCATAATACCTTCGATTCGCAAGACGGCATAATCTATACGTCGCTTTACGTCGATAGCCAGATCGTAAAATGGAACTACAAGACGCTAAAGGTTTTAGATAGGATCAACGTCCACTACAATATCGGTCACCTCGATTCTATGGAGGGTAAATCCTCAAAGCCTGTCGGCAAATACGTAATCGCGCTGGATAAGCTTTCGATCGATAGATTTAATCCTATCGGACCGCTTCATCCGCAAAATCACCAGCTGATCGACATTACAGGGCCTAAAATGGAGATGCTTTACGATCTTCCTATCGGTCTAGGCGAGCCGCACGACGTAGTTTCTATCGCAGCTAGCAAGCTTCATACGAAACCTACCTATACTATGGGAACAAACTCTCGCACCGGTAAGCAGCACCCTGCTATGACGCTAGCAGGTCAGGAGCGCATCGAGCGCGACGGCAAAAACGTAAAAGTCTATGCTACGGCGATCCGCAGCCATATTAATCCTGAGCACATCGAGGTTAATAAGGACGATAACGTAACGATCTATATGACAAATTTAGAGCGTGCCGAGGACGAAACTCACGGCTTTACGGTTGATGATTACGATTTGCATATGTCACTTGAGCCAGGTAAGACTGCGAGCGTAAATTTCATCGCAGATAAAGAGGGCGTATTTCCTTTCTACTGCACGGAATTCTGCTCTGCGCTACACCTTGAGATGTTTGGATATCTATATGTAAAAGATCCGAATAAAAAATACACTTCAGCTAAAGCATCTATGCTAAAAGCTCTTAGCCCAGAGGCTCTAAAAGCCGAATACGACAAGGTAGTAGCTACAAATAAAGCCACCGACGACGTTATTCAATCAGTCGTTAAATTCTTAAAAGAGAAAAACTACGAGAAATATCCTAAGGTCAAGGCTTTAGTCGATGACGCGCTAGATCAATACGGCAAAATTCCTGAAACCAAAGCCAAGGCAGACGCCGCGGTAAAAGCAGGCGATATGAACGGCGCGATACTTTGGGAAGGTCAAGTTTGGCAGTATCTAGTAAAAACCGCAGATGTCGGACTTCGCGCTAAAAACAACCTAATCCGTGAGCTCTCCACTCCTATGAGCGAGGCTGCATCTAACGGCGAGAAGGCCTACCTACGCGGAGGCTGCAACGGCTGCCACGTCATCGGTCAAGTAAGCTCCGGTCCTGATCTAACAGGCGTCCTACTCCGCCATGAAAACGGCGAAAAATGGGTAGCCGATTTCATCAAAGACCCTGCTAAATTCTACGAAGACGACTACGTCAAGGCTATGATAAATTACTTCAACCTTCGCATGCCAAATCAGCATATGAAAGATGAAGAGATCAAAGACATCATCGAATACCTAAAATGGGTCGATGAGAACGCGGGTCTTAACTAGCCCCACTCTCCCCCGTAAGGGGGAGAATTTAAAGGAGACGAAATGCCAAAATATAAAATTTACGCGATTTTAGCGCTGCTTATTATGACGGTCGCTTTTACCATCCCTACGCTCGGATTTTTCAAAGTCCAAGGCAAAATCGTATCGGGGCAGGTTAGCAGCGTCTCGCAGCTGCCCGCATACTCCGCACCGATATGGAATTTTTATACAAAAGCATCGTATAAAAATCACCTAATTCCTAGTGATGTTAAAAATGATCTAGGCGCGATGCTGGAGCATAAATTTGAAGTGGGCGTACCTAGCATACCGGTGTGGAAAATTTCACTTGAAGCGCCGAACTATCCAAAAGAGGCCTTCCCCGATGGAATTCCGCTTTACGTCCACGTTGACGGCTTTAGCGGCGATGTCGGCGAGATGAATACCCTAAATCACTACATTGGCATGTATCCCGTCTGGCGCGGCGGCACGCTCGAGCACTCGCTATCGCCGTATTATCTCATAATCGCTACGATCGGCATGCTTGCGTTTTTGTACTACGACGGCAAGGGGCAGACTCTGCTTATGATCCTACCGATCATTGCGCCGCTTATCTTCATCGGCTGCTACGTAGGCTGGCTGTATTGGTTCGGGCACAACCTGCAAGACTGGGGCGCATTTAAAATAAAGCCTTTTATGCCTACAGCATTTGGCGACGGCAGTGTGGCGCATTTTACTACCCATTCATATCCGGCTCTTGGCTTTTGGCTGATGCTGGCCCTATCGCTGCTATCGGCGTTAGCACTGCTATCTAAGAAAAAATTCCTACGAGAGCATAGATGAGGCTTTTGCTTCTAGCATTCTCGCTCGCGCTAGCTCTAGGCGCAGGCGAGCTTCAAGACGCGATCGATAGCGCAAAAGCGGGCGATATTATAGAACTAGCCGCGGGCGAGTACCACGGTAATATTTTAATCGATAAGCCCCTTACTATCGACGGACTAGACCGCTCCGCCGTGATCATAGGCGATCGCAACGGAACGGTCATCCGCGTCCGCTCTCCGCATGTTACAATCAAGAATTTAACAATCCAAAACGGGGGCTTCGAGCATCTTAGCGAGGATGCAGGGATCAACGTAAGCGACGTAAACAACGTAATCATAAAAAATAATCTCATTAAAGACGTGCTCTACGGCGTCGTGTTAAGCAAGGCAAACGACGTAACGATCGAGGGCAACGAAATTTTAAGCAATACCTACCGCACGAGTTTCAAAGGCGACGGCATCAAGCTTTGGTATTCCAATGCCAATAAAATTTTAAATAACGACGTCCACAACGTCCGCGACACCGTTTTTTACTTTTCAAACGGCAATCTCGTCGCAGGCAATAAAGGCCATAGCTGTCGCTATTCTCTGCACTTTATGAACTCCGGGCATAACGTCGTGGAGGATAACTACTACGACGGCAATAGCGTGGGATTATTTTTTATGTTTTCAAGCGATAATATAGCTAGGCGTAACGTCGTTCGCAATGCAGACGGCGCTTACGGCGTAGGCATCGGTATGAAGGATAGCTCAAATTTCATGGTTACGGATAATAAAGTCGTTTACAACGCCCGTGGATTTTATCTGGATCAATCCCCCTATCAGCCGGGCTCACTTAACGTTTTTGAAAATAACGATATCGAATACAACAGTATCGGCGTGCAATTCCACGCCACGCAGCTAAAAAGCGTATTTAAAAACAATAAATTTAAAGGCAATATGGAGATCGTGCTAAACGATACGCCCCAATCCAAGCTATTGCAAAACGAATGGAATGGCAACTATTTCGACGATTACGACGGATTTGATCGCGATGGCGACGGCTACGGCGACGTTAGCTACAGCTCATACGCTTATGCCGATAGGCTTTGGGCGCATAAACCGAGTGTGCGGTTTTTTTACGGCTCCAGCGGGATCGCGCTTTTAAATTTCATCTCCAAGCTCGCTCCGTTCTCCGAACCTGAGCTACTGCTAAAAGATCCAAAACCCAGGATGAAGCAATGATAAAGAATAGACGCGAAGCGATAAGACTACTTGGCGGAGCGCTTGGGACACTCGGGGCGGCGAGCTTGTTTGCGGATGAGAATTCCGCAAATTTTACAGGCGGCGAAGCGCGGAATTCCGTAAATTCTGCGGGGCAAAATTCCGCGCCGAATTCTATAAAACAAAATTCTAGCGGGGGTTCCGCCTCTTTGTATCTGCGCCCGCCCGGAGCACTAGCAGAGCGCAGCTTTCGCAGTAGCTGTATCAAGTGCGGTCAATGCGTGCAGGTCTGCCCCTATCACAGCATCTATCTGCTCGATATTACGCATCTTTTTGACATCGGCACCCCAATCATCGACGCCAAAGAGCGAGGCTGCTATCTTTGCGGCGCGCTTCCTTGCGTGCTCGCCTGTCCAAGCGGCGCGCTCAGCCACGAAACGAACGAGCCTAAAAAGGTCAAAATGGGAATCGCCGTGATTAAAAATTTAGACGCCTGTTTGGCATACCGCGAGCAGGTCTTAAAATCTAGCGATCTGCGCCCAAAGCCCGCCAAGACCGAGCAGGAGCGCGAGCTAAACTCAGCGCTGGCTGCGAAAGAGGGCAAGGTCTGTGATCTATGCGCGTCGCTGTGCCCTTACCCGCAGCCGCTTGATGCCATAGCGATGATAGAAGCGGGCGTGCATTTCGCTCCGCAGATCCGCAGCGCTTGCGTCGGCTGTGGCGCGTGCGCAGAGCTCTGCCCGGCGCGTATCATCGAGATAATCCCGCGGGCAGATTACAAATCAATCTATGAAGGAAAACAATGAAAAACTCTATTAAATTCTACCTCTGCTCGCTAGCTGCGGCGCTTTTGCTATGCGGCTGCGGAGATGACGGCGATTCAGGCTCTGCCGCGACAAGCTCCGCAGGGCAAAATTCCGTCTCGCAAAACTCCGCAAGGCAAGGCTCTGCGAGTTCAAATTCTACGCCGCAGAGCGCGGAACAGAATTCTACTGTAAAGCCTCGCATCAGCGTTAAAAGCGGCGAAGCGCCTAAGAAGGACGATAAGTTCGTAAGCTACGACTTTTACGGCGAGCGAAAGGTAAATTTTAATCTAAACGGCGATGTGAACGAAACGACCAAAAATATCGTGGCGTATTCGAGCATCAAAAACCAATATGAAAAGCTAAATTTCGACCTGATGAAAAAGCGCCTTGGGCACGATTTTATCCTGCGCTGCTCGGCGTGCCACGACGACTACGCCAACGGCATCATCGGTCCGTCGCTTCTGGATAAAACCGACGCGCAGATCGTGGATATGATTAAAAAGTATAAATTCAAAGAAAAGCCTAATCCTCTTATGGTGCAGCTCGTAAACGGCATGAGCGAGCAGCAGATAGAGACGATGGCGAAAGAAATTTATGAGTTCAACAAACAATTTAAGGAGCAGAAATGAAACTGGGCAAAATTTTAGCTTTGATTTTAGGCGTCGCGCTGATCGCGCTGATGATCTTTATGGCTAGTTCGGACGATTCTAGCGCGCCGCAGCAAGAAGTCAAGCCGCAAGCGCAAGCAAAGCCTGTGCCGCAGAGCAAAAGCGTCGATCTCATCGACGATAAGGACGTAAAAAATATTAAAATTTTGCAGCAGAGCGTCAAAGAGCGCGATTTCAAGGTTAGCAGCTCCTATCTGGTAAGCTGTGCGCCCTGCCACGGCGATGACGGACGCGGCAAGATCGCTCCGCCGATCGGTGGCAAAAGCAAGGATCAAATTTTAGCAAGCCTCAAAGATTATAAAGCGGGCAAGATCAAAAACAGCCTGATGAGCGGACTTTTAACCAACGTAAGCGACGAGAGCCTAGATAAGCTCGCAGATGAAATTTCAAAATTTAAAGAGTAGGTCTTGGATAAATATAATTCGCGATGCACGATCAAAAATACGAGCTTTTTCTCGACCTTCGCGCTTAGAAATAAAAACGGCAAATGGCGCCCCAGCATTCGGGCTCTGCGCTACGCCACGGTATTTTTGGTGCATCTACTTTTCGTGCTTTCCTTTCGCGCGGATATTCAAATTTTAGAGGGCGACATCAGCGGCTCGCGAATACTTGGCTTTCACCTAGCAGATCCTTTCGCGACTCTTGAGGTGATCGCCGCGCACAAGGATCTGCCGATAAATTTGCTCATCGGCTCGGGCACCATTTTGCTGTTTTACTTCATCGCGGGCGGCAAGGCATTTTGCTCGTGGATCTGTCCTTACGGAGCGCTTAGCGAGATCGGCGAAAAGCTGCATAATACGCTAATTGCCAAGCACG
Source organism: uncultured Campylobacter sp. (assembly GCF_937980635.1). GTDB lineage: Bacteria > Campylobacterota > Campylobacteria > Campylobacterales > Campylobacteraceae > Campylobacter_B. The sequence continues at coordinate 32,754 of NZ_CALJPG010000024.1, forward strand.
TCATCAAGGAGCGCACCCTGCCTCGCGGTATGCGATATGCGATCTGGGCGGTATTTTTGCTGCTAAGCGCGATTACCGATCTGCTCGTTTTTGAAATTTTTAACGTAGTTGGAATTTTATCGCGCTTCATCATCTACGGCTTCTCGCTGGCGGGGCTTTGGATCGTTTTTGTGTTTTTGCTCGAAGTATTTTTTAGCAGGCGGATGTGGTGCACACACCTCTGCCCGCTAGGAAGCACCTATTCGCTTGCGGCGAAAGCAAGCCTAAGCAAGATTACTTGGGATAAGAGTAGGTGCGATCACTGCGGCGTTTGCCAAGACGTCTGCTTCGTCTCGCACGTGTTAGATATCACCAAAAAAAAGGCATCCGAAAACCTAGGCGATAAAAGCAAATTTATGCTAAAGGGGATCGACTGCACGCTATGCGGACGCTGTATCGACGTGTGTCACCAAGACGCACTGAGTATCGGCAATAAGCTAAAAGATATGATCTAAGGAAGCCTATGATAGAGATTAAAAACGTAAGCAAGAAATTCGCAGATCAATTCGTTTTAAAAGATATCGATCTAAATATCGCGGGCGGCGAAAAGGTGCTTTTCGTCGGGCAAAACGGCGCTGGCAAAAGCTCGCTGATGCGGACGATTTTAGGCGAATACATACCCACAAGCGGCAGCGTAGCTATCGACGGATTTGATTCGTTTAAGCAGCGCAGCCGCGCTCTACGCAGTATCAGCTTCGTGCCGCAAACCCCGCCGCCGCTTAAGCTGAGTCTAAATGAGCTCATCTATTTCGCCGAGCGCACGGCGGATGCGAACAGAGCAGACATCGTAAAATTTTGCGACGAAATGGAGCTTGATCTGAGTTCAAATTTAAACAAGCCATTTCATAAGCTATCCGGCGGTATGAAGCAGAAATTCTTAATCGCGCTAGCTTTCGGCAGAGCCAGCAAGGCGATGATTTTTGACGAGCCGACAGCCAATCTCGATCCGAGCGCGCGCGAGCATTTTAAGACGCTTTTGCGTAAGCATGCAAAAGATAAGAGCTTGATCTTTATCTCGCATAGGCTCGACGAGGTTGAAGGGCTGGTAAAAAGAATGATTTGTATGGATCTAGGGAGGATCGTAGATGACAAAAATGTTTAAATTTTTACTTTGCGCACTTGCGGCGCTTACGTTTTTAGGCTGCGGCGACGAGAAAGACTACGGCAACGTACACTACGACAGGGATGTGTGCGAGCACTGCCAGATGGCGATCAGCGATAACCGCTTTAGCGTCGATGTGCGCGTGGACGGCAAAAATCACTACTTCGACGATATCGGCTGCTTGGTGGATTTTATGGTTACCAACGACAAACTAAACTGGCTGAAGGACGCCAAAATTTACATCAACGACGCTAGCGGCAACGGCGAGTTTATCGACGCACGCACGGCGCACTTTTATCGCGGTTTTAAAACCCCTATGTCGTTTGGCTGGGGCGCGTTTAAAAACAAGCAAGAGGGCAAGCAAGACTTCAGCTTCGATCAGGTGGTCGCGGCGCTTAAAGCAGGCGGCGGCTCGCACGGCATGGGAATGGGAGATATGGGTCGCGATGCGCATGGCGCAAGCGACGAGCATGATATGAGTGCGGGACACGGCGACATGGGCGGAATGAAAGACCCTCACTCCGCGGAGCACGATATGAGCAGTATGGGGCATACTCACGGCGCAGATCATGGCATGGGCGGCGATGCGGGCAGCACGGCGCACCCTCAAGGCGCGCCGCACGATATGGGGCAGATGCACGAGGGTAACGGCACGGCGCACGATATGCATTCAGGGCACGCGCATTAAAGACATTTTGGCTAAGACGAATTTTAAGCGGCCCATGTTTTGCGCTAAATTTAAAGCGTAAAATTTCAGCGCGCCGCCATAGATGAGATGAAATTTTACTTTGAAATTTCGGCGTGAGGCAAAGCTAGTCTTAGAAAACAGGCGCAAAATTTCGCTTCGTCGAATTAAAATTTATGCGCGAGCAGTAGGCGCAGTATGCGGACGCGCTAATTTAAAATTTCGCCGTAAATTTAAAATTTATCAGGCGTAGAATTTGCCGCTGCGGGATTTTTAGAATTTTAAAATTTTATGCCGCGGAATACGCCCGGGTTTGAAATTTTACGGAGCTGAAATTTAAGCAGCCCGTCAAACGGCTAAATTTTAAAACTACGGCGGATTACGGATATCGGGCTGCGAACGACGCGCTGTTTGCAGGCGCTGCAAGCCTAGGCCGTAAATTCAAAATTTATGCGCGAGTCGCAGTCGCAGGCGGCGGATAAAATTTCGCCGCCTGTTTAAACGCTAGACGGGCGAAATTTAAGGCTATAAATCCGCGCCGCAAAACGAGGCTAAAATTTAAAGACAGGCGCATTTAAGCCGCGCGAGAAATCTAAATTTAAAGCGCGCCGAGGCGCAATAAAGGAATATGAATGAAAAATTTACTTACCATCGCCGCTTTGGATATCAAAGAATCCTTCCGCTCGCGCTGGTTTTTACTCTATCTGCTGATCTTTAGCGGGCTCGTGGCGGCGTTTTTCATCACGGGGGTGACCGACTCGCGCGTGCTCGGCTTTAGCGGGCTTTCGCGACTGCTGCTGCTGTTTATTCAGATCTGCATCATCATCCTGCCCGTATTCGTGCTCGCAACCACCAGCAAGGCGATCCTGGCCGATCGCGACCTAAATATCCTCGAATACCTGCTAAGCTTCCCGATCTCGCAGGCGCAGTATTACTACGGCAAGGCGCTAGGACGGTTATTTGGAGTGTTCGTGCCGATATTTTTATCGCTGCTGCTCGCGATCGTTTGGGGCGCGATCAAGGGCACAGGCATTCCATGGACGATCTGCCTGCTTTATACGGGGCTGCTTTTTAGCTTGTGCGCGGCATTTTTAGGGATCGCGTTTTTGATCTGCGCCGTTTCAAAAAGCCAAGAGATGGGGCTTGGGCTTGCGTTTTTCGTCTGGCTTTTCTGCCTTGCGTTTTTGGATCTCGTGCTGATAGGACTGCTTGCAAAAACGGGCGTGAACGAAAATCTGATCTTTGCGATCGCTCTAGCAAACCCGATGGAGGACTTCCGCATCGCTGCTATCAGCCTATTTGATCCCGATCTTGCGGTCATCGGCACGACGGCATATTTTATCCTAGATCACTTCGGGCGCGGGCTTTTCATCGCCTTTTCGCTGCTCTATCCGATCGCGCTGGGCGCGGCGAGCCTGATTTTGGGCTATTTTATCTTTAGATCGAAGGATTTGGCGTGAAATTTCTACTCATTTTGGCGGCATTTATAGCGCTTTGCGGTGCAGCGGAGATGCAAAATTCCGCGATGCAAAGCGCTAGCTTGGCGCAAAATTTAGGCGCGTCAGATAATGCAGGCTCCGGTTCGGCGCAAAATTCCAAACCCGCGCACGATCTTGCGTGGCTAAAAGACGTAAATCTCACCTGCGCCAAATACGGCATCGATACTAGCGCGCATCCTGAATTTCGCGCTTACGCAAGGCTTAAAGACGGCAACGCGTTCGCGTTTGCTTCGCCCAAGGCGATGTTTGCATATTTTTTTGAAGGCGAAAATTTGAGCGGTAATAACGGCGTGGCTTCCGCGGAGGAAAATTTGATGAGCAAAAATCCAGTTAGCGGCAATTTAGGTGAGGCAAATTCCACGGACGTATATTTCGGCGGCGCGGAGCTTTACGTCACCGATTACGCAAGCGGCGAAATTTTACGGGCGCAGGACGCGTTTTATGTATTCGGCAGCGTGCTGCAAAGCGCCAGAGGCGACGATCTCATCACGTTTGCGAGATTGCGCGACGCGCAAGACTTCATGCGCGAGAAAAAGGGGCATAAAATTTTGCAGTTTCGCGAAATCTCCGCCAAACTAATAGATTATCTAAGATAATCGAACCACTCGGCAGAATTTAAATCCAGCTTATTTTAGTATATTTTATTCATAAAATTTTATCTTTTATTTTAGTGCGCTATTAAGGGAATTTAAAGCAATTAAAAAATACAATCACGTTAAATTTTATCTATAAGAATTAAATAGTGTAGTTTTTCAGTATATTTATTGAGCTCTACATTCTCGCTTATTTTTAAAATAAATTTTAAGGAGACAACCATGGCAAACGACAAAATCGCAAAACAAAAAAGCTCACGCAAGAAGGCTGCGACGGATGAAAATTTCGCTGCGAATACGGAGCAAAATTTCGTCGCAGACGCAGCCAAAAGCTCCGCCGCATCCGTTTTTGATAACAGTGCAAATAGCGCTCAAAATTCCGCTGCAAATTCTACGACTTCCGCCTCGCATACTCGTGACAAAATTTCTAAAAATCGCGCCGCAGGTGGGAATTCCTGCGACGAGTGCGATTGCGAAGCCAAAAATTCCGCGTCTGGCTACGATGATAGTGCAAGCTCTGCTTCAAGCACGAACTTTGCGGCGCACTCAAGCACTCAAAGCGCAGGCAACGCTAAAAAATCCGCAATAAACTCTACAATAAATTCCATAGCTGATTCTTTGATAAATTCCATCTCAAATCCTGCGAAGAGTCCAAGCAGCAAAGACCACTTCTTTTGCTCGCACGAGCATAGCGATAGCTCCGCAATCCACTCGCATCTACACGATGAAGATCTTACGACCCATCCATACGATCAAGAAGAAAACCTCGCAGCTTATTTGCACGAATACGGCGCAAATTCTGCGGCGTCTTCGCATGAGTGCGACGAGGATTCCGCCATCAGCTCGCACGAGCACGACAAACATTGCCATGATCACAAGCCCCACTCTCATCGCGCCATTATTGGATTTGACGAGCACGGCATCCCAAAGGTTTTAGTGCCCGCAGAGGCTAGCCCTCACACGCATAAAGACGCGCAGGGCAATCTTTTCGAGCATTTTCACGAGGCGGAATTTACGGCGGATTATATGAAGGCGGTGCTTGAATACAAAAAGACCTTCCCCTCAAAGCAAGAAGTACTTGAGAAAACCCCTGATCCCGCCGTGCGCGAAATGATGCTTAGAATGGAGCAGATCGGCGTAGATACGGCGTTTGATCGCTTCGATAAACAGATGCCTATGTGTAGCTATGGGCTTACCGGAGTATGCTGTAAGATCTGCAATATGGGGCCTTGCAAAATTACTAAAAAGGCCGATCGCGGCACTTGCGGTGCGGACGCCGATCTTATCGTATCGCGCAACCTACTGCGTCAAGTAGCTGCGGGCGTAGCTCAACACGGTGCGCACGCCAGAGAGCTTCTGCTGTCGCTAAAATGGGCGGCGCAGGGGAAATTAGATCTGCCCATAATAGGCGAATATAAAATCATCAATACCGCAAAAGCCTTTGGAATTCCAACTGAAGGCAGAGAGTTAAAAGAGGTAGCGATTGAGCTTGCCGATACGCTTTTGACAGATCTTTCGCAAAGCAGCGGCGAGTATAAAACCATCACTGCGCTCGCACCCAAGGAGCGTCAAGAGGTATGGCGCAAGCTGGATATCTTGCCGATTAGTGCGTATAACGAAGTCTTTGAGGCGTATCACCGAACGGGTGTAGGCACGGACGGAGACTGGCGCAGCGTGATGCAGCATCTTTTGCGCTGCGGGCTTGCTTTTACCTTTACCGGCGTAGTAGCTGCGAATATCGCTACGGATGCGCTATTTGGCGTAGGAGATCGCGTAACTTCCAAAAGCAATATGGGCGCGCTTAAAAAAGGCTGGGTCAATATCGCCGTGCACGGACATCTGCCGACATTAGTAAGCCTAATAGTGGAGATCGGAAATTCTAAGGAGTACCAAGACAAGGCTCGCGCAATAGGAGCGCAGGGTATCGCATTTTACGGCGTGTGCTGTTCCGGACTATCGGCGATGTATCGCAACTGGGGCGTCGTGCCGCTCTCAAACGCCGTAACTGCCGAACTCGTCATAGGCACGGGCGCGCTTGATCTGTGGGTAGCCGATGTCCAAGATGTCTATCCTGCGATCATGGACGTGGCTAACTGCTTCCAGACCAAGGTCGTTACCACGAGCTCATCAGCTAGGCTTCCCGGAGCCGAACATATCGGCTACGATCACCACCATAGTAATATCGCCGAAACTAGGAATTTAGCGCGTAAAATTCTAGACCGCGCATTGCAATCTCACGAAAAGCGTAAGGGGCTACCGGTATATATCCCACCGTATGAAGTCGAGGCCGAAGTTGGCTTTTCGGTAGAATTTGTCCATAAACACTACGGCGGTATGGGGCCGTTAGCGCACGCGCTAAAAAGCGGTGAAATTTTAGGCATCGTAAATATGGTCGGCTGCACCAATCCTAAAGTGCCTTATGAGCGCGCTATCATAGATGTCGCACAAACCCTAATCGAAAATAACGTCCTAATCCTAACCAACGGCTGCGCGTCGTTTCCGCTAATGAAGCTGGGCTTTTGCCAAAAAAGCGCATATAAAAAAGCAGGCGCGTCGCTGCGGGCGTTTTTAGAAAAAGATGAGCTTCCACCGGTATGGCATGTGGGCGAATGTATCGATAATACCCGCTCCAGCGGAATTTTCGCAGGTATCGCAGGAGTGCTAGGCAAAAATCTCTATGAGCTGCCGCTTGCCTTCACCTCTCCCGAGTGGGCGAACGAAAAGGGCGTCGATGCCTCGCTCGGATTCCGCCTGATGGGCATCGACTCGTATCACTGCGTCGAGTATCAAATCCACGGCTCCGCAAACGTCATACACTTTTTCAAAGAGGGCACCAGGCGGGCACTTGGCTCTGTGATGCACGTAGATACCGATCCGGTCGCACTTGCGCTAAAAATGGTAAGCGACATGCGCCTAAAGCGTAAAGCTCTAGGCTGGCAGTAGCGACGGACGGATTCGTTTCGCATCGCATTTTAAGCGATGCGAAATTTCATGATAAAATTTAACTTCTCGCGGGTAAATAAAATTCCTCAGCCAAACGGCAAGTAAAATTCTACGACTAAGTGGCTAGCAAAACCGGGGTCAAATAAAGAGAAAATTTTCGCGCAGCATCCGTTCGTAGAATTTTAATCAAATCTTCAAATCCTGCATAAAATTTCGCCGCGCGCCACATCTGCTGCTAAATCGGCGGAATCCGCCATCGAGCTTAAGCGCATCTTTCGCGAAAGGATGAAATTTTAAAATTCCATCTTGGCGTAAATTTCGTAGACGCTCATCTGAAATCCACAAGCGAAATTTCGCTTAAAAGCCTTATTACACGGAGCTGCACGCCATTAAATTCGCTCACATACGCTCACGTATATGAAAGCCGAAATCATAAAAATTTAATATGATATGTGCTAAAATGCCACATCTGTTTAAGGATTTAGATGCATAAATCAAAGCCACTGCAGTCTTTGCGTCATCATCGACAGAAGACGTCGTGCGAGGCGGAGGCACTGCTGCCAAGTCCTGCGTCTCGCAGCTTGAGGCGGTGCGACAAAAGCGCGTCTGTGCTGCGCCTGCAAACATTTTCGGCTGGGACCGCACGGGCGCGAGGGCGTCACTACAAATCTTGCAGGCGGCTAAAATTTTCATCCGGATCTTTTCTGAAATATTGATCTTGGGGCCATCACGAAAGAATTTTACCGCAAGCCTTTCGCCTACGAGCCGGAAGGCGGAATTTAAGGCGAAATTTTAAGCGGATTTCGATGAAGCGAAATTTCAAAGATTAAATTTAAGGCAAAAGATAAAATTTAAAGCAAGGGGAGGTATGAAAAATTTTAAATTTATGCTCGCGCTGCTGATACTAGCGACGATTGCGACGATCGCGATATCGCTTTGTATAGGGCGCTTCGGCCTAAGCATCACTGAGGTTCTGAAAGCGCTTAGCGGCGGCGAGGTAGCGCAAAACGTCCACAACGTCGTTATGGATGTGCGCCTGCCGCGCATCATCGCCGCGGTGCTCGTGGGTGCGGCGCTGGGCATCAGCGGCACTGCGTATCAGGGCGTCTTTAAAAACCAGCTTGTCTCGCCCGATCTTTTAGGCGTCAGCGCCGGAGCTTGCGTGGGCGCTGCGATCGCGATCCTGCTTGATCTAAACATCCTTTTGATCCAGCTTTTCGCCTTCGTTTTCGGGCTTGCGGCGGTTTGCATTACGCTTCTGATTACGCGCGCGCTGCGTTCGAGCGCTACCATAATGCTCGTGCTTGCGGGCATCATCGTAAGCGGTTTGATGGGCGCGCTGATCGGATTTTTAAAATTTATGGCAGATCCCGAGACGAAGCTTGCAGACATCGTGTATTGGCAGCTAGGAAGCCTCGCAAAGGTCGATCCTAGCGTACTAGCGATGATAGCGCCGGTGATGGGGGTTTGTATCGCTATCTTGGTGCTGATGAGCTACCGAATAAACGTCCTATCTATGGGCGATGCTACCGCGTCGAAGCTGGGCGTAAACGTCGTTATGGAGCGGGGCATCATCATCGTCTGCGCGACGCTACTAACCGCAAGCAGCGTGTGTATCAGCGGCATAGTCGCGTGGGTAGGGCTTTTGATGCCGCACCTAACGCGCATGATCGTGGGCGTGAGCAATACCAAGGCTATCCCCGCGAGCATATTTTTAAGCGCGATCTTCGTGCTCATCGTAGATGACGTAGCGCGCAGCATAAATCAAAGCGAGATCCCGTTAGGGGTGCTTACGGGCTTTATCGGCACGCTATTTTTTATATTCATCCTGCTTAAAAACAAAAGGAAGCTAAATGGTTAGGATTGAGAGCTTAGACTTCGGCTACGTAAAATCCGCCCCTCTGACGCTGCGCGACGTGAATTTCAACCTCGAAGCGGGCGCGATGCTGACGATTTTGGGGCAAAACGGCGCGGGCAAATCGACGCTTTTAAATTTAATCAGCGGCACGCTTGAGCCTCTGCGCGGTAAAATTTCAATTGACGGCAAGGATATGGCAAGCCTCAGCGCCAAAGGGCGCGCCGAGATCATCGGCTACGTCTCGCAAAGCGAGGTCTGCGAGTACGACTACAGCGTCTTTGAATACGTCCTGATGGGGCGCACGGCGCATATCGGGATCTTTTCGCAGCCGAGCGAAAACGACTACAAGCTCGCGCAGCGCTACATGAAAATGCTTGAAATTTGGCACCTAAAAGACAAGATCATCACGCGCCTAAGCGGCGGTCAGAGGCAGATGGCGTCCATCGCGCGCGCCCTTTGCAGCGAGCCTAAGATAGTGATCTTCGACGAGCCCACTTCGGCGTTAGACTTTGCCAACCAATACAAATTCCTCCGCGCCACGAAGGAGCTTTTAAAAAACGGCTACACCGTAGTTTTAGCCACGCACAATCCCGACTTCGCGCTGCTTTTAGGCGGATACGTCGCGCTCGTAAAAGGCGGCGGCGAGGTCGCATACGGCAAGGCCGAGCAGATCATAAAAAGCGAAATTTTAAGCAAGCTATACGATCTGAAGCTCGACGTCAGCTACAACGAAAGGGTCGGCAGGGTGTGTTGCTTGACGTATCCGTTTTGATCCTAACTTCTCGCGGCGGCTAAGCCGCCGCTGCGAGCGGGAGTGCAAGCACTCCCTGCACCCACCTAAAGTTACAGAAATTTTGCTACGCAAAATTTTAAAATTTATCGGTTTAACTTCGCGGACGAGCACAGCTTGTCCTTAAATATAGAAGCTTTTTAAATTTAAAATTTTATCGGTTTAGTCGCGATAGTGAAAGTGTTTGCAGGCGCTAGCGGCGGTAAAATTTTAACGTCCGCGGCGGGGATTTTACGGCGGCGAAATTTTAAAATTTCAAAGCGGGCGGCGAGGCCGGAATTTTAAAATTCGCTCTAAATTTTAAGCATAAAAATCAAAATTTATCGTTACAATTACGTAAAATTTTTAAGGAGCGAAAATGAAAAAAATAGTTCTTTTAAGCGCAGCTGCGGCGCTTGCCGTAAATTTAAGCGCGCAGGAAAACAGCCTTGAGATCTACGCAAACTCCGCCTTCTTGTACCAAAACTTCGGCGCGCAAAAATCAAACTTCAGCGTGAATGTGCCGGAGTACTTGGATATCCGCAGCATCGAGATCGCGGGCTCTTGCGAAGTGCGCGAATTGTCTTTGGGAGAGATCGAGCCCGTGAAAAACGCGGAATTCGCCAAAAAAGAGGCGGACGAAAAGAGCCTGCGCGAGCTAAACGACCGCCTGGTCGCGCTTAAGGCGCAGCAGCGCTTTTTAAGTGACTTTGCGAGCTTAAAAGATAGAAGCTTGGCGAGTTTAAAAGCGGATTCGCAAAAAATTTACGACGAAGTCCTGCTTGTAGCGGGCGAAATTTCAAAGACGGACGAGCAAATCGGAAAGCTCAAAGAGAAAATTTCAAAATACGCGATCAAAAACGAGCGCCGCTTAAACGCGAACTTTGGCTGCGATCCGAGCTTTGTAAAAATAAGCTACCCCGTTGACGTGAGCGCTTACACGCACAACGAGCTCTCGGCAGATCTTGCTAGCGGCAAAATCGAGGTCGCGCAAAAGCTCTCGGTGCAAAATCCGCTAAACGCGGAGCTAGCAAATTTAACGATCGCGCTGTATCCTTACGAATACTCCTCGCAGACCGCGCCGCAGCCGTTTTATCCGTGGTATGAGGGCGAGCCTGCAAGACCGGCACCCGCGGCGGCGTATAAAAAGGACGTGATGCTAGAGACGGCGACTATGGATAGGGTCGCGCCCGCGGCGGAGGCTAGATCGTCGTATGCAAGGACGGGCGCGAATATCGAAAACTCGCTCTCAAAGGTGTGGAAAATCAGCGGCGTAAGCCTCAAAGCGGGCGAGGCGGGCGAGTTTAGCTTCGATAAACAGAGCCTGGATGCGAAATTTGATCTGCTCATCGACGGCTACGGCAGCGAGGCAGCCTACGTACGAGCTAAATTTAGCCCCGAAAGAAACATAGAGGAGGGCGAAACGCTAATAAAGCTTGACGGCGTGCAGATCGGGCTCATGCATCTAGGCTTTGCCGCAAACGCCGAGGCTACGGCGTATCTGGGTAAAAACAGCCTGATCGAAATCAAAAAAGAGCAGGCGAACAACTTTACGAAAAACTCCTTTTTCGGCGGCGAAAGCAAAAATTCCATGGCTTGGGAATACGAGATCAAAAACGGCTCCAAGCGCGCTTGGAACGTGGTTTTACAAGAGCGAGCGCCCGTTTCGACGCATGAGGACGTAAAGGTCGCGCTGAAAAACTCGCCCGAGCAGAGCAGCCTCGGCAAGGACGGACTACTTAGCTGGGACTTTGAGCTAAAGCCGGGCGAGAGCAAAAAGATCCGCTTCGGCTACGAGCTAAGCAAACCGAAGAAATAACGAGCTTTGGCGCGGCGCGGTTAAATTTTGCGCAGCGGAGTAGCTTTTTGCGGTGCGGCCAAATTTTATGCGGCACCGTTTTATAAGACGGGCTCCCCTTTCGCCGCGCCGCTGAATTTTACGCGATAGACCGACTTTTTACGGCGCGATTAAATTTTGCCGGCATAAAACTAAGGCGCGGCTTTAGAGCTTATCTGAAATTTTTGGCGCCGCGGCGAGAGAAATTTGAGCGCCGCGAAAACCAAAATTTAAATGTTGCGACGATTTAAAATTTAGCGGCGCGAGATATGAAATTTAGCGATGCAAAGGGGTTTTGGCGCGGATAGAAAAACTTTGAGCATCGCGTAAATTTATCTCAAATTTAAAAAGCTCAGGGCGATGAACGCGGAGCAAAGGTATAAATTTCACGGAGCGGCGAGGTGCGTTTGCTTCGCTGGCGACATTTAAAGGATCATTATGAAATTCTACAAATCTCTTAAATTTAAAATTCTAGCCGCAGTGCTACTTCTGGCGGCGATACTCTGTGCCGCATTTATCCGCATCATCCCCGATTACTCCACTTCACGAGGTTTCGCTGTCGTTTCTCTTTCCGACTATAACAAATACAAACAAGGCTATTGTCTAAAAGAGGATAGAATTTTATCCAAAGAGGAGTTGTATAAAAAAGTGGGAGGAGCATATTTAGATAATAATGTGAAATTATACCAAATGATCGATGCTTATAGGTTGAAAACCTTCGGTAGTCTTTGGTCTAGTAGATACGAGGTTGCATACTACGAACTAGAAAATATAAACTTATCGAATTGTTTTGAAGTGTTAGAAAAATATTATCAAGAGGGAAAAACGACCGAGCAGATACTGATGAAAGAGCTAAAGGCTAAAAAAACCGATCCAAAGAAATATCTAAAAATAAATTTGAACGATACGAGCGTTGGATTTGACAGACCGATAGTTAGGGTTGACGGTGGTGAGGAAGAGGTCACAGGCACTTTGTTTCTTGATAAATTCGCTATATTTAACGGTAATTATATGCAGTTTAACCATTCGGAGTATCTGTGCGATACGATAGGAAATTTTATTATCGAGAAGAAATACTATAAAGAGAGAAAAAATGCCGTAGTCGGTATCGGAAAAGGTTTTAAATTTGATAACTGCGGCAATATAAATTATCCGCTGGAAGAATATTATTTGGGCGGTAGAGATATAGAGATGCGCTAAATTCTCTAATATTAATTTCATTAAAAATTTATGGGACTTAAGACCGATGGATGCAAAGCAAGGGTATAAATTTCACAGGACGGCGAGATATCTGCTAGCTTAGCGGGTGGTTATCTTACTTGTTTGGCAGGCGGCGGGCCTGATCGGTTCGGTTTTGCAGGTAGGCGACGTCTTTGATTTTGGCGGTTTTGCCGATAGACGATACGCCAAACGCGCCACTTTTTTGCGGCAGAATTTGCGATTTTGGCTTGCGCGCTGTTTTGGTATTTGTTCAAAAAGTATAAAAATTTTAAGCCAAGCAAGCTTTTTGTAAAAAATCCAAATCTCAGTTTGCTAATTTTTACGGTAGAAAATTTATCGCTCGGCGCTTTTTACGGCGGGTTTTTAGCATGCCTCGCGGCGGGGTATTTTTGGAGTGAGCGTGCCGCCGGCTGGAGCGTGGCGTTTGCATTTGCGTTCGCGCCCGTTTGTCTGATCGTTTTCGTGATTTCGTATATGTTTAACGAAAAGAAAAGCTAAACTTATCCGCCTTTCGCGCCCACTAAATTTTATCTCTCGCGCGGTACGGACTTAGGCGCGGATTTAGCCCGCGCAAGCTGGGCGAGATTTAAAATTTAGCTCATCTGCTTGCTTTAAAATTTTAAAATTTCGTCGTCGCAAAAGCTCCGCCGCGGGCGCTAAATTTTATCTTCTACGCGCTTGCAGGCTTGAACACGGATTTAGCTCGCACAAGCCGAGTGCGAAATTTTGCCACGGATAAAATTCTCGCTAGCCGCCGTGTTTTGAAATTTATATAAAACGCGCTTATCCTCGCTACGACATTTACAAAATTTTAAAACGGCGCGAAACTCGCCTTGCAAACGGCGATTGCACCGCGGGCTTATCTATTTATTTATGCGGGCAGCGAAGTCTTCGACAGGCTAAAGACGAAGCTCTTATCTTAGTCGCAAAGCAAATCCGAGCTTTAGCAGAGAAAAACGCGAGCGGTGAATGCAAAAGCAAAAACCAAGCGGGTGCGTTTGCCCGAAGCCTAGCCCTTTAATTTCATCATTTTTTCTAAAATTTCATACACGAGATCAAGCTTCGTAAAGCCGTCTCTATCCAAAAAATGCCCGCCTTTTTCCACCTCGTAAAACTTAGCATCGATCTGCTCCGCTAACTCGCGACTGAAGCTAAACGGCACGATATAATCGTCCTTCGCAGAAATTACAACGCGCTGTTTTGCGGCGGCTTTTATGCGCTCAAAATCAAAGCCTTTATCCATAAACTCGTCTAAAATTTTAAATTGTGGATCGCTAAGCGGCTTTGCAAGCCCCGAGACCAGCACGACGCCCTCTACTGCGCCGCTTGCGGCACTGCTTTGCAAAAAATTTAAGATCGTAGGGCAGCCGAGGCTGTGTCCGACCAGATAGACTTCGCCTTTAAATTTTACGCTTTCTCGCAGAGTTTTCAGCCACTCATCAAGCCTTGGGTGCGCAGGCGTGGGCATCGTTAAAATTTCCGCCCTCGCGCCCGATTTTTCGATCTCGCTTTTAAGCCAGGCAAACCAATGGCTTTTAGGCGAAGCATCGTAACCGTGCACGATATAGACGCACTTTTGCATATTTTCTCCTTTAAATTTAAGCCCTTTGCGCGCAGAATTTTAAAATTTCAATCTGCGCGCTAGCCCCTACAGATCGTGATTTTATCGGCAAATTTACCCAAAAAGTGATACCCCGAGCCCGCCTGCGCGATGATGTCGAGCACCGCGTCCGCATCTCGCACGAGCGTGCCGCCCGCAAAGTCCACGCCGCGCTCAAACAGCGCCTGCGGCAGTAGCGGCGTGGTAGGCCCCACGAGCACGAGCTTGGCGCCGCTTTTTTTCAGGCGCAAAAGTCCATCCAGCGTGTCGTTGATGAGCGTCGTAGCCGTGATTATAACGTTATCTGCGCGCGGCACGACGCTTGCGGCCTCGCTTGCAGGCAGGTAAAACGGCAGTTCCGCCTGCTTGAGCGTGCTTTTGTCAAGCTCTAAAATTTTAAAATCTGCGCCATTTTTCATCAGCGTCTTGATGTAGGGCACCAGCGCGCCCACGACGACGCTAAAGCTGCCGCGCTCGATCTGCAGCTGCTCAAAGGGATCGGCGCCGAATTTCACGTCGTAATCCGCGCGGATTTTATCAAAACACGCCCTGCCTAGCGCATTTAGCGCGGCGAGCGCGAGCGTCTTTTTAAGCGGCGCGGCGGAGTTTAGATCGCGCAGCAGATAGCGCACGCTCCTGTCCGCGATATTGCCCGAATCGGGCATCACGCTTGCTTGCGAGGGGCAGCAAACGGCGCCCGATAGGGACTTTAGCGGCGTATAGCTAAGCCCGCACGCGCCTCCTTGCAGCTTTACGCCGCTAAAAAACAGCCCCACGACCGCGCGCTCGATCTTAAGTTCCAGCGCCTGGGCGCCTAAAATTTCTTTCGCATACTCTAGCGTCTGATCTAAAATTTCGCTCATTTTCGCTCCTTTAATGTGGAATTTGGCGCCATTATAGCTTAAAATTTCGGCGCCCGTATTGATATAAATTTATTGATCGCGCGACGGGCGAATGCGGCTTGGAATTTTAAACTAATCGGCGGTGGGACGAAGCGGCAGGCGCGGGTTCGGACGGGTCAAATTTAACGAGCAAGCCGATGCGAGCAGGCAATGCGAGCTAAATTCCATAAAAGCGGACGAGTGAGAGTTTGGACATAGACGAGTAAATTTAACAATAGTAAGCCGATACAGGCTGATTTAGGCTAGCTTAATGAGCGAATGCGGGCTAAATTTCATTTTCCGATATGCCGCAAGGCTAAATTTTATTTTCGGATAGCAGGATGTTGATGAGCGGATTTAGCAGCGTCTCGCCGCGAGCGGCGCACAGCACGATCTCGTCGTAGTAGTAGTCGCTCCTGCCGTAGTTGTGAAACTCATACGCGCCAAAGCCGTAACCCATCGGCGTGATCTCGACGCGCGAGTACCAAGCGTCCTTGGCGATGATGTATTTTTCGGTGTCTTGCGAATAAACCCATACCACGATCTCATCTTTATTTTTTTGCCGCATCAGCCATATGAAGACGTTTGCGATGTCGTTGAAAAAATATGTATCGCCGTTTGGCATAACGGCCTGAGCGGTGTTGTACAGATCGTTTATCACCGTGCCGCTCTCGTGACATAGGTATTTGCCAAATTCGATCTGCAGCGGCTGCTTATCGGTGTTGCCGTGGCGCACGGAAATTTTGGATTCGGCTATATCCATGGACGATATGAGCAGCCCCATCACGCAGGCGAGCAAAACCGCGGCAAAAATTTTCTTAATCATAGCAGTGCGCCCCGCACGAAGTAGTATTTGACGACGTAGGCGCTGCAGATAAGCGCGTTTAGAATAAGCCAGAACGAGGAGTATTTAAGCAGGTGGGTGTAGGCGCGCTTGGTGATGAGCTCCGTTAAAAACGGCACGATGCCAAAAAATATACCCAAAAACAGCGAGCCCCAAATCGCATAGCCGACGAAGTAATAATCCTTCAAAAGCATGCAATACGGGCATTTGTGATTGGGCTGCTCGTAAACGTAAAGCCCGAAAAAATAGGTGATCGCGTAGTATGCGACGAACAAAAAGAGCAAATTCAGAGCAAAGCTCGCCATCGACTGCTTTAAGAAATTTAAGATCAAAATGGCGCCCAATATCGCGTAGAAAAAGGTCGCCAAAAGCGCCTGCGTGTATCCGAACGGGAGCTTCGGCGCGCGAAATACGACCGAGCAACAAAACACAGGCACACGCAGCGGGATATTGGTAAAAAATAGAATTTCTAAAATAAACTCCGCCAAAACGCCCGTAAAAAGGATGGTAAAGATCAGGTATTTGCGCTTTAGATAGGGGAATTTGCCCGCTTTAAGATCGAGGCTGTTTAAAATAAGCCAGAGCCCAAAGCCAAAGATCAGTAAAATTTTTAAAAGCAGTAGGATGTTGCCGTAGCGGTTCGAGCCCACGACGCCTGCGGAACACATCGCACCCGGCACGATCGAAGAGAGCTCGTTCAGGCAAAGCGCGAAAAATATAAACAAAATGATCTTGCACGCTATCGTGAAGAACAAAATGGTGTTGATGAGATAGTTTCTTTTCTCCAGGGCGTATTGTAAATTTGAGGTGGCGTTAAAGTCCCAATAGCGCATGATCCGCACGATGTGAAACTGCGAGATCGCCATCAGCGCTATTACGATCAGCTCCACGGCCAAAAACGCGATCACGCTACCCGATAAAAATACGCTCATGCAGAAATTTCTCCGTCTTTTAAAAACACGTATCGATCTACGAAATCCAGCTCGTCGAAGAGTATATCGTGCGTCGCGATCAAAACGGTTTTTTTAAGCTCTTTGAGCTTTGAAAGCATCCCCACAAAACCGAGCGAGTTTTGTTTGTCTAAATTTGCCGTCGGCTCGTCGGCCAAGATGATTTGCGGTCCCATCACAAGCGCCCTTGCGATAGCACAGCGCTGCTTCTCGCCGCCGCTAAGACTGGAGACGATCTGATCTTTTTTATGCGCGATATTAGCAATCTGCATCGCTTCATCTATGCGCGCGCCAAGCTCATCCCTGCCCAGCCGTTCAAGACTAAGCGGCGCAAGGATGTTTTTATAGACGCTAAGCGCCTCAAGCAGGTTGAAAGACTGGAAGATAAATCCGATTTTTTTATGGCGATACGCGGAGCTTTCGATATCGGCAAGCTTAGAGACGTTTGCGCCGTCCACCAAAACCTCGCCGCTGCTCGGCTTAGCAAGCGCGCCTATGATGGATAAAAGCGTGCTTTTGCCGCTGCCGCTAACCCCTTTTAAGATTACAATCTGCCCTTCCTCGACGCTTAAGCTTATATTTTTCAAAGCGCAAAATTCATTCGCCCTGCCCTCGTTGTAAATTTTGCAAAGCTGCTTGATCTCTATCTTGCTCATTTGACCGCCTCGCTCATATCGCCGATAGCTATGCGCCACGAAGGGATGATGACGAACGCTAAAAACGGGATCACGCTAAAGACGAAGATCAAAAAGAGCATATTGAAATTTATCGCGGGCGTGAAGGTGATGAAATTTCGCAGCTCGCCGCCTAAGAATATATCGCGCAAAAGCGGTGCGTCTAGAACAAAAACATAAGCATACGCACCCGCGACGCCGAGCAGATAAGCGCTTAGCGAGACGATGAAATTTTGAATAAATTTCATCGCGATGATGTCCTTTATACAAAAGCCTATACTGCGCAAGATCGCGATCTCCTTTTTCTTCTCGCCGTATGCGAGCGAAATTTGATTTTTCAGCAAGATGAAAAACGAGATCATCGCCACGGCGTAAAGCACCATAAAAATTCCGCCCTTGTAATAATACAGATGCCTCACTTCGGCTACCGCGTCCTCGGCGCTAAGGGCTTGCGTGTTGGGGTATAAATTTACGATCTTAAGCGCTACTTCGCTTACTTCGTTGGGGTTGGGCACGCTTACGTAGAGCTTGGTGTATTCGCCCTCCTTCAGGCTTAGCACCTCGCGTGCGGTAACGGGATTTAGATAGATCACGTCGTTTGAGACGATGCTGCTTTCGTGCGGTGAAATTTTATTAATCTTAATCGCGATTAGGCGCTGCTCAGTCAAAAAATGAAACTCGTCCTCGTAGTACCACTCGCCCATCGCCGCCTTTACCCCCTCGCCTACGATCATTTCCTTTTCGCTCAGGCTTTCGTCGCCTACGATATGAAACCAAACGCGCTTTTGAGCGAAGTAATACATCCCGTCCACGGCTCCCTGCACTTCGCTGACGCCCGCGATCTTAGAGACGTCGTAAATATAGCCGTCGTGCATCAGGTCGCGTTTGCCCGCGCGCAAAGCCTCTACGACGATGTCGGGTCTGAGCTTGATGACCTTTTCAAGATCGCTTTGAATGGAGCCCGAGATGAAAAGCACCGAGCTTAAAATAAAAACGATAAAGGCGAATATCGCAAAGCTAAAGGAGTGATCGGCTCTGTCTTTTCGCAGCAGAGTTACGGAGTAGTCGATAAAATTTTTACTTATCATAGACAAACTCCGCGTAGGCCTTGCTCTTAAAGCTGCTTGAGAGCCGCACGTCCCTTATCTCGCGCGCGAGCTTTTGCAGACACTGCTCGCTCTTTGCGCGATCAAAGCTTACGTAATGTACCGCAATGAGCGCGTAAAGGGCGGCAAAAAAGATAATTAAAGCGCAAATGAGCCTCATAGCCCCTCTATCACGCTCTCTTGAATTTCGTCAAATTTAAGTACGCTCTTGCCTCCGTGATCTTTGGCGAAGGTCTTAGCCGCGCTCTCACTATCAAACGCAATGAGCTCGTCGCCCATCGGTCCTAGGACGTTGGAGCCGAGCACGTAAAAAGCGCTTTTAGCATCGATCTTGTGTAGCTTGTAGTAATCGGTTACGAAAATTTTATCAAAGCCCTTGCCCTTTTCGAAGTAGTATTTCATCATATCTTTTACGCCGTCAAAATACAGACTCTCGCCGCCCTGAACCTCTATCATCGCCGCCCAGTTAGGGTTTTTACCTACCAGCATACCGCAGACCGGGCATTTAGCGCCTTCCGGCACGACGATCTTTTCAGGCTTTTTCGCTTTTGCGTTTTTGTCGCTGCTGCCTAAATTTGCCGGCGCATCCCATAGATACAGCGCCGCGGCTTGCAGGTGTTTGTCGTACTCAGGAGCCTTGCTCGCGCCTTTTGCGTCGCAAACATTTTTGAGATGAGCTTTAAGCTCGGAGATGGCTTTGAAGTTTTTCGCTTCGGTTTTAGCGCAGTTTGTTTCGTAAAATTCCTTACCGTGCGCGTAAACGCCGCCCTCGCGCTTGGCTTTGATCATCTTGTTATCGCCCGCAAAATCCTGCCCCGCAATCTCGTAGGCTTTCGCGAAGTTCACTATCTCGCCGCCGTTTTCGGCCTGGAATTCCTTCGCGTCGGCTTCGGTTGAGAAGGCGTATTTACTATTGCGCGTCATTGTGCCTTTGACTTTGCTACCCACGACGTAAAAGGCTTTATTTGCGTCGATCAAATTTAGATTTTTCGTATCGACGACCTGTGCATCGCTTGGAATTTTCCCCTCCGTTAGCTCGTACAAGCAGTGCAGAGAAGCTACTTGCTTGCCGTTCCAAACGTGGTTGGTTTTATAAAATTTAACCAAATTCATTCCGCAAACGGCGCAGTATTCTTTGCCCTCGCCGCTTCCGACGAGCGTAGCCTTGCTAGGATCTACGCTTTGAAACATAGGCTTTGCCGGTTTATTGGCCCCGTCCATAGAGGCGCCGCAAACGAGCGCAACAAGCGCTGCCGAAACTAAAAACGAACGTAAAATCATACCGTCTCCTTAAAAATTTGATGTTTTAAATCTACTTACTAATCGAGTTTAAAAATTCCAAATTCTCGCATCCCATCTTGATGCCGCCGTCGCAGCTTTTTTTGAAAAGCTCTTTTGCTTTGGCGTTATCGGACTTCACGCCCTTACCTTCGGCATACATTATGGCTAAGTTATTGCAGCCGTCGAAGTGACCGAGGTTGCACGCCTTTTCATACTGCTGCTTTGCCTGCCTATAATCCTGGCTTACCCCCTGCCCGAAGGCGTATAGATAACCTAGATTGTTGCAGCCGATGCCGATGTCGCCGCCGCAAGCTTTTTCGTAAAAAATTTTAGCCTTTGCGAAGCTTTGCTGCACGCCTTCGCCCTTTAGATACAGATAGCCCAGGTTGTTGCAGCCCATCATATCGCCGTAGGTGCAGGCCTTCTCATAAAGGCTCGCCGCCTTGGCGACATCCTTTGCAAGCCCCGCGCCGTTTGCGTATAAAAGCCCAAGCGAGGTGCAGCCTTCGTTATCTTTGCAGGCTTTTTCGTAATAAGCCGCGGCTTTGGTAAAATTTTGATCCGCGCCGTTGCCGCTCTCAAAAATATAGCCTAGATTGTTGCACGCAAGCGCAAATTTAGCGCTACACGCTTTCTCGTAGAGGCTGATCGCTTTTTCGAAATTTTTCTCTACGTTGCCGGTGCCCTCAAAATACAAAACGGCTAGATTATAGCAGCCCGAAGCTTTATTTTCCAAACCGCACGCTCGCTCGTAAATTTCTGCGAGTTTTTTATGATCGCCGCTTTGCTGAGCTTGAATGCCCTCGCTGATAAAGCCCGCATTTGCCGCGGCAGCCAAGGCTAACGCTATTAGAAATTTTTTCAAATTTACTCCTTCATATCGTTTTTACGTCCCTGCCCCTAAAAGCAAGAGCGATTATTAAAAATACCGCCGCTATTATACAATAAAACGGCGCGGGTATCTGCGGCGCATCGCCCGCGGCGTAAGAGTGCATGCCGGTGAGGTAAAAATTTACGCCGAAATAGGTCATTATGATCGAGCTATACGCGAGCGTCGAGCTCACGCAATAAACATAGATCGAGCCGAGCTTCGGGATAAGCTTTAGATGCAGCACGATCGCATAGACGATGATCGAGACATACGACCAAGTCTCTTTGCTATCCCAGCCCCAGTATCGCCCCCAGCTCTCATTCGCCCACACGCCGCCGAAGAAATTTCCGAGCGTCAGCATCGAAAGCCCCACGATGAGGCTGATCTCGTTGATCGCCGTTATATATCTGATCTGAGCGTTAAGCCGCTCGCGATTGGCGCTGTTTTTAAGCGCCATCAAAACAAGAGCCAAAAGCCCAAGTAGGCAGCTAAGCCCTAAAAATCCATAGCTAGCCGTGATAACCGAGACGTGGATGCTAAGCCAATACGATTTTAGCACCGGCACGAGGTTGGTAATCTGCGGATTTACGAAGCTCATATGCGCTACGAGCATCACGATGCTAGCTAGCAAGCAGCTCGCGCTTAGCGTAAGCAGGGACTTTCTAAAAAATATGATCCCCGCAAGCGCCGCCGACCAGCCAATGTAGATCATCGATTCATAGCTATCGCTCCACGGCGCGTGAGCCGCGACGTACCAGCGCAGCACAAGCGCGAGGGTATGTGCTGCAAAGCTTGCGGCAAAGGCCGCAAATAAAATTTTTTGCGCGAGCGTGAAGCGCTTACCGCAAAGCGCGCCCAAAAGCGCTAAAACAAGAGCTACGCCGCCTAGGATCATATAGCAATAAACGAGCTTTTTGAAAACCGAAGCTTTATTGTAAAACACCTCGGCTTTGACGCGACTAACGCTTGGAAGAATAGCTGCCGAGGTGGCTCTTTGGTAGCTTTTCAGCTCTGCAAGCGCGCTGTCCGCTTTAGCCCAATCATTATCCGAAATTCCATCCTGCAAGCCGTTTAGATAATCGTTTAGCACGCCTTTGATCTGCGGCGCGATCCTATAATCCGCAAAGGCGTCGTTCGGCGAGAGCCAGGTGTTTTGCGGGTCGTTCGGCACGGGGATAAATTTAAAAAACACCCCCCTAAAGGTCAAATACGCGATATTTAGCCGCTCGTCGAATTTAATCAGCTCGTTATCGAGCGCGGCGCGGCGCGAGGCGCTTTTTTCATTCGCCTCGTCCAGGGCATGGGCGAGCTTGTAGTTGCCGTTTTCATCAAAGACCGAATTAAAGCTCGCATATCGCTCCTGCGGGGCTAAGCCCAGCATCTTTTTGATCTCGTCGTTTTTGATCTTAATGATCTTTTGATCGCGCCAAAACGCAGGATTTAGGCTCATTCCTAGGATCATCTGCTCGGCGCTTAAGCCGTAAAGCGAATCCGTGCCTGAAATTTTATTTACGATCTCGCTTGCTTCGATGCTAAGCGGCTTGATCCTGCCCATGTAATCTTGCACCAAAAGCTCCGCGAACGCGCCGTTTGCATGAACGCGCGAGTTGGCTTTAAGGTTTGCCAGATAGTTTTCATCGGCGGCGCGAAGCTCAATGCTGAAAAAAAGCGGCGCGATTAGAAGAAACGCGGTGGGCGCGTTATTTTTGATAAATTTAGCGAGCTTTTTAAACCTGCTGCCGGCGGTAAAAAGATTTCCGATAAATCCGACGCAAAGCAAGAAATAGCCGAAATAAGTGGGGATTTTACCCGGATCGCGATTAAGCTCTAGCACCGTGCCCAGCTCGTCCGTGTCGTAGGAGGACTGAAAGAGCTTGAAACCGTCAAAGCTTAGCGGGTGGTTCATATAAATTTCATGCTCTCCCGCGCTCTTGCCCTCTTTTAAAATTTCAACGTCGCTGGCGTAGGATGACGGACTTTGCGAGCCGGGATAGCGCTCGAGCTTAAATTTCAAAAGCTTTACCGCAAACGGAAGCTCTATGAGCTTCGAGCCCCAGCTTAGCATTATCTCCTCGCCGTCAAAGTTTAAAATTTTGGGTTCACCCAGCCAGCCCGCACCGCCGCGCAGCTCCGCTTTTTGCTCGATTCCGCCCTCAAAGCCCGCCTTTACCGCAAGCGTGCCCTGCTCGCCTTTGGGCGCGGGTTTGTAGGAGCTAAATTTGACGGTGAAGCTTTTGGAATTTATACTTTGCGTGAAGCTAAAATCGTTATTGCCGATCTGAGATAGATTTAGCGGATGCTCAAACAGCGCGTCTTGCGTGCGGATTTGCAAGTATGGTTTGACGCTTACCATCTCGCTTTCGCTCTCGCCCGCTCTTACGTGCAGCACGCCCTCGGTGCCGAAATAGCGCGTCAGCGCCGCGCCGACAAAGATAACGATAAATGCCGCGTGAAGTACGAATGAACCGAAGCGGCGCCACATTTTGGTTTTAATTATAATGCCGAGCAGGCTCAGCGTCGCAGCACCCATGACGCACTCATACCAGCGCGCCTCATAGACTAAAATTTTAGCAGTTTGCGTATCGTAAATGCTTTCTAAAAAGGTTGCGACGCCGGCACCTGCAGCTAGAATGAAAAGGAGGCAGAGCGCGAACTTGTAAGAGATGAAAAATTTTAATATTTTTAGCGCGCTCATTAACCCTCCGCAGTTTTACATTATTATATCGTAAGTTTGTCCCGCGTATAGTATAAACATTCTAAGAAGTAATACCCCAACCACGCTGGCAAGCGCGCTAACGTAGAACGCAAACGCGGTGTGAGCGATCTTTTTGCCTAGTGCGAAATTTAAAACGAGCGGTACGCAAAAGCCTACGCCCACGACGCCTAGCCAAAACATCTTCGCATAAAATCCCTCGTTAAATGCGACGCTCGCGGCTTTTTGCACGTCGCTGCCAGTGATAAGCGAGACGAAAATCATGCCGATTAGTAAAATTTCCATCGCCAAAACCGGCCACTCGACCGCGTGTAAAATTTTAAGATCGCCGCCGTGCGGGTCTGCTTTAAAGAAAAGCGCGGCTATGAGGCTTGAGCCCGCAATTCCCGCCGATAAGCCAGACGCCACGAAAAGCGCAGGCAAAACGGCTGTATTAAGGATAGGAAATCTAACTAAAACCGAGATCAAAAAGCCGGTATAGGCGCAGATCGCAACCGCAAAAACAAGCGTAAGCGCAAGAAGTAACGGGCGAAGCGCGTTTAAAATTTTCATTACGAGCGTGAAAAGCCCTTTTAAAAAAGTAAGTCTGCGCGATAAAAATCCGCTAAGATCAGCTTCAAACGCATAAAGGCAGGCTACGAAGCTAAGCGGAATATAGACGCAAAGCGCCGCCACGCCCACGGACATAACCGAGGTAAAGTTGTAATTAATCAAAATTTTCCAAAAAAGAAGCGGCCTCTCAAGGTCGGCTACCAGGCAGACCATACCGAGTAAGATCGCTACGAAAGATAGCAGCGACGCAGCTTTAAACAGCGGCGTGCTCTCGGTCTGTTTTTTGTAAAATTTGACGAGGATCGCGACTATCAAAGCGCCGCCGCTCATACCCGCTAGCAAAAGATAGACCGCGATTGGCCAGCCCCACTCCACGCCGTGCGAGAAGGTCGCAGTGAAATTTATGGCTCCGTTCATATCACACCCCCAGTTTTACCGCAGGAATATAGCGCAGACTCGGCTTCGTGCCACACTCCGGGCGCATTCGCAGGCTGTCTTTTACGCGAAGTAGCTTGCTAATGTGCGAGCTTTCGTCGTTTAGATCGCCAAATACGATCGCCTCGTATCTGCACGCCTCGATGCAGGCGGGCTCGTGGCCGTCTTTTAAATTCGTATCCAAGCAGAAGTTGCAGCTCTCTGCGGCTTTGGTATCGTGGTTTATGAAGCGTACGTCGTAAGGACAGGCGACGATGCAGTATTTACAGGCGATGCAGTCGTCGGTGTTCATCGTCGTGATGCCCGTTTTTTCGTCCTTGTGGCAGGCTTTTGTCGGGCAGACGTTCACGCACGGCGCGTCCTCGCACTGCTGACAAGATACTCTAACATAGCGCTTTTCTTTTAAATTTAGCGGATCGGTTTTGTCCTGGATAAAAAGCCTCATTTGACCTTTCGGAACCGAATTTACCTTTTTACAGGCGATCTCGCAGTCGGTACAGCCGACGCATTTGTTCTGATCGAATATCATACCGTAGTGCGGCTTTTTCGGCTCTTGCTTTTTGACGCTCGCGTTCGCGTCTTGCGCGTTTTTATCCGGGCCGTCGCCGCTTTGCGCAAGTAAATTTGAGGCAATTGCGCCGAGCCCCAAAGAGCCGAGTGCGGCGGATTTTATAAAATTTCTTCTTTGCTTTTGCATATTCTCCTCCGACTAAATTTAAGCAAAACTACTTTGTTTTATTCGCGTCGTGAAAGCTTTTAGCCTCGCTCTCGCTAAGCTTTTTCGCAGCATCGGCAAGCTCGCCGGGCTTTAAAACCTTTAGTAGTTCGGCTTCAAAAATCACCACAGAACCCGCAGGAATTCTATCTACGTCCACGTTGCCGTAGGCTAAATTACTAGGGATTGTAAATTTATATTTCGAGCCTGTATTCATCAAAAGCAACCCCTCGCGCAATCCGTCAATTAAGCCTATCATAGAAAGATGCGCCGGAATTTTAGATGCGAAAGTATCGTCAAATACGCTACCGTTCGTCAAATACGCCTTGTAGTTCATCACTACTACGCTCTCAGGCTTTGGCTTTTCGCCCATGCCTAGCTTTAGAATTTCATATTGAAGACCGGATTTCGTGGTTTTAACATCCGGATTTTTGGCATTTTTCGCCATAAATTCCTTGCCCGCTTTTAAATTTTTATCAAGCTCCGCTTTGGAATTTGTTTCTACGATCTTATTTAGCTTATCGGCTCTTTGATTCAAAAGCGCAATAATTTCCTCATCTTTTAGCTTCTGCTGCTTTTTAAGAGCGTCCAAAAACCCCTCTATCACCGCATCTAAGTCGTATTTGACACCCAAAGCGGCTTGTGAATGCAGCTGGTTTGAAACATAGCTTCCGGTAGAAGCTCCGATGCTATAAGATTCTTTTTGCTCTTGCGTAGTCAAATTCGCGCCCAACGCGCAGCTTGCCAAAACGATAGGCAAGAAAATTTTTAGTCTTTTTTGCATACATTTGCCTTTTAAATTTCGGGGCCGCGAGCTTACGCGACCCCGAAAGAATTATAAATTATTATTTAAAATTCTTTGAGCCTCTTTGATATACTCTTTAGCGGCCTCTAGCCTTTGCTTAGTATATTTAAAGCCATGCATTCCCCATGAGCCGTCTTTTTCGATAAGATCGACGGTGTCTTGAGCTTTTTCGATTAGCTCATAGACGCGAGTTTTATCACTGGAGTTAAGCTTTTTAGTCTCAAGGATAGAGTAAATTCCTTGAATACCGATCTTAACTTGCGAGAAGTCACTCTTAATCGGAGTTTGCCAGCCCATAACCTCATCGTAAACCTGCTTTTGGTTCTTGAAGTGAAGCGTCTCTTTTAGCTCGGAAACGACAGGGCTGTGGCAGCCTTTGGTATCTTGCATATCTTTATCCGCCCAAGATGTTCGTGCGCACGACCACATAAGATCGACGAAATTTCGTCCATCTTTATTTCTTTGGAAGTGCCAATCTTTCGCATCTCTTGGACCTTTAGCGGCATCGCCTGCAACTAGAGATTTTCTAGCAGGATCGATGTCAATCTTCCAGATGTGCGATCTTCTTTGAGTATCAAATCCCGCGTTATCTTGGAACTGAATAGCATAGAAGTTCTCGCAGCTCATCATAAACGGCATGTGGCAAGATGCGCAGGTGTTGTCTTTATGCGTATCGGCTCTTGCGGCGATGTAGGCTTGCTCTTGGTGGCAATCTTTGCACTCTTTTGTGATCTTAGGCTTTGTATAAAACGCGCTCAAATAGCCCTGCTCTGAGTTGTAATTTACGCCCTTGACGGTTTTATCACCAACTACCGGTCCGGTATTATCGTGCGGATCGTGGCAGGTTACGCAGCGCATACCCTTCTCGTAGTGAGCGGTGAAGTAGGACTGAGAGCCCTCAGAGCCACAGCCTGGTCCCATAGATTTAAATTTAGAGCTAAGAGATAGATCTGGGTTTCCGTTGTTTAGCGGATTAGCACGAGCTAAATCAGGGCTATAGTTAAATCTTTGGTGGCAGCGTTCGCAGTTTGAGGTTCTAAAATTTGTAGCGCCGTCAAGGTGACCGCCCGCTCCATGACACTCTTCGCAGGTGATACCTTTGGAGATAGTGTGCTTTTGAAGCTCTTTTGCGTTACCCAAAGCGGCATAGAATTCTTTCTTAGTTTTAAAATCGAATTTGAATGGGTGGCAGACTTCGCAATACGAGCTGTTTGCTTGGAAAAACATCGATTTTTTATATTTCGCAGCATACGACGCAAGACCTCTTACGTAACCGCCGTTATCGCCATATTCCTCAAGCGTGCCCGGGAATTCCGGAACGATCTTTTTGATCTTTTTGACCGTCTCATCGTCTAAATTTAACGCCCAAGTCCTTTGGAATTGGTTGCTGCCGGCTACGATCTGACCGGTACCGTCTCGTAGCAAACCGCCCTCTACGTGATAAGTTCCGCGTAGAAGCCATGCATCTACGTAGCCGAATTTTGTCCTTAGATGCCCCACGGTCGCATAAATTACGTCAGGGGTAATACCTTTTGGAAGGATCGACGCGGTATCCGGACTAAATACCGGATCGGTTAGGTTGTTATTAACCTCCGGGTGCTCGCCCGGGAAGCGGATAGTAGTGGCGTGGCGCGATCTGCTCCATGTCTCATACTGTGCAGGGTGGCACTCGCCGCATTTTTCAGGGCCTATGAATTTATTCGGAAATTGCAAGGAAGAGCCCGCAGGGATTCTATACATCATAGAGCTATAGCCCTTGCCGTCGTCTCTTTTACTAGCCTTTGAAAAGTCAAATCCGTGACCTTCCGCAAGCCACTCCAAACCTCGGTCGTGTACATCCATCTTACCGACCGTCTTACCGCCGTATTTGGTAAAAATCGGGTGATTTTTAAATAGCCAGTCATACATCTCTCGCTCTTCTACGACGTAGTCCTGCAAGGATATGACGCCTCTGCTTTGCAACGTGCCCTTAGGATTTGCGATGACGTCGCGCGATTTTTGCGACATTTCCATCTCATGCCCCATGCCTTCGTCGGCACAGGCTCCTGCGGCAAAAATGCTAATACAGGCGAGCGCGCCTAGTAGCATCTTATTCCATTTTTTCATGGATCCTCCTTTGAAAATCAAATTTTTAAATTAGCAAAGTTCTACGATTGGAATAATATCAACAAAAAAGGGTGAAAAAGGGAGAAATTTAATGAAGTCTAAATTTAACGAAAAGAGATCGTAAATACCGCGCCTTCGTCGGAATTTGCAGCACTTATGCTCCCTCCGTTTTTTTCGATTATCATCTTGCTCATATATAGTCCGAGCCCGCTACCCTGCTGTTTTGTCGTAAAGTGCGGCTCAAAAATTTTATCTAGCTGCACTTCGTCGATGCGGCTTGCGTTATTTTCGATCGTGATTACTCGCTCGCCCTGCTTTAAAAATGAGCGAATTTTAATCTCGCGCCGTTTAAGCGGCACGTCCAAAAACGCCTCCTTTGCGTTGTTTATGATGTTTATGAGCACCTGGATGAGCTCGTTTACGTTGCCGTAAAGCGTAAAATTTTCTTCTATCCGCACGTTTATGTCGATGACGTGCTTTTTAAGCGAGGCGTTTAAAATTTTACGCGCCTGCTCGATCGCCTCGCTGGCGCTAAATTCCCTCTTTGGCATGTTCGGATTGAAGAAATTTTTAAAATCCTCGATCGTATCGCTCATAAATTTCACCTGCTCGCCCGCGTCTTTTATGCCGCCTTCGAGCCTCTCTTTTGAGAGCTTGCCCCGCTCGTTGTAAAGCTCTAAATTTATAAGCGTGGAGCTGATCTGCGATAGCGGCTGGCGCCACTGGTGCGAGATATTGCCGATCATCTCGCCCATGAGCGCTAGGCGGCTTTGATTTATCAGCAAAAGCTGAGTTTGCATCTTTAAAGTCGCGTTTTTTTTGTGAATTTTATAGATACAAAATATACAGATCAAAAACACTACAAGTAAGCTTAGGCCGCTAACGACAAACTCTTTGGTGTGATAGAGCAAAATGCTTTTTATCGGAATTTTAAAACTTATCATCGCGATCGTATCGCCTAGGCCGCCTTTGAAATTTCCCACATCGCCGTAGAGCTCTTGCATCTTTTTAGGCGCTGCGTTGATGCTGTGGCACTCGGTGCACGAAGGCTGAGAGTTTGTTATCGGCAGACTCAAAAGATACGAGGCGCCACCTTTATCGTAGACGATTCTGGAGTATTCTTTATATCTGTTTTCTTTAAAGCCCTCTAAAATTTCATTCTCAAACTCGCTTCCCTCGTGTTCGGGATTGAGCGGATCGGTAGCGACGAGCTTGTAGTCGTAGTTAATGTGATTTTTAGCGAGCTGAATTTTATAAATTTCGCGCGTTATGTAGGTCGAGGACATTAGCCTCGGATCGAAAAAATCCTCGCTTAAAAGCTTTTTTTCTTTAAGCTCGTTTATTAGCGGGCGCTGCACGGTCGAGACGTAATCGCGCACCGCATTCATCGTATCTAGGATATAAAACGCCTCGCGCCTCGTGTCCTTTAGCGCAAGCTCGCGGTAGAAGTTAAAAACCAAAGCCGTAATTACGATATATAGCAGCACGAAAAGCGCTACGATAAATTTAAATTTATACTTCAAAGAGATACCCCACTGCATATAAATTTTTGATCACGTCCTTGCCGATCTTGCGGCGTAGCTCTTTGACGATCGCCTTGATCGCCTCCTTGCTGGGCTGCTCGAACTCCCACATGTAGTCGAATAGCTGCTCGTAGGTTACGGTTTGATTTTTGCGCGCTAAGAAGTACTCCAAAAGCTTGCTCTCGCTTTTGGAAAGATGACAGACGCTGTCTTTGACGTAGATGATCTTTTTGGCAAAATCATACTTCAGCTCGCCGCTTATACTAAATATCGGCGCGTGATTTATCAGCTCCGCAGCGACGTCTTGCAGCGCCTTTATAAAGGCATTTTTGTCGTACGGCTTAGGCAGATACCTAGTGATCTTAAGCTCCACCGCCCGCCACAGATACTCCTGCTCGGTGTGGCTCGAAAGTATCACGATCGGCACTGAGATGCCGGCAGCTCGGATCTTTTTAACGACCTCAAGCCCATCCATGTGCGGCACGCCGATATCAAAAACCAGCGCGTCGTACGAGCCGCTCATCGCCTCATCGAGCGCCTCCAGCCCGTCCTTAACCCCCACTACTTCGCCGAAAAACAGCTGCAGCGATTCGATTATATTTTTTAAAATCCCGGGCTCGTCCTCTAGGCAAAGAACCCTTTTATTGGACAAAACGTCCAATAATTCGTAATCTTGCATACTCTATCCGCCTCCAAGCTTAGCGCATTTCATTCTTAATCATCTCTTAAAATATAACTCGCTTAAATTATATAAATTTAGCATTAAATCAACGTTAAAGAGGGTTTGAGATTTTAAATTTAAGCTTTTGCTCGCACACTTCTACTATTTCTGCCTGAAAATTTCGTAAAATTTAATCCCGCTCTACGTGAAATTTACGGCGGGCGGTAGCGAGCGCAAAAGAGTCGCGGATAAGCGATATTTTGTTTAAATTTTAGTGATTATTAAGGGGGGGGGGTATACTTCTGCGGAATTTTAAAAGCAAAGAAAACAATAAAATTTAATGCCATTAAATGACAGTATCTGACAACGAAAAATGAAATAATACGAAAAATTTTAAGGAGGAAGAAATGAAAAAAATCATTTTAGCTTTGGCTTTTTTAAGCTATTTTATGTTTGCCGAAGAGGTAAAAGAGCTTACGGATGAGCAAATAAATACATTGGTAAAGGTCTGCGAAAGCGGTAAAGATTTCATGAATGAAAATGGAACCGTGAAGTATGAGGAAGCCTGCGCTACTCTCGGTATGATATATGAAAATATCCCTGTATTAGGCGATCTCGGTGTAAAGCAAGATTTGGCAAAAGCCTTTAAATTTTATAAAAAAGCGTGCGACGGCGGCTATGCTCGTGGCTGCTTTGGATTAGGAGGGTTTTATTTTGAAGGAAAAGAGGTAACAAAAGATGATAAAAAAGCTCTCGAGTTCTTTAAAAAGGCATGCGATATGGGCGATAAAGAGAGCTGCACTTTGGCGGCTGTTATGGACGGCGATAACGCGAATTTAGCAAAGGCGTCCGAACAACACAAGAAAGATTGCGATAGCAAGGGCGATATACTCGCTTGCGGGTTATTTGCCTTATTTATGGAGGGAAAGGATAATAAAGAAGCGGCGAAATACTATAAAAAGGCCTGCGAGCTTGGCAAAAATATCTCGGATCCCGCATTGCAAAATAACCCTGCATTTAACGATGGGATAAAGCAATTTTGCAGCAGACCTGCTGAGCTTGAAGCGCAAAATTTAAGAGCTGTGCAGGACGTAATTAAAGCGAAAATCGCCGAAGAGTATAGAATATCTTGCGATTCTGAGGGGAACTGGGTATCTTGCGCGATATACGCCTCTAATATAGAGAGCGACGATCAAAGAGCGGCGATGAGATACTACGACAAGGCGTGTAAATTGGGCAAAAAAATCATAAGTGTCGATTCTAACAAGATACTGCAAAAATCTTGCGAAAAAGCCGCCCGCTGAGGTGATTTTAAAAATTTATACAAGAATATGAATTAGCGCGATGAAATTTTAAAATTTCATCGCTGTGCTCGCCGCCATACTCGCCGTAAGGGCGCGTTAAATTATCCGAAACGCTTTAAATTCCGTAAAATTTCAGTTTTACAAAGATAAAATTATGAAATTTTTTTAAAAGGATTTAAAATGAAAAATGCTATTTTATTTGCCTGCGCAGCGCTGTTTGTATGCGCTTGCTCCGCTCCACAGCAGCCAAAGCCAGGCGTTTCGCATTGCAGCGAGCCCAAAATGGACGAGGCGTCGCATCAAATGATCCAAATTTGCGGCGAAAGCGAGGACCCGCAAATCAAAAATATGCAGTGCAACGAAAACGGACTTTGCTTCGGCACCGCAAAAATCAGGTAGCCGAAGCGTCTTGCGAGCACCAGCGCTAAATTTAACTATTTTAAAGCCAAGATCGAGCGCCCGCAAGCGGTCTAGGTCGCGCTTTAAAATTTTGCTTGCAATTTAAATTTAGTCTCACTTCACGCGCTAATGCATTTTATATATCTTATTTTTTAGCTGCGCCCACCGATTGATCGAGCTGCTCTTGGAGCGATGAAATTTTAAAATTTCATCACCAAGCACGGCGCGTAATTAGGATTTAAAAGTAAACGCGGCTCAAATTTCATAAGTTTAAAATTTTAAAGCGACATGCGATTTAAAATTTTACGCTTCTTGAATGCTAACGGTGCGAAATTTCGCGCAAGCTCAAAATCCGCGCCAAGCAATTTTGTGCCGCTGCAAAATTTCTAGATCGCAACTCCGCTCAGTAGAATTTTTAGCAGTGCGGATGGAGGCGCAAAATCTGCGCCATCTAATCCTGTGCGAATCACACCCGCCCAAATTCCTATGCCGCACGCCGAGGCTCATAATCTAATCTCGCTACAAGATCGCTTGCGAAATAGTGCAGTATCCTTAGTCGCATAGCGTATCACAGCCTTGCTCACTGCGTGGTCGAGATCCATAGCTGTAGTGCAAAATGGCGCAAAATTCTTTGCCGTGCGATCGAAGCTCTCAGCCCGCAAAAAAGCGCGGTATCCTCTACCGCCGGTGCTAGTTTATAATCTAACTCGCGCTTTAGAATTCCGCCTCAAACTCATTACTTAGAATTTCATCTCAAAAAAATCGCGTATAATAAATTCCGCCTTATCTTTACGGCTTAAAATTTCGTACGGATCGCACCAAGCGAAATCCAGTCACTGCGCGACGCAAGCTTAAAATTTCAGCGTCGTGCTCGCCGCATATTAAATTCTACTTCATTATTACGACTTAAATTCTATCACAGGCCCGCAGATTTAAAATTTTACTTCAAACGACGCCGTGAAATTTCTACCTTTCCTAAGTAGATATCTCTCGGTGCCTGCGCCGCTCGCACTTAGCGGCGACGCTATATCTTTGTCGATAGCAATCCTCGCACAGGGCGCCTGCCACAGCGCATAGAAAATAAAGTGCGCCTCTTGCATAATCGCCGCCTCTATAAATTTTAAGCGACTGCAAAATTTTAAAAATTTAAAAGCAGCCTGTGATTAAGTCGATTTTTATAAATTTGGATTTGCTTTGCAATGCGCAATCTGGCGAGTAAGGTGCAACACTAAGTTTAAGCAGCTAGCTTTACGTCAGTTGCTTAAACATCTCGATCTGTTCTTTCGTGAGCTCGATCAAATCATCGTTTGCGTATTTAAGCGATGTCTCCAGGCTCGCAATGAGCTCCTTACGGACGAAGCTCACGCTAAAAAGCGTCGCCCAAAATCGCGCTCCGCTGCCTGTGTTCGGATCTTCCAAGACCGCCCTAATCGCAGCTACCGCAGCAGCATCGTCCACCACACCTAGCACCTCGTCCACGAGTGGATATTCACCTGCGCCGTCGCCCTCGTTTAGCGAGCGCAAAAGCGGCTCAAGCGCCTCGTCGCAGGGATTATCACGCAAAAACTCCCGTACTGCGCGAAACTCTGCCGCGAGCTGATCCGAAAGCTGCGCAGGCATCGGCTGATGAAGTCTCAAAAAGTCTAATGCCGTTTGCTTATCCATAAAATTCCTTTTAAATGATATGCGCGATTGTAGCTAATTTTGGATTGCAAAGAGATAAATTTACTCTAATTTATCAGCTACTTCCGTCATAAATTCTCAACAATCTTAAATAATTAGACAGTGGTTTTTAGGGGCGATTTTCGATGGGCTTTGCGGATTACAAAATAAAATTCCAAAATTTTGTGTAAATAAAAAAGCCCCCGCGAAGTGCAGGGGCTTACAAGCTTGATCTGTTTAGTCTGGCATAATTTAGCAGACCAAGAGGGATTATTCCTCGATCTTGCCGGTTTTGATGCGGCGCTCGTAGATTTCGCGCATCTCTCTAATGTCGTTTTTGACCTCGAATACGCCATGCCAATGCGAATAATCAGGTCCGCCCATTAGCGCGCCTTGACGCATTCTGCGACCCTCGTGGTGCCATGAAACATAATAGATTCGCTGGAACGCATCCGCCCAAGGATCGTCTTTTAGAAGTTTCTTTTCCTTAAGCTCTTTTAGCATCTTAGTCGCTTCGTCGTTGTAAACGTTATATAGAAGTACCTGCTTATCGCCCACCTCAAAGAAATTATTCGTGTGGGTGCTTGCGTGGCACTCTTTGCAGACTTGCTTCATCTCCGCACGCGCTGCCTCAGGACCGTTTAGGTTACCCGCCAAAGGATTACCAATGTTTAACTTGCCGGTATTTAAAAACTCGCTTACCGCGGTCTCATTACCACCGGTGCGTAGATTGCTCTTAGGCTGCCACAAATTCCACTTCAAGCGTTGAGATACGTTGTGAGTGGAGTTTAGATCACCCACACCGCCGCTCATATGGCAGGTTGCACATGTAGGAGCGCGGTAGTCAGGAACCGCCCAAGTACCAGGAGCGCTATCGAATTTCCACTCATTGCCTTCAGCGTTAAATACGTGTCCGTGCATTGAGTTATTGTAAATTTCGATATCCGGATGATCAGGTCCTAAATGGCAAGATGCGCAAGCAGCAGGCTTACGAGCTTCAGCAATCGAAAATTTATGACCCGAGTGGCATGATTTGCATCCGCCTACGCTACCGTCCGGATAAACCGTACCAATGCCGTAAACGGGCCAGGTCTCTTTGGTAGGCTTGTTATGCTCATCCATTTTAACGACGCTACCGTGGCATTGAGAGCAACCGGTAATATCAGGCGCGTGTTTAAGATCAGGGATATCACGTCCTTCATAGTGATACATTAGATCAACCATTCCTTTGTTGGCTTGCATCTGCATAGCGCCTCTTGCGTGACCGCTATTTTCAAACTCTTTAACCTCGTTACTGTGGCATTTAGCACAGGTTTTAGGGCTAACTAGCACCGAAATATGATTATCTGTGTCTTTCGGGTGCGGCTCTTTAGCTGCCATAGGGCTATCTGCTGGCTGCGAGTGGCAGTCGGTACAGCTAACGCCTACGTGAGCGTGGCGGCTCATCTTCCAATCCGCAACGACGCCCGGAGTTTTTTCGGCATGGCACTCAACGCAGCGTCTAGCTAGCGGCGTAAGCTGCCTATTTACCTTTAAATTCTTCGTAAGACTAACGTTTACGGAATTGCTTACGTTCGCGTCCGACGCGGACATATTCGCATGCTGCGCGGGCATTTCTGCGAATGCAAACGATGCGATACAGGCTATTAAAATAGCGACTTTTTTTAGCATTGCTTCTCCTTTACTTGGTTTTGTTATTTTCTCGGTTGTATTTATCCCAATATTTGGTGATCTCTATACCCATATTTTTGTGGCCGACGTTTTCGTGGCACTGCACGCAGGTTTTGCCGGTAGTGCCTGCGAAATAATCCCTATGCGCGAGCCAGGCTTTATTTACTTGGTTATTCTGCTCTTTTAAATTTCGGTGGCAGCTTAGGCAGCCGCTTTCATAAACGAAATGATTTCGCTCCTTGCGTTTTTCTTGCCAGTCGATCTTATCGGCATCGGTAAAGACCGTTTTGTAGACATCATTTGCGGAGGTTAGAGCCTTGGTCCAAAGATACATAAAGGTATTTTCATGAGAAACGTGACAGGCGACGCAATCGGCTTTGAAACCTTGCGGGTTATTGCCGCCGTGAACATCGTTGTGAAATGCGTTTGCCATCGGCTGCATCGTATGACAGGATACGCAGAATTTATCGGTGCCCGTAAGGTGAACCATCTCCGCAATCCCAAGAGAAAGTATCATTCCTATAAGCACACAAGCGCCCACGAGCAGCACAAGAGTTTTCTTTTTCATAGGTTTCCTTGATTTTAAAATTTCTTCGCAAAATTTTTAGTATTTGATAATTCGAAAAGTGGTATTTTATTATAAAAAGATTAAAAACCGCTTATTTTCTAGCCTTTTGTTAAAATTGATTAAATGAAGATAAAATTTTAAACTAAATTTTTAGTTTAACGGAATATAATCCATTAAAATTTCAATACAAGGAGAGATCATGAAAACGATCCAAGCGGATGAAATTACCAAAGTAGTCAGCGAACTTTGCAAAAAAGCCTGTTATCACGTCACGCCAGATATGCGCGCGGCATTTGAGAAAGCGCGCGAGAACGAGACTTCGTCCATCGGCAAAGATATCTTGGGCAAGCTCTTACAAAATGCCGATTTGGCGGCAAAAGAGGTCGCGCCGATCTGCCAAGATACCGGTATGACGGTAGTTTTTGTCGAACTTGGTCAGGACGTGCATATCGAGGGCGGATATCTGGAGGATGCTATCAACGCAGGCGTTGCGGACGGCTACGTAGGCGGCTATCTGCGTAAATCCGTGGTCGCAGAGCCGCTTTTTGAGCGAAAAAACACCACGAACAATACCCCCGCGGTCATCAATACCCGCATCGTCCCCGGAGATAAACTTAAGATTAAAGTAGCTCCTAAGGGCTTCGGTAGCGAAAACAAATCGGTGCTAAAAATGCTCGTTCCCGCAGACGGCATCGAGGGGGTAAAAAAAGTATTTTTAGAGGCGGTTAAATACGCTGGTCCTAACGCTTGCCCTCCTATGGTCGTAGGCGTCGGTATCGGCGGCACGATGGATAAGGCGGCGCTTTTAGCCAAGCAAGCCGCGGTTCGCTCGATCGACAGCAGAAATCCCGACGAGCGCTACGCCAAGCTAGAGGATGAACTACTGGAGATGGCGCGCGCTACGGGCGTCGGTCCGCAGGGTTTGGGTGGCATAAACACCGCCGTCAAGGTAAATGTAGAGTGGTATCCGACCCACATAGCGGGGCTTCCGGTCGCCGTTAATATCAACTGCCACGCGGCTCGCCATGCCGATGCCGAACTATAAGGAGGAAATCATGTCAGAAGTTAAAAGAATTACCGCACCTTTCGATAAAAGCGTAGTAAAAAGCCTAAAGGCGGGCGATAACGTCCTAATCAGCGGCACCATCATCGCAGCTCGCGATGCCGCGCACAAGGCTCTAACCGAAACCCTCGCTCGCGGCGAGAAGCTACCCGTAAACTTAGCCGGCGAGACTATATATTATCTGGGACCGACCCCCGCCAAACCGGGTCAGGCAATCGGTGCTGCAGGGCCTACGACTAGCGGACGTATGGATAAATACACTCCGACGATGATAAACGAGGTAGGCATAAACGGCATGATCGGCAAGGGCTACCGCAGCGACGCCGTCGTCGAGGCGATGAAAAAATCGGGCTGTGTCTATATGGTCGCTATCGGGGGCGCCGGCGCGCTAATCAGCCAAAGTATCAAAAAATATGAAGTGCTAGCCTACCCTGAGCTAGGCCCCGAGGCGGTCGCGAGGCTTACGGTCGAGGATTTCCCAGCTATCGTAGCGATCGACAGCGAGGGCAATAACTTCTACGAAGTCGGACAGGCGCCTTATAGAAAAATTTAAATTTTTCTAGCAGCGTCCGCGCGGCGCTTTTTGCGGCGCGAGCGTTCGTAAATTTATCGGCGTTTATTCCGCGAAATTTTACGGCTCGGCACAGTGAAATTTTATAGCGAATTTAAAGCGCGCCCGTAAAATTTTATCTTTCTTACGGCACGGAATTTTAAAATTTCGTGCCGCTTAAATTTCTACCAAAATTCCGCCTTCGCTCCATTTAGACGATCCGCCACTAAAATTTAACCGCAAATTTACGCAAGTCTAAATTTTAAAATTTTGGCGCCGTTCGTAAGCAAATTTAAAGCTCGCTAGCGCCATAATCGGATTTAAATTTTAGGAGGGCCGATTGAGCGCGAGCGAGCTGGAGCAGATCAGACTGGGGCTTTTGTATAAGGCGAAAAGAAATACGATCTTCGCGGCGGCGTGCATGCTCGGCTACGGCGCATTTTCGGTATGCAAACTGCGCGACGGAGGAGGCATGGCGGATTTGTTGCCGTTTATCGGATTATTCGCGGTTGTTCTTATAGTAGCCGTTTTGTGCGATCAGGTCTCCATAAAAGCTACGATAATCCAAGCCGCGGGTCTTTTTATAATTTGCCTATTTCTAGTTGATTTACAAAATCGCCCTACGACTTCCAAATATATCTTACTCGCGATTATAACTTTAATCTTGGCCGCTTCGAGCTTGTTTGTATTGTTTAGAGACTTTAAGCAAGACTATTCGGTAAAATTTCGGCGCGCTTTTAAAGAGCACTATCTAATGCCCTATTTTAAGACATTTGGCTACCGATATGAAATTTCAGGCGATATCGATCCTGCTAAACTCAAGCTCTCCGGGCTATTTTTTCGACTAGACAAATACTCATACGGCAACGACAGGGTCTCGGGCGTTTATGACGGCGTGAAGTTCGCATTTTGTGACGTGAGCTTATTTAATAGATTTTCGGAAAGCGAAATCCTCGGCACTTTTTTCTACGCGGAATTTAACAAACGCATAAGCGCCAAAACCCTGATTTTTCCCGCTCGCGCCGGCGCGCCGAACACAGGCGGGCTAAAAAAGATCGATATGGACGATGCGGAGTTTAACGCCGCCTTCGCCGTGTATTGCGAGGACGCGGCGGGCGCGATGTATATCCTGACGCCAGCCTTTATGCAGAGGCTTTTACG
The DNA here is from genome assembly GCF_937980635.1 of uncultured Campylobacter sp. Lineage (GTDB taxonomy): Bacteria > Campylobacterota > Campylobacteria > Campylobacterales > Campylobacteraceae > Campylobacter_B. The sequence continues at coordinate 71,395 of NZ_CALJPG010000024.1, forward strand.
CTTCGCAGGCGCCGTAGCCGCGCCCGTTAGCCTTAGCTTCGCAGATAGCAAAATTTATATTTTCGTAAATACGGGGCGCGACAATTTCGAGCCCGACATAGACGAAAGCGTGTTGCGCCGCGACCCTGCCGCACTAATTAAGCGCGAGCTTTCGCACTTTTTAGCGATCGTAAAAAACCTAAAACTAAACGAAAGAATTTGGAGCTAACGGGCGGGCGACTTGCCGCAGCTTTGCGTGTCGCAGCCTCGCGCACTATAGCTTCACACGCCGTGCTGCGGCTTCCACATGCTACAGCTCTGCGCGCTTTGAAATTTGAAATTTTAAAATTTCACTTTTTGATTTCGCGCTTTGGAATTTTAAGGCGCGTAAAATTCCGTGCGTTTTGAAATTTAAAATTTTAATCCACGCTGAGGAATTCTGCACCGCAAAATTTAAAATTCTGAAATTAAAATTCCGCGCCTTGAAATTCTACGCTTTTAAATTTACAACCCAAAAGCCTTAAAATTTAAAATCCAAATCCGCTCGCTGCGGAATTCTGCGAAATTGCGAAATTTGAAATTCCTTGAAGTTGCAAAATTCCGCGAGGCTGCCGTTTGAAATTCGCCTTTCAAAGCATAAGGCTAAGCAGCAGCAAAAATCCGATGAAGCTTAGAGCGTTGCCGAAGGAGCCGCCGATGTGATCGCCTAGCTGCGTCAGCACGAGCGCGCCGCCTAGACGCAGACCTATTTGTAACGCCACGCTCGCGATAAAATCTATCACGCGCCGAAGTCCGCTGCGCGTATCACCTAGCTTCATGCCGCGGCTTTGATTCCAAAGCCCGCTTACGCGGTAGTCTTTGTAGCGAGCGCGGAGAATATCGCCGTTTTGCAGCTCGAAGCTCTGCGAGGCGTCCTTTGTCTTAGCGGGCGCCGCGATTTCGGCGGAGCGGACGGAGTTTATAGAATTTGCTGCGTTAGTAGAATTTGCAGAGCTTGTGGAATTCGCTGATTTCGCAAAATTCTTAACGCTTGCAGAATTTGTGGAATTTTCTGCGTCTAAATTCTTAAATTTCATGCAATTTTCGCCGTCCGCAAGCTCCGCTAAATTTTGATCTGCGCTTAGCGCGCTGGAGACGATCTGCCGCTTGCTATCGCCCGATAAATACAGCCCGTCCAGCGCGAAGCCATAATAATAAACGTCGCCGCTTTGCAGCACACGCACGCCGCTAGCATAGCCCTCCGCTTCGCCGCTTCGCTTGGGCTCTTTGGAGTGCGGAAGCGCTGCGAATATGCGCCCAAACTTTGCGGCGCGCCAGTCTCTTCGCATAAACTTAAAGCTGCAATACGCAAAAGGCGCGAGGATGAGTAGGGCTAGCAGTCCGGCAGGAGCCCTTGCATCAAAGATAAAGATTATGCAGTAGATGCTCATCGCGGTCAGCACTACGCCGAAGGCTGCGAATATTGCGGCGAGTACCGTGCTACCGGCGTCCCTCCAGCGCTGCGCGCCTAGGCTTAGATTAACGAAATCTAGCGGAAGGGCGGAAGCAGTGGAGTTTACCGAAACGCCGCCACGGCTCTCGCGGGTAGAATTTAAAGAGGCGGTGCCGCTTAAATCTTTGCAATTAAAACTCGAAGTATAAAGTTCAGTATTAGCGTTCGCCTGCTCGTGAAAGCCTTCGCGGATTAGGCTCAAAGCGGCGGAATTTATACCGCTGCGATCTTTATTTGATAAATCAGATACCGCAGAATTTTGACGTGCACTTGTCGCGGTATCGCTATGTGCGTCGCAGTCTGAATTTGTGGCGGTGGAATTTCCGCTGTTTAGAGCTTCGCAGCTAGGGCGCGGCACGGAATTTGCGCCGCTTAAATCGGCGCCGTTTAAAGCGCTGCAGATGGAATTTGAGCTCGAAGCCTCATATATCACCGCCAGCTCGTCGCCCTCGCGTATCGGCAGATAAAGCCCGTCGCGTTTTAAGTCTAAATTTCCCGCAAAGCGCAAGCCCTCCAGCGTAAAGCTAAATTTCGCCGTGTCTGCAGCCGCGGGCTCCAGCTTGAAATCCCTAGCCGTGCCGCGAGCAAGCTTGATACGTCGCGACGAAAAAAATTTAGCAAAGCCCATGCGCGCCTTTCAGATCTCGCAAAATTCCTCCGATCATTTCGCGGCGGATTTTTTGCGGATCTTAATATTGATGAGCTCAACAAGCAGCGAAAACGCCATCGAGAAGTAGATGTAACCCTTAGGTATGTGAAAGCCCAGCCCGTCGGCGATCAGCGAAACGCCCACCAAAATCAAAAACGCAAGCGCTAAAATTTTGATCGTCGGGTTTGCGTCCACGAAGCGCGCGATCGCGCCGCTAGCGAGCATCATCACGCCCACGGCGATGATCACTGCGAGGATCATCACGGGCAGGTGCTGCGCCATGCCCACGGCGGTGATGACGCTGTCGAGCGAAAAGATGATGTCCAAAACGGCGATCTGCACGAGCGTGCCGCCGAAGCTTGCCTTGCCGCTGCTAGCGCTGCGCTCGTGTGCCTCTCCCGTGGCGCTGGAGTGGATCTCGAGCGTGGATTTGACGAGCAGAAAAAGTCCGCCGCCGATCAGCACGAGGTCGCGTCCGCTAAAATCGCGCGCAAGCACGCTAAATAGCGGCTTGGTTAACCCCATGATCCAGCTTAAGCTAAGAAGTAGCAGTATGCGCGTGAACATCGCAAGCGCGAGTCCCATTATACGGGCGCGTCCGCGCTGCGCCTCGGGCAGGCGGCCGCACAAAATCGCGATAAAGATGATATTGTCGATGCCAAGCACGATCTCAAGCCCCGTGAGCGTAGCCAGGCTGATCCATGCCTCGGGTGAGGCGATCCATTCAAACATTGGTTTCCTTTGGGTGAAATTTAAGCCGTGATGATAGCGAAAGTTTGGTTAAAATTTATAAATTTTACCGCCTTCGTGCGCGAAACTGCGCGGGGAATTTCGCGTCTGATTTCGCACGAAATTCCAAGCCTCGAATTTTAAAATTTTTGAGTTTTGATACAGCGCGAATATGACTAAATTTAGCATAGATCGGAATTTTAATTTATTTAGTGCGGCGTGGCGCGCGTTTGCTTTATCGAAGTTCGTTTTGAAATCCGCGTGCAGCTAAAGCCGCACAGGCGGCATATCTCGATCGAGGTTGCTGATAAAGGAGCGGCAAATTTCAAAATTTAAAGATAGGTGCCGCGGTAAGTAAATTTTGATGACGGGCGCTGCAATGCGGGCAAGCTAAATTTTGGCGCTAAATACGCACAAAGCGTGCAAAGTTGGAATTTAGCGCCGAATGCACGCAGAAGGTGCGAGGTCGAAATTTAAGCGAGCGCATCCTAAACAGCGCAAAAAAAATCACGGTAAAAGAAATTTCATTAATCAAACAGCGAGGGTTGCAGCGATTTGATCTTGTAGCTTGCGCGGTGAAAAGGCGTGAGCCCGTACCGCTCGATCGCCGCGATGTGCGCGCGCGAGCCGTAGCCTTTGTTTTGCGCGAAGCCGTATTGCGGGTAGCGCCGCGCGAGCTCGTGCATGACGCGGTCGCGCGTGACCTTGGCGAGAATGCTCGCCGCGCTTACTTCGGCAATTTGCGCGTCGGCCTTTATGAGCGTCTGAAGCCCGCGTACGCCGAGGTTTGCGTTGCCGTCGTAGATGATCTGTCCGCTAAAACCCGCAAAATACGCGAGAATCTGCTCAAGCGCCGATCTTAGACACGAGCTTAGGCCCGCCTCATCGACCTGCGCGCTTGAAATTTCGACGATTTTGTAGCGCGAGCTTTCGATGATCTGGGCGTAGAGCTCCTCGCGCCGCTTCTCGCTTAGCTTTTTGCTATCGGCAAGCCCTGCGATTTCGCGCTGCAGCACGCAGCCCGCGACGCAAAGCGGTCCTGCAAGACATCCGCGCCCCGCCTCGTCGATGCCGCAAATCTGCCCGCTCACTGCGCGTCCTTTCGCACGACGGGCACGGCCCCACTTAGCAGGTCGTGTAAGTTCAGCCTGTCTTTGCGAAAAAAGCAGATCAAAAGCCCGATGATGCTAAAGCCCGCGAATACGAAGCAAGCAAAGCGAGCTAGCGCCCTAAAGAAGCTTACCTTGCGTCCGCTGCGAATGTCGATGAGGTAAAGCCCCGCGAGCTTATAGCCCGGCGTCTGGGCACTGCGGGCGTAAAATACCGCGCAAATAGCGCCGTATGCGAGCCAAATAAGCGCGATCGCAGCTTGGTTGCGCCACAGAGCCTCTTTCGAGCCCAAGACGAGATAGGTAACGCCGTAGAATAGGGGCATCGCGATGATGAAAAGATCGACGATGAAGGCCTTTACGCGCAGAAAAATCGGTGAAATTTTAGCTTTTTGTTTTGCCATTTTGATCCGTTTTAGATTAAATTTTAAAATTTCGGCGCGCTAAATTTAGAGCCGAGAGGATAAAATTTAATCTCGTTGCGGTTTGTTAGCAGCAAATCGGCGCCTAGTTTCCGCGACTACCGGGCTTGATCGCCTTGCTTCCAGCGGCACAAAGCGGGCAGGTCGCGGGCTCGTAAATTTCAAACTCGAAATTGCCTAGCGCAAAAAACGGCTTATCTGCGGGCAGCTTTGCTCCCGCTTTGGCGGCGCTGCCAGTTAAATTTGCGACCTTACAAAATCCGCGATTGGCAAGCGCGGCAAAGCCCACGACCTCGCCGCCGAGGTTTTCGATGAGCCTTGCGCTCTCAAGAGCCGAGCCGCCCGTAGTGATGATGTCCTCGCAGACGATAAATCTCTCGCCCTTGCGCACTTCAAAGCCACGGCGCAGGCTCATTACGCGTTCGACTCGCTCGGTAAAGATGAAGCGCTTTTTCGCCGCGCGAGCTAGCTCGTAGCCCGCTAAAATTCCGCCCAGTGCGGGCGAGCAGACGCTGTCAAACTCCACGCCCGCTTTTTCGATGATTGCGGCAAGTTCGTCTGCGAGCTGTCCCGCGAGCTGTGGATCTTCAAGCACTTTGGCGCTTTGCAGATAGAATTCCGAGTGGTTGCCGCTTGAAAGCAGAAAATGCCCTCGCAGATATGCGCCGCAGTCGCGATAGATTTTTTCTATATCCACAGCTCAGACCTTCAAAAGCTCGGCTTCTTTGGCCTTAACTGCGTCGTCGATCTTGCTTGAGTAAGAGTCGGTGATCTTTTGCACCTCGTCGTAGCCTTTTTTGGCGTCGTCTTCGGAGATCGCTTTGTCTTTTTCGAGCTTTTTGATCTCGTCGTTGGCGTCTTTACGAACGTTACGAATGCCGATTTTGGCCTTCTCGCCCATTGCTTTTGCTTTTTTAGCGTTTTCTTGGCGCTGCTCTACCGTCATCGGCGGGAAAAATAGCTTCACGCTCTCGCCGTCGTTAGTCGGATTGACGCCGATATTCGCCGCTGCGATCGCGCTTTCGATCGCCTTTAACATCGGCTTTTCCCACGGCGTGATCGAGATCGTAACCGCATCGGTCGAAAGGACGGTCGCGACCTGATTTAGCGGAGTCTGCGAGCCGTAATAATCCACGAAAATATGATCCAGGATCGCCACGCTTACCTTGCCAGTGCGTAGCGTCATAAAATCCTTTTTCAAAGCCTCGATAGCTCGATCGCCGTTTGCTCTTTGCTCTTTGTAGATAGCTTCTAGCATTCAAATCCTTTAAATAAAATTTGCGAAATTATAGCGTTAAAAAAATAAGAATAGCATTTAAAAGCGCGGATTTTGCGCTTTTAAATTTTAAAATTTAGAGTTTATTTGGTTGTGTTTTGATCTGCGGAAGTAGCGCTGGCATTGGTATCGCTTGATGCTTGCGACCGAGCAGGCGCGCTAGCTGCGGTAGTGTCGGTCGCAGGAGCTGCTGGTGCTTCGACTTTCGTATCCGTCGCATTGGTCTCGCCGCTAATTATGGAATTTGACTCGGTATTTGCCGGAGCGAAATTAGGCTTTGCACCAGAAACTGGGATGGACGGCACGCCAGGGACAGCGTTTGGCACGGATTTAGTAACATTTGCTTCGATCTTGACGCGATCGACTACGGAAGATTTAGCATCTTGCTGATAGAAATACGCAAGCACAAGTGTATTTATCACGAATAAAATTCCCATTGCAGCGGTAAATTTAGCTAAAAACCCCGCCGGACCCTTCGCTCCAAATAAGCTTTCGTTGCTTCCGCTATATGCGCCAAGCCCGATAGAAGAACTCTTTTGCAGCAAGACGGAGATCGTAATTATCACGGCGAAGACGACTTGTAAAACCAAAAATAACGTAGTCACTATAAAAACCTTTTGAAAAAATTGAATTCGCGATTATAATAAAAGATTTATAAATTTTAAGTTAAGAGTGCACCGCACGAAGCGGTGCATAAAATTTAGTCTCTGCTTGCGCCGAAAATTCTTAGCAACGAAAGGAAGAGATTGTAGATGTTTAGATACATATCTACGGCAGCCATTATCGGTGAAGTGTAGGTGCCGTTGATGATATTTTTAGTATCGTAGATGATATACATCGAAAAGATTAAAGCCGAAAAAGCTGAAATTGCTATATCAAGCACGGTGCTTTTGAAAAAGAAGTAGTTTAAAAGGCTTAGCACGATAATAGCCACAAGCGATACCAATAGCGGTTTGCCCCAAGAGTCGAAATTCGTCTTTGTATTCATCGCATAAACGGTGAGAGCACCAAAAGTAATCGCCGTAGCCACAAACGCATGCGTTACCACATCTCCCGCGCCTGCTGCGATATAAATAGCGATCAATCTACCTAGAGTAAGACCGGTAATAAAGGTAAATGCAAAAAGCAAAACCAGCGCGATCGTATTAGCGCCGCGATTTACAGCTGCTTGCATACCGAAGATCAGCCCCATTAAAACTACCAGATATAAAATCGGATGAAGAGCCAAGCTCACGCCGAAACTCATCGCCACAAAAGCCCCTGCTGCCGCAGCTATCATCGAAGCGGTTAGAAGCGCGTAGGTTTGTTTGATAGTCTGAGAGATTCGTCCTTGTTCTAGTGATGCGTCCGATAGCTCATAGCCGTCCGCGTAATTTCGTCTGTCGTATAGACTCATATTTTTCTCCTTCTTTTGATTTATGAGCGGGGAGTTTAGCGAAAATTTGGTAAATATATAATTAAAAATTCCCAGAATTCTATCTATTTATGAAAGTAATATATAATTCCCGACTTTTTTAAGGAGAAAGTATGCCCAGCCAGTTAATAAATGGAGCTATTAAATTTATGGAAGAAAATTTTGCCGAGCATGCCGAGCTTTTCGGAAGTCTGGCAAATCATCAAAAGCCCCACACGCTTTTTATCGGCTGCTCCGACTCGCGCGTGGTGCCGAGTCTAATTACCTCGACTCTTCCAGGAGAGCTTTTTGTCGTGCGAAATATCGCAAACGTCGTTCCTCCATACCGAATTAGCGAGGAATTTTTAGCGACTACCTCAGCGATTGAATACGCGCTGTATTCGCTAAATATCAAAAATATCATCGTTTGCGGGCACAGCAACTGCGGAGGCTGCGCGGCGCTGTTTTATGACGCAAAAAAGCTCGAAAAAATTCCAAACGTAAGGCGCTGGCTAAATTTAATGCAGCCTGTAAAAGACGAAGTCGAAAAGCTAAAAGACCTCGGCGCCGACAAGCGCGAGTGGATAACCGAGCGGCTAAATATTATAAATTCCATGCAAAATTTACTTAGCTTTCCTGGCATCAAAGACGCCTATAAAAACGGCGAGATTAAAATTTACGGCTGGCACTACGTCATCGAAACGGGCGAGCTATTCAACTACGACGACGAAGGCGCGCATTTTACGCTATTAAATAAGGGAATGGATTATGAAAAAATCTATAATCAGCTTTTTAACGATTAGTCTTTTTAGCGCCGCTTTAGCGTTTGCAGACCTCAACACGACCGGCGAGGGAAGCTTTGTAGAGACAAATTCTTCTACTCCAGAGGCAAATCTTACTTTAGAAAACAACAAAACCGAGATCAAAAAGGAAGTCGCTAAAATTCTATCCAAATCCCTCGGTGCGGAGGATGGCAATAAAACTGAAGTAATAAATATGATCGCAGAAAAGGTCGCCAAAACGGAGACTTCGCAGAAAAAAGCTCCTAACGGCGAGACGCTTATCTCTGTAATCAAAGAGATTAAAAAGCTAAATTTGCAGCGCAGTTCTTTGCTTAACGGCGGCGACGCCAACGCGAGCAAAAACGAACTGGACGCCATCGATCGCAATAAAGCTAAGCTCTTTGATCGCCTGCCTTTTGCGATTACGCAGCAGGATATGGATATCGAAAGCATAATGTCGTATGCGCAAAATAAAAAGAACATCCAAACTACGCTAAAAAAATACGCTAAAAAGCAGAGCTCTCCCGAATACGTAAATGCAAGCGCGGATTTGGAAAAAATGGAGATGGCAGAGATCTTTTATACCTCACTTATGAAAATTGAGGATATGTTTGTAAACGGCGCAAGCAGAAGCGCGCTTGAAAGCGAGCTAAGTAGCACGCTACTAAATATCCAAACTAGAGATTTTAGCAAACTTAATGATTTGAAAAATAATCTAAGCAGTCAAGAGCAGATAGACGCCCTAGAATCTAAAATCAACGATTTGAAAAACGACAAACAGACCTACGACGAGGTGCTTACGTATCTGTCGCGAAATAGCGATCTACTCGCAAGCAGCGTGGTTTTTACGAGCTTAAATTTTAAATCGGTGATTGATTATATCAACGATAAAATTCCGTTTAAGCTCAGCCACGTAAATTTCGGCAAGCTCATTCTAATCACGCTGATTACGCTATTTTTCTACTCGCTTCGCAGGCTGCTTGCCAACATCATCTATTTCGTATTTAAATTCTTTAATAAAAGCTTTTCACTAGATAGCGAAACTCTAAAAACGCAAGTAGTAGGCATTATCAAGCGTCCGATGGGTATTTTGCTGATTGCTTATTCGGTCGATATCTGTCTTAGTATCTTTTATTATCCGGCGCCTGTGCCGATAAAATTTGCAAATTTATTCTCGATCGTTTACGTGGTGCTTTGGGCATGGCTCATTATCGAAATTATCGATGGTTACGGTATTGTCGTGCTTGGAAACATCACGAAAAAAGGCGTCAGAAAAGATATCATAAATCTGGTTGTTAAAATTCTATACGTCATCGTAATCATCATCGCCGTGCTTTTGGTGCTAAAGCGTCTAGGCTTTGACATCTCGGCGCTTATGGCATCTCTTGGAATCGGCGGACTCGCGATCGCGTTTGCGACTAAGGACATCATCGCGAATTTCTTCTCATCCGTGATGCTATTATTTGATAATTCATTCTCGCAAGGAGACTGGGTCGTATTAGGCGACATAGAAGGAAACGTCGTAGAAACAGGCTTTAGAAAGACAACAATCAGAACCTTTGACAATGCTCTTGTTTTTGTGCCGAATTCCAACATAATGGCGCAAAATATCAAAAACTGGAGCCGCAGGAAGGTAGGGCGGAATTTAAAACTTACCGTGGGCGTCGAATACGGCGCGAGCACGGCTCAACTGCGAAAGTGCGTAAATGACATCAAAGAGATGCTAAAATCTCACCCGGGCATCGCTCAGTCCGCCGATACAGCATTAAATTCTAAAGATTTTCGTATGCGCTATAGACAAAATATGGTCTCTATCGACGATTTAGCAGGCTATAAAAGCACTATGTTCGTGGCGTTAGATAGCTTTGGCGATTCGTCCATTAATATTTTAGTTTACTGCTTTACAAAAACCGTAATATGGGCAAATTTCATCCAAACTAAAGAGGATGTTTTATTTAAAATAATGGAGATCGTGGAGCAAAACGGACTATCGTTTGCCTTCCCATCGCAGAGCGTTTATATCGAAAATATCCCGGAAATAGCAAGCGAATGCGTAAAATCAAAAGTAAATTCCAACGACAAAGGAGAGCAAAATGGCTGATTTCGATGATTTCGAAGACGAAGAGTTCGATGAGGACGAATACGAGGACGATGATTTAATCGGAGGCGACGAGAGTTACAACTACAACTACGACGAGGATGATTACAGCTACGAAGACGACGACGGTTTCAACGATTATAGCGATTTGGATAGCGAGGATTATTAGTAGTGTTTAGATCCAGGGCGCTGCCTTTCGATCCGCGCGCGAATAAAATCGCTAGCTTGCAAAGCTTGAAATTCCACCACGGCGGGCTTTGCGAGAACTACATCTCCACCCTAAATCGAGACATAGCGGACACGCCGATACAAAACGCGGATCTTTTTACGATCATCACGCAGTCTTTCAGGGAGGCGCGCGGCGAGGAGTGCGAGTTTTCGCAAATTTCAAAGCTTTATCAAATTTGCCTAGGTTTTAGCCGTATTTTTAACAATGCCTCTGAAATTTACAACCACGATTTTTACTTCGATTGTATCGCACAGCCAAGCGAGCCTAGCGGCGAGCTGGAGGACGCTTTAGCGCAGGCTTTCGGCGGGATGGAAAATTTTAAAAGCGAGTTTTTAAAACGCGCGCTGGGGTTTTTTGGCAGCGGCTGGTGCTGGCTCGTGTGCGATGAGCGCGGCGCAAATTTAGAAATCATCACGACGCAAAATGCGGACACGCCGATCGTGCATGGTAAAATTCCACTTTTAGCCTGCGATCTTTGGGAGCACGCCTACTACATAGACTATCAAAATGCGCGCAAATCCTACGTGGAGAGCTTCTTGCGTTTTGCGGATTTCGACTTCGCAAGCGACGCCTATTCGTGGGCGAAAAAGCAAGGACTTAGCTCCGTGAAGCTCTACATCGGCGAGCTTCATCCAGCCGCATCTTCGCGCTGCGATTGCGGCTGCTGCGGGTAGATTTGGGCTTTTGCCGCGCAGCCTTTAGTGCTGTGAAATTTCTAGGCTTGCTATCTCGTCGTGTGCTAAATTTATAAACATTTTTCGCCTTTTGACGCCCGTTATTTTACCTTGAGAATACTGTGCCGCGTAGCCCGTGGCGTCACAAGACCTTAAGGCTTGCTGTCTCGTCATATAAAATTTACGTGGATTTTGATCTTGAGCTCATTTGGCGTCTGCGGATTAAAATTTAAGATTTTTAATTTGAAGTTTATTTGACTATAGTTCACCGCTCGTTACGCGCCAAATTCCGAATGTTTCTCCTTTTCAGCGCTTATATCTTGTGCGCAAATACCGCGTTACACAGACCTTATGTGAAATTTCGCTTATCTAGCTCTGCTTTCTTAAAATTTCCACTGCCCGCGTATTGAAATTTAACGCTACGAGCGAGTATCTTGCAAAATTTTAAAGTTGCAAATAAGCCCATGAAATTTTCATACCGAAATAAGCAGCGCATTCTTTGCTTCCGTAATTATATAGGGAGACGCTCTCTGCCTCCCTGCCTTGTTCACCCATGCCCTATTCGTAAAATTTTGTTTAGTAAAGCGGTCGGCAAATTTTATATATCAGCCAGCTAAAATTTTGCTGCGCCAAAGGCGGGGTGCGGCGGGTTTAAAATTTACGCCCGAATAGCACAGCTTGCGGCTTGCGGGCTAAATTTAACGGAAATCGATCGTCGAATTTATCCTTTCGGCGGTTAAAATTTTAGCGCCGTTTCAGCTTGAAATTCTGCTTTAAATTTTAAAATTTGTGCCGCGCCAAAGTTAGCTCGTCATGCTGAAAAAAGGAGCCGTATCGAAAGCCAAGTTATGCCACGCCGGACGCACCCGCACACTACGTGCGCCAAAATATGGCACGGAATTTTAGCCACATCAGCTTAAATCGTGCGACGAGCTGCGCTGCACGAGACCTCGTTAATTAAAGCGCCGAGCAGTATCGCGCCGTGTAAAGCCGCTCGGCGTAGAATTTTACTCGTTTAAACGCAGCACGCCGCTCTACAAATACAAAGCCACATCATTTAAAGACAGCATTTGACGGCGCGGTATGTATAAGCCGAAAACAAAAGCGCAAGGCTGCGCTCGATTGAAATTTTAAGCTGCACTTCAAAAATAAAGCCATGCTCGCTCGAAGCGCAAAGTCGTGTCTGTTTAAAGTGCGGAGCCGCGTCCTAATCAAAATTTGTCCGAGACGTAAGCCACGCTCAATCAAAACAAAAAATCCCGCTCGCTTAAAGCATGAAGCCGTAAGTACTGAAAACGCGAAGCTGCAGCCGCCGAAAACTCAAAGTCGCGTCTGCTTAAAATTTTAAAATTTAGCCCGCTTTACTCCCTTGCTAGCCCGTTTTTATCGGATTTGTCGCTGATTAGTTTGCCGCTTTCGTCGTATTTTTTGGCGCGCACGAGCCTGCCGCGCTCAAACTCGCCCTCGGCTTCGAGCTTGCCGTCTGCGTAGTAGTGCTTCGCCGTGCCCGTCTCCAGGCCATCCTTGAACGTAACTCTAGCCTTGAGCGCGCCGTTTTCGTGGTATGTTTCGTATAGCCCGTGTTTGCGCCCGTCTCTGAACATTACCTTCGCCGCAAGCGCGCCGCTTGCGTAGTACTGCTTACTCGTGCCCGTTTGTCTGTCGCGCTTAAACTCGTATTCGCCCTGCAGCGCGCCGCCTTCGTAGTATTCGCGCACGGCGCCGTCGCGCTCGCCGTCTTTAAAATTTTCGACTACGCGCGTCTTGCCGTCTTCGTAAAACAACTTCCAAACGCCCTGTTTGCGGTCATCCTTGTATGCGCCGGTCTGCCTTAGCGCGCCGTTTGCGTGATACCATCTCTCTACACCTTGCCGCTTGCCCCCTTTGTAGCTTCGCTCCCCGCGCACTTTGCCACTTTTGTAATAATCCACGTCCTTGCCATTTCGCAGCCCGCCCTTATACGTATGGCGCGCGCTTACTTCGCCGCTTTCGTAGTAGTCGGTGAAAACGCCCTCGCGCCTATCCGCTTTATACGTGCCCTGCTGCTTTAGCTTGCCGCTTCCTTGATAATACAGCTTGTAAAAGCCCTCGCGCTTGCCGGCTTTGTATTCGCTCTGCGACTTTAGCTCGCCGCCGTCTGCGTAGTAGCTCTTTGCGACGCCGTCGTACAGGCCGTTTTTTAGCGGATATTCGTTTGAGGGCTTATCTCTGCCGTCAAAGTAATCGCGCTGAAGCACCGCAGTGCCGTCCTTTACGTCGATCTCGCGGATAAGCGTCGGCGGCAACGGCTTTGCTCTGGGGTAGACGACGCCCATAAAATTTACGTCGTAGAGATCCTCGGCGCTATAGTGCAGCACCTTGAGCGTCCCGCTATAGGGCTTGTCCGCTACGAAATACAGACCGTTTTTCAGGACCGGCTCGGGCTGCATTACGATTTTTGGCTCCAGAGCTTGCGCGCCTAGCGCCAAAAACGGAAGCAGAAGCAGGAACTTTAATGCGCTTGGAAAGCTAAAATTTCGCATTAAATTTAAGCCCAAATTGAGCGAATTTTGCGCGGCTTTGCGGGTTTTCATATTTGCTTCCTTCGGCTCGGTTAAATTTAGAGAATTTTAAAATTTGAAGCTAAATTTTAGATAAATCCTCGCGGAGTTTGGGCTGCGGATTTGGTTTTGGGCGCTGGCGGATTAGCAAGTGCTTAGGGATTTGGCGGGCGCTTTGGACGACGATCGTTAAATTTAGCGGCAATTTTACGGCGCGATTTTATCTGCCGGCGGCGTAAGACGTGCCACACACGCGGGTATGGTTCTCATCTTTGAATTAAATTTTATCTCTACTGTAATTCGGGCGACTTGGAATTTTAAATTTAGCGCTTGCCGTAAGATGCGCGTAAGGCTGGCTAAATTTAAGCGGATAAATTTTACCGCTTGCGACTTGATTGTGTAAATTTTATTTGAATTTCACTTTTTTGCTAGGCGCGGTTAAATTTAACTCGGCACGCAAGCTGTGCCTGCAAGCTTATCGCGCGCTGTTTAACGGAGCTGAACGCTAAATTTCGGCGTACTTCAATACATCTGCGACGATCGTCCACTCGCGCACTAGCTTTTCAAAGCTAAAATTTGCATTCACAGGGCTCGTGGACGGCAGCTTGACGGGCTCTTTACCCGTTGCGTTTAAAATTTGAGTTTTTAGGTATTTTTCGCAGATTTCATGCGCCTTGCCGCCGTTTGCGAATACCTGCGCGATACGCGCGCCACTAAAGATCGGCTTTAAATTTGCAGGCACGACGGCGGTCATTTTGGCGTCACTCGAGCCCTTTGTTTCGCAGCAGATCGCAGCGTCGTAGATGGCGATGCCGCGGGCGAGCAGGAATTTTATCTTTTCCTCCGTGCTCGCAGGCGGCGGCGCGTTTAAAATTTGAGCTAGCACCCGCCAGAAGCGATTTTGCGGATTTGCGTAGTAAAAGCCCAGCTTGCGAGAGGGGGCGGAGGGGAAGGAGCCGAGGATTAAAATTTTAGAATTCTCATCGAAAATCGGCTTAAAAGGGTGGGTTTGGCTCATTTTACGCCCGCTTTGTATTCGCCGAAAACGCCCGTCGGAGCGCCATAAAATTTATATTTCATTTTCGCTTTATCTCTCGTAAATTTCGCAATTTCGCCCGCGAAGTAGCTTGGAGCTGAAATTGTGCGGCGGCAAAGATTTTAGCGCACTCGCTGTATAGCGGCGTGCAGTAAAAATTTTGATCAGCCCGCCTCGGCGCGCGATTTGGGTCTAAATTTCAACTTTTTAAACCACAAAATAGAGCTTTCGCAGCCGAATTTAACGTCTCGCAGCGGCAAAATTTTAACCCTCGCGGCAGTTAAATTCCGCCTGCCGCCACAAGCTGCCGCCGCAATCGCCTCTGAACCGCTGCGCGCTAAATTTTAGGTACCGAGATTACGCGCACGAGTTCGCCTTTTTTGAGCTCTTTGACCTCTAGCGGCGCGACGAGCAGGACGCTATCGTCGTCTAAATTGTTCAAAATCGCGCTGGAGCCCTGCTTTTTGCTTTGTAGGCTAACAAAAAGCCGCCCGTCTCTGTTTTGCAAGACGGCGGGCATAAACTCCATCCACGGCGTCTTTTTTACGTAGTCGTGATCTAGGATCGCGCTAAATTCCGTATTTTCGCGCATGCCGAAAGATCTTTGCAAATATACGCGCAGAAACAAAATGCACGTAATGAGCGCCGAGAGCGGGAAGCCCGGGAATGCGAAGATATATTTTTCGCCGGTTTTGGCTACGCGCACGTGGCGGCCAGGTTTGATCGCTGCACCTTTTACGATTAGCTCAAATTTTGATTGCAGCGTGCTTTGCACGAAGTCGTAGTCTCCGACGCTCACTCCGCCGCTGGTTAGAAGTATATCTGCGCTCTGTAAAGCCGATAAGATCGCGCCTTCTAGCTCTTTTTCGTCGTCGCGCGCGATCGGCATTATCATCGCTTCGCAGCCCAGCTGCGTTACTAAATTTGCAAGCGCGATGTGGTTGGAGCTGTAAATTTGAGCGTCATTTTCGAGCTTTTCGCCCAGATCCTTGATCTCGCTGCCAGTGGCTAGGATCGCTACTTTTGGGCGGACGAATACGCTTATGTGAAATAGACCAAGCTCCGCTAGCAGCGCGATCTGCGAAAAGCCGAGCTTCGTGCCGCCACGAAGTAAAAGCTCGCCCTCGCGGTAGCTCTCGCCCGCCGCGCGCACGGCAAAGCCCGCAGGAACGGGCTTTGTGACGACGATCTCGCTGCCTTGTACCTGCACGTTTTCGATCGGCAGAAGCGTGTCGCTACCCTCGCACATGAGCCCGCCCGTGAAGGTTTTGACGCACTCGCCCGCCTTTGCCGCGGCGCTAGGCATCTTGCCCGCAGGCGTCGTGCCGACGATCTTAAATTTCGCCCTCTCTCTTAGATCCGCGCCCTTTAGCGCGTAGCCGTCCATCGCGGCGGTCGGGCGGCGCGGAGTGCTAAAAGGCGCCGCGACGTCGCTTGCTAAAATACGCCCTAGCGCCTGCGTGATCGCGACTTTTTCGATGCGCGAGGACTTTTGCACCGTGCTTGCGAAGCGCTCCATCGCGCTTTCAAATTTTTCAAATTCCATCATTTGCCTCCTACGATTTTATAAATTTGATCTTCATTTATCAATTTCGAGTTAAATTTCACAACGAGTTCGCCATCGGTCTCGTAAATTTCAATAATGCCCTTTACGCCCTGTAGTCCGGAAAAATCGCCGCCTTTAGGAAAGTATAAATTCTTAAAAAGTTTTGGATCGCTCAGCCTAGAAAGTAGCACAAGCCAGATCACACCCAAAACCGCGACGCCAATGCCTAGCGCTTCAATGCCGATTTTGCCAAAAAGTGCGCCGCCGCATAGCCCGCCCAAAAAACTGCCAAAAAATCCGAACGAATTAAAAATCCCAAGTGCGGCGCCTTTTTGAGCGACTTTGGCAAATTTGGACGCAAGGCTTTGCATAATGGGTTCATGCGCGTTAAATCCCACGAAAAAGAGCATCACGCCCACCACGAAAGCGCTCGCTCCGCTAGCAAACGCAAAAATCAAATACGAAGCGATGAAAAAGCAAATGCCGATAAGTAGAATTTGCTTAGCTAGCGCGCGCTTTTCACCTAAAGCACCGCTCGCGCCCATCGCAGTAAAGCCAAAGACCGCGCCTAGAGCATAAATTTTAGTCAAATCACTTTTGGAAAGTCCGAATTTTTGCACGAGCAAAATTGGAATTAGAAAAAACGCTGCCGTCATGAAAGCTTTTTGAAAAAAATTCGTTAAATTCATAAGCATTAAATTTTTGTCACTCAAAAGTGAGCCGAGCGGGACCTTTTGGCGCAGGGAGCGGATATGCGGTTCGGTAGGTACTACGAAAAAAAGCAGCACCAAACATAAAAGCGTAAGCGCCGAACTTAGATGAAATAGGCTGGCAAGTCCAAATTTGGCGCTTAAAAGCGGACTTAAAATCATTGCTACGCCAAAGCTCACGCCTATCATCGCGCCCATTACAGCCATCGCCTTGCCGCGCTCTTCCTCTCGCGTAAAATCGCTAATTAGTGCGGTAGCTACGGCTCCTACAGCACCGCAGCCTTGCAAAAAGCGCCCAAAAATCATCGTATAAATGCTCTCGCTCGCCGCGCAAACGCAAGCGCCCACGATAAAAAGCGCCAGCCCTATCGCAAGGGTTTTCTTGCGCCCGATCTTGTCGCTTAGCACTCCAAATGGCGTTTGCAAAATCACTTGCATAATCGCGTAAATTCCAAAAAGTAGCCCCACTAGGCTTTCGTTTGCGCCGTGCAAGCTCAATGCGTACAGGCTAAGCACGGGCAGTAAAATAAATAATCCAAAAAACCTCGTAGCGATGATAAAACTAAGCGGAAGGACGCTTTTTAGCATAATCTTAGACCTCAAATAATATGAAATTTGCGCCGATTATAGCCAAAAATCGTAACGAATTCTTTGATTTTGGGTAAAATGGCGGCTTAAATTTAAGGAGCGAGGATGAAAATTTTACTTGCGACGAGTAATAAAAATAAAGTAAAAGAGATAAAAGAATTTTTCACGGAATACGACGTGTGTGCGCTCGGCGAGGTGCTCGATCCTTTTGAGATCGACGAGTGCGGCACGAGCTTTAAAGAAAACGCGCTTATTAAAGTTCGCGCAGTGCACGAGGCGCTAAAAAGTAAAAATTTGCAGAGCGAATTTTTCGTGCTAAGTGATGATAGTGGTATCTGCGTGGATGCATTAAGCGGGGCTCCGGGGATATTTTCGGCGCGCTTTAGCGGAGCGGGTGCAACGGATGCGAGCAATCGCGAGAAATTAGCAAGCGAGCTGAGGGCTTTAAATTTAGACTCCTCATCCGCGCATTACACCGCAGCGATCGCGCTAAAATGCGATTTGGGCGAGTTTTGCACGCATGGCTTTATGCATGGCACGGCGATAACGCAGCAGCGCGGGCAAAACGGATTTGGATATGATTTTATGTTTATTCCGCGCGGATTTGACCGCACGATTGGGGAGCTGCCCGCTGCGGTGAAATTTAAAATTTCACACCGCACGAAGGGGTTGGCGCTGATGCGAATTTTGTTGAAAAATTTAGAAAAACAGATGAGACTTGCTAAATTTCATTAAATTTAAAGTCGCAAAAAGCGGAATTTAAGAAAAAATATATATAATACGCTTTTCATTCAATCCACGAAAATCTTCGGAGCGTAGCGCAGGCTGGTAGCGCATCTGGTTTGGGACCAGAGGGTCGAAGGTTCGAATCCTTTCGCTCCGACCATTGTGGTGAGTTTAGCTCAGTCGGTTAGAGCATCAGATTGTGGTCCTGAGGGTCGTGGGTTCGATTCCCACAACTCACCCCACTTTATGCGCTCGTAGCTCAATTGGATAGAGCAACAGACTTCGGATCTGTAGGTTGAAGGTTCGACTCCTTTCGAGCGTACCACTGATTTGATATTTTGCGCTCATAGCTCAGTTGGATAGAGCAACGGCCTTCTAAGCCGTAGGCCAGAGGTTCGAATCCTCTTGGGCGTACCATATTAAGCTCATATTAAGAGCTTTTTGGCTAATATACGCTTTCTTTTTTGCGGATGTGGTGAAATTGGCAGACACACCAGACTTAGGATCTGGCGCCTCACGGCATGAAGGTTCAAGTCCTTTCATCCGCACCATCCATTCTACGCGTTCCGGATTAGCTCAGCGGTAGAGTAGGCGGCTGTTAACCGCTTGGTCGCTGGTTCGAATCCAGCATCCGGAGCCACTTGTCCTCAAAACTATTTTAATTTATCGATATTCGAATGCATTTGTTATTGGTTATATTCCTATCCTAAATTTAAATACAAGTAAAGCTAAAATATTCTCTACAAAAGTCGCTTTTTGATTTCAAAGTAGTAATGAACTAGTAAAATTCGCCCATATGAAATTTCAAAAATCGTTGTGCGGACAGGATGTGTAGTTGAATTTATTTAATCTACATTTTTGATCATTCCGCCTGCAAAGATGCCTGATGGGCTAAGGCATTCTGTTTTGACGAAATAGCTTATGTCACAATTACATAGAAAATGGGTTTTTAAGCCTTTTTTAGCTACCCAGATATGGCTATCTAGCAATTGCTTATTATAATGCTACAGTTAAATTTTAAAATTTAGCGCCGCGGAGGCTAAAATAATTTTACTCTAGCCTGCCGCTTTGCTTTTGAAGGCTTTAAAATTTGCGCCGCTTTTCAGTTGGGCGAAGCGGGTTAAAACGAAACTTCGATCTTGGCGTTTAGGCTATTTGATTTCACGTCGTTTCCGAACGCGCCAGTATACGATAGCATAAAGCTCGCGTTTTTAAATATCATAGTCTCCACACCCACACCCACGGTGGCGAAGTCTCTAAGCTCTTCGCCCTCTAGATCCACGTATCCTGCGTTTGCGACATCCACTCCCGCGCCCGGTCTCGTGTCGCCGAAAAATCTATTGTAGGCTAGATCGAGCTGTGCGGACGAGCTCATGCCGCCTATTTTAAACGGCACGCTCGGACTGATGCCCGCCGTTAGGATATTCATGTTTCTAGATTTTTTATCCGTGCTCATCACGAACGGACCCACATTTTCGCTCATGCCGCCCGTTCTAGCGTAGATGCGAGAGACGCCCAAATAGGGATTTATCTCGAAATTTTCGCCGTTAAAGCCGCCGTATGTCGCGCTAGCAAACATATTTATGAGCTTTTCATTGCTCTTAGCGCCATTATTAGCGGTGTATTGCACTATCGTGGAGCTGCCGGTTTTTTTGCGTTTTATATCCGTATATACGGCGCCTAGATCAAATTTGACGGTTTCTAAGCCAACTTGCGCGTAAAGTCCCGCATGTCTGTTTGTGTGATCAAACTCTTTGCTGCCGTCTTCTTTGGTCTTGGTTTTTCCCACGCCCACTACAGCTCCCAGTCTTAAGTTTTCACTCAACGCACCGTCTAGGCCGACGAGCTGCGTCACGGAGGTGGATTTGAAATTTTCACTTCCCTCATCCGAGCTAAATTTCATGACGTTTCCCGCGGTGTTCGCCCAGAAGTTGATCCCCGTCTCCTCGTCCATGCTTAGCGCGTTAAAATTTCTTTTGCGGCTTAAGACGGCGTTTCGGATCAGTACGTTATCGATCACGGCCGCGTTTTGCGCGACGAAATTTGCCTCGTTCGCGAACGTTTTTAACGTATCGGCGGCTTGCTGCGGCGTAGCGAAGATGAAATTTCTATATAGATCGCTCGTTCGCACCGCAGGCCTGCTTCTAAAAACGCTCATTAGAGCGGGCTGATTGCTCGAGCCCTCTATCGCGGCGGCGATCAGTTTTTGATTTTTGCCCTTTGCGAAATCTACCATGCCCTTGCTGCCCTTTTTGAAAGTAAGCTCCAGCTTGGAGTCGCTAAAATTTCTTACTAAATCAAAAAACGCGTATTTTCCTAGGATCGTCTGATCGTAGCCTCTGAAGCTGCCCTCTACCCAGTACTTCTTCGATTTTGCGGGGTCTTTATATATCTTTTGCGCATCTTCAAAAAGAGGATTTTCTAGATCTACGATGGAATTTTTTTCAAACGTGAGGTTCAAATTAGAAGCTCCTGCCGAAGACATGCCGACTATACCCGCGTGCGATACGACGTATCTGCCACCTTGCTTTATCGTCGCCGTGACGGTATCTGAGGTGGCGGTTCTAGTTTTATTTACGAATTCTTTCGGCTTATTGAATACGTCGGTTTTGACCTCTTGGATGGTTAGGCTCTTTTTAATCTTCAAGGCGCCGCCGTTTTCTACGGTCACCTTACTGTTTTTTAAAGACTGATTTAGCGCCGTAATCTGCCCGCCTTTTATGATCGTATCGCCGCTGTAGGTGTTATCGCCCGCAAGCGTTAGCGTGCCGCCGCCTCTTTTTATCAGCGTTCCTTTATAGCCTTCCGCCGCTCTATGCGCTCGCGCTTGCTCTCTGGCTAGCTCTACATTGTATTCGACTCTTTCTTCTGCGGTTAAATTTCCGCCCTTAGCATCGAGCTGTGCTTTGCGCACCGCCCAAGCCGCCGCATCCGCATCGTCATCGGTCTTTCTAAATTTTATCGCCTTGTCAGAGATGTCATTGGACCAGACGTCGTCTACGTCCATATTTACGTCAAATTTCCCTAGAAACTGACCCGGTCCGAACATTGCCTTGCCGAGATCTACTATGCCCCAGCCCCATCTTTTATCGGGCACTCCAAGCTCGCTCGTCCAGCCCGAAAGCTTGCTGATATCATTCTTTTTGAACGAATACTTCGTCTGTCTCGCCGTCGTTAATAAGACATCCCTTGCTTGCTCGTTTGTCATATAGCTATATCTAGACATTATAACGCCCAAGGCTCCCGTTACGTGAGGCGCTGCCATCGACGTGCCACCCCAAGAAGCGTATCCCGCCTTGCCTGTTTTGACATCTACGATAGAGGATTTTATCTTTACTCCGGGTGCCGCTATGGTCCACCATTTAGAATCTCCCGCGGTATTAAATCTTTGGGCATTGCCGTCAGTTTGTCCCGTTACGTTTAGCCATAGCTTTTCCGCATCGGGGCGAAAATACGGCAGCATCGCCCTTGTGTAGGACTCCTCCATGCCGTCTCTATTGCCCGCGGTAAAGACTTGGATTATTCTGTATTTTTTAGCGACTTCGTATGCGGCGTCTATGAAGCTTTTTTGGCCATCCACTACAAATTGATAATAAGCTTTTTTAGCGGTATCTATATCTTTGAGGTATAGATGATGATTAGGCTTAATAGGATTAGCCGCCGTACCGGGAATCCCGCTGTAACCTTCCGCGCCCGGATAGGAGGAATTTACTCTTCTGTTTGATCCCCAGCTATTATTTATCGCTCTTACGCCCGATTTAGCAAGCTCGTTATATACGGCGTAGAAGTATCCGTAGTCTTGATTTGGGCCGTAGGTCATGCCGTCGTTTCCGCCTGTATTTCCCGAGTATAATCTCGACTCCCATGCCACTCCGTGCGTGCCGCTTCCGTCGCGATTTGCCCCTATTGTGCCTCCTACGTGAGTACCGTGTGAGTCGTTTATGCCGGCTATCCAATCGCCGTTAGTTTCAAATTTTTGTCCTTTTTTGAATTCACCCTTGTCCGTCTTGTCTTTTTCGTCGCTGCCTTTTTGTTTAAAGGGCGCGTTGCCGAATTCTGCGTCTGGGTAACGCATGCCGTCTTTGGAGTACTCGCCCTTCGCGGTCGCCCCCGTAACCCTGCCTCCTGCGAATTCTTGATGACTTAAAAGCATGCCCGAATCGACTACGCCCAGTTTTACATCTCTACCGGTGGCACCTTTGGCGTAGGCTACCGATGCGTTCATGCTACTTGGACCCCAGTATGCTTTATACTCGTCCGTCTCCCAGCTTTTTATATCGCCTACTTTGCCGGGTTCTATATACTGTGCTTCACAGACATTTGTAAATAACACGGCGCAAACTGCTGCAGACAACACATGGGCTCCTTTGAAATTTAACTTTCTCATACGATCCCTTTCTTTATGGTTTGGTTTTTATAAAAAAATTGTTTAATTATAATAACCTTTAAATGAAAATTTAATTAAATATTTTAAAGATTTTATAATAATTTACTTATATTTAAACCCATATCGTAGATTCCGATTAAGTGCTAGAATATAATGCAGAGCCGCGTTTAGGTCGGCTTAAATACGCTTTTACTTAAAACGCTCGACTAGAGGAGAGTGTATCGTCGCAAAATCGCGTGCTCGGCAGCAATTTAGTCGTAAGCGTTTACTTCGCGATAGTATACAGCTATAGGCGTTTGCTTCACAGCAGCACGCTCGTTGCGCTATTTGCACCGCATGCCGCAAAGATTTAAATTTCAAATCGTTCTCATTTTAGGAGCAACTTTGATAAAATTTAGCCATTTATTGATTATAATCAATTTTTTTGCCTAAATAAAATCTTAAAATTACCAACTAAATTTTTTATAAAGGATTTCTATGAGCGACAATCTAGAGATGTTCTGTCATCAGTGCCAAATGAGTGCGCCCGAGGGCTGCGGCGCCAAGGGCCAAGACCGCGGTACCTGTGGCAAAAATTCCACATTAAGCCTGCTTCAAGACACTATGGTTTTCGGACTTAAGGGCCTTAGCGCCTACCGCCACCACGCCCGTGAGCTCGGCGCCGATACTAGCGCGGTCGATACCGTTATGGCGGACACGCTGTATTTCACGCTGACGAACTCAAATTTTAACTTTGACGAGCATATCGCGCAGCTGATGGCCGTCGGAAGCGCGGGCGTGCAGATGATGGATATCTTAAGCGAGGCGCATACCGCAAAATTCGGCGTACCGACCCCGGTTAAGGTTAGTCAAAACAAGGTCGAGGGCAAGGCGATTTTGGTCAGCGGACACAACCTGCACGCTCTTGAGGCGCTACTAAAAGCGACCGAAGGCAAGGGCATCAACATCTACACCCACTCCGAGATGCTTCCTGCGCACGGTTATCCGGAGCTTCGCAAGTATCCGCACCTAAAGGGCAACGTCGGCAAGGCGTGGTTCGATCAGACGAAGCTTTTTAACGAATTTAAAGGCGCGATTTTGATGACCACGAACTGCATCGTGCCACTTCGCTCGTCCTGTAGCTACGCAGACAGGCTGTTTGGCTACTCTATCGCTGGCACAGACGGGATCAAGCATATCCAAAACGACGATTTTACGCCGCTCATCGAGTGCGCGCTTGCGTGCGGCGACGTGAGCATGGACAGCGACGAGAGCTTGGTGACGGGCGGACACTACAAGACGATTTTAAGCCTTGCGCCGCAAATTTTAGACGCGATCAAATCGGGCAAAATCCGCCGCTTTTTCGTCATCGCAGGCTGCGACGCGCCGGGCAAAGGACGCGAGTATTACCGCGAGCTAGCGCTTAGCCTGCCGAAAGACTGCGTGATTTTGACCTCTAGCTGCGGCAAATTCCGCTTCAACGACGTGGATTTCGGAAACGTGCCCGGCACCGAGCTTCCGCGCTATATCGACCTTGGCCAGTGCAACGACAGCAACGGCGCGGTCAAGATCGCCCTGGCGCTTAGCGAGGCTACGGGCATCGCGGTAAACGATCTGCCAGTCTCGATCGTGCTGATGTGGATGGAGCAAAAGGCGGTCATCATCCTGCTTGCGCTATTTAGCCTAGGCGTTAAGAACATCAACGTGGGCCCTACGGTGCCTGAGTTTTTCAACGACGAAATTTTGGGCTTTTTGGTGCAAAATTTCGGCCTTCGCCTAATCAGCGGCGACGCGCAGGCGGATCTGAAATACTTCCTGGGTGAATAAATTTCATAGAGAGGCAAATCGGGTAAATTTAAAATTCGGCAAAGCTCCGATTTTAAATTTACCCTTTATACGCCGCTTTTAGCGAAGCTAGCCGATCCGCTCCGCGGCTATTTTACGCAACGCTCATATTTAAATTTTACGACTATGCCGTCCTTCTTAATTTAAATTTTAAAATTTCATAATCTCACTAAATGCTTAGAAAAATTTAATTAAGTGTTTTTTTACACATTCGAATTCCAATCGTCTTTGCTATTACAATCCTTCTTTTTCTGTGCAAGTATTTATCTTATCCGCATCGCTTCCGCTTATAGTAATCCTATGGTGTGCCTCATTGATGCTTGATATTGCATAAAATTTTCCGTATTATCTCATTTTTCGCTATCAGATATTGCAATTTAGTGCCATTAAAATTTTAAATAAATATAGTATTTTCACAGGATTTTTAATCGGGATTTAAATACGGATTTTAATCTAAATTTTACTCATAAATTTTGAAATTATTTTATAAGTGCATGGCGCACGGCTTGTGGGAATAAAATTTTAAGCATATTTTGTGCAAAACTTCAAAATGCAGTTCAAGCTCACAAGCAGATAAATTCGTTGTAGCCTTGCGTTTAAAATTCCGTGCTAGCGATAAATTTCGCATCTTTACTTCGGTGCAAATTTTAAAATTTTATGCAGGAGATAAAATTATAAGCCCGTGCAATGCATAAATTCTAAAATTCCACGTCGCCTATAAAATTCCATGCCCCACACGACACATAATTTTGAAATTTTAAAATTTCACGCCGCAGATGAAATTTAGGAATTTCCTTTTGCGGTAAAATTTTAAAGCTCTCCCACAAATCCTCTGTCCGCGCGGCGAGTTCCAAATCCGTCTAGAACTTAGATTTTCCTCACCAGCTCGGGAATTATCGCTTCGAAATCGACCCCTTCATAGTCCTTGCGCTCCTCGTCGCTCATTGTCTCCTTGATCGTGCTTACGACGAAGTCCGCAGCGATTCGAACCGCCGTTTCTAGCGACTTGCCGCGCATTATCGCGCCGAAGGCTACGGCTGCGAAAATATCGCCGGTGCCGTTAAATTTAACCGGCAGCAGCTCGTGAAAATACTCATTCGTCCTACCCGTGCGCGCATCGTAGCTGAAAACCCCGCACTGATCGGCGATGTAGCCGATGCCTTTTAAAATAACCTGCCTAGCGCCCAGCTCTCGAAGCCTTGCAAGCAGATCCATGATAAAATCCCTATCCGCCCCCTCTCGGTATGGCACACCGGTGATCGCGCAGGCTTCGGTGATATTGGGCGTGATGACGTCGGCTTGAGCGCACAGAAGCGCCATCATGCGGGCAAAATCCTCGTTAAAGCCCGGATAAAACACGCCGTTATCGCCCATACAAGGATCGACCAAAATGGTCTTACCCGCGCCGCCGAAGCTCGCAAATAGCTCGCTCATAATCTCGATCTGTGCCGCCGAGCCCAAAAAGCCCGTGTAGATGCCGTCAAATACCACTCCGCGGTCTTTCCAGTGCGCCATGATCGCGCGTATTTGAGAGCTTAGATCGCAAAAGGTGTAGCCCGAAAAGCCCGTATGCATCGATAAAACCGCCGTAGGGATCACGCTTGTGCTCATCCCCATCGCGCTTAGTATCGGCAAGGCGACGGTCAGCGAAACCTTGCCCACGCAGGATATATCTTGAACGGTAAGAACTTTTTTCATCACAATTCCTAAAATTTTTGGCTCTATTTTACCGCTATTTATATTAAAAAGGCGAATTTAAATAAAATTTACTCTACGAATAGTCTAAATTTATATTATTTTTGGCGTTTTTCCGCTAAATTTTATCTCGGGTTCGCCGCAAATTCGGCTCTAAAAATCAACAAAAGGCAAAAAATGATAACCGCAAAGGCTCTTTACGCATCAGCTCGCCTTAGATCGCTGCCGCTTAGCGTCTCGGGCGTATTGCTTGGCAGCGGTGCGGCATACGGTGCGGGCGCGTTTAGAGCGGATATTTTCGCACTGGCGCTGCTTACGACGCTGCTGTTTCAGGTGCTAAGCGACTACGCCAACGACTACGGCGACGCGGTAAAGGGCACCGACGACGATGGTAGGCTGGGGCCGCGCCGCGCGATCCAAACGGGGCAGATGAGTGCGGCCGAGATGAAGCGCGTCATCGTCGCTACGGCGCTACTTTCTGCATTTTCGAGCCTCGCGCTAAGCGTTTTGGCATTTGGCGAGCGATTTTACCTCGTGCTGCTATTTTTGGCACTGGGCGGCGCGTCTATATATGCCGCGATCCGCTACACCGTGGGAGCCGGCGCATACGGCTACAAGGGGCTTGGCGATATTTTCGTGTTTTTGTTTTTCGGGCTTTTGAGCGTGCTGGGCTCGTACTTTTTATACGCACGCTCGCTTGATGCGGCGCTGCTGCTGCCGGCGTGCGCGTGCGGTATACTAAGCACTGCCGTGCTAAATCTAAACAATATGCGCGATATCCAAAACGACGCGCTCAAGGGCAAACACACGATCCCCGTTCGCATCGGACTGCGCGTAGCCAAGCGCTACCACTATGCGCTGATCGCGGGCGGAGCGAGTCTGATGCTATGCTACTCGCTTTTGCGGGGCGAGCCGGGCGTAAAACTACTCTACGCAGTTAGCTTTGCGCCGCTTATCAGGCATCTATTTTTCGTATCGAAAGTGCGGGAGTGTCGCGATTTCGACGGGCAGCTAAAGGTCGTCGCGCTCAGCACATTTACGATGTCGGCGCTGTTTTTTGTCGGGGAAATTTTGGGTTAATTTTAAACGCCGCGCAGATAAAATTTACGTCGGCACCGCAGCAAAGTCCTCTCGCGCAAAAGCGCTTTGTGCGAGTTCTCCTAATCTTGCAATCAACCTGCTTGTCGCACAGCAAAGCGTCTGCGGCAAGCTCGCTCAATGAAAACGTCCATAGCATATCTCTGTCCGCCTGATAGCTACCGCAATCAAATTTAAGGGGGCAAACTCCAGATCTCCGCGCCGTCTTGTATAGTTAAATTAAGCGAAATACCGCTCTTAAGTCCATACAAGCCCCATCACACCATGCTTTAATTGCCGTTTTGACGGCAGGTCGCCCGACTTTTGCGTCAAATTTAAAAACTAGAGCATTAATTCTACAAACGACCCGCGTGTTTGGCGCGGTAAGTTTTATGCTTATTGCACGGGCGGCAGCTCGCACCGCAAATGCTGCTTTAGCCCTACTTTTAAGCCCTCACACATTCTAAAATTTATCCATCCCTTCGGCTTTGATTGCTTTAGCCCTATTTTGAGCCCTCGCGCCGCTAAAATTTTACTAAATTTTACGCACCGCCTTTTTGAAACGATGCTTGCAAAACCATGTCTTTCTGCACATAGCCCCTTAAAATTCGAAGCAATTTTGCACGTTGTTTAGAACTTCGCGGTCGCAATATCCGCCGTTTTGCTCGCAAAAGTCCAAAACCGCCGCCTCATTCGGCACGCGGCGAGCTCGCAAAATCCAGTATGAGCCTATGCGTGCCGTCGCAGTCGCGATGCGCCAAGCTCTAGCCCAAGAACTCAAATAGCCCCTCAAACTCCGCCCTATTCATAGACAGGCTCTTTTCAAATGCATCTCGCTGCCACTACGCCGCTAGCTTTTTGAGTTCCTTTTTTCTAGATTTTTCCACTCTTTCTCCTTTGCTGCGCCGCCTTGCCGCACGAATATCCTTTGGGCGCATTAACCTCATACCCGTCGTCCCCCGCCCTCAATCGGGATGCAAATTTCATCCAAACCGTGCGCTACCTCGTCTATACCGAAATAACGCTTATTAATTTTAGCAGAGCGAAATTATAGCAAAAGCAGAGCGCGAAATCGCAAATCCGATGATTAAATTTTATCTAGAATAAAGAGCTATGTTTTCGGCTAAATTTTGCCGTACCGAGGGATAAAATTTAGCAAATTCGGATGAAATTCTATCGAGTAGATGTGTAGAATTTGACCATAATCTAAAACAAAAGCGGCCGCGCTCGAAATACGGCCGCTAAATTTTAAAATTTTACTTCTCAAACGCCTTTTCTAGGCTAAACGGAAACGCCTGATAGCCCATCGCGTTAGTCATTTTTATTTCGATTGACGGCTCTTTTGCGCCCCATTCAAACTCGTCGATATGCGGGCTAGGCACGCCGACGGGGCGACCTTTGGCGATGTCAAACTGCATGCCCGCGACCGCCGAGTAAACCATCACGCTATCAAGGTCGTCTTGATACTGCGCTAGCGAAGTAACCGAGCTGTACCACTCGCTGCCGCGCTGTTTGCCGTATTCCCAGACCTGCTCGACGGTCTTAGCGTTCTCGTCGATTTTATAGACGACCGCGCGGGAGTATTTCATACCCGCCATCGCAGGCTGCTCCATGCCGCGGGTGTCGCCGTTGTCAAAGACGGTTAGATAGACGACGCCCTTTTTAGACTTGCTATCGATTCTAAATGCCGTATGCTGCGTCCACTGCCAGTCAAATCCACCCTTCTCGCTCTCGTAGCCCGGACATTTTGAGTACTCGTCCTCGCAGACGATCTTTTTGCCGTCTTTATCTACCGGCTGGAGCAAGTAGCCCTTAAACTGATCCTTCCAGCCTTTGTGCGCGCCCATTATCCATTTGACTTTTTTGTCGCGGCCGATCTTGATGACGGCGTCTTGGTGGCGGCTGGAGATGATGATACTATCGTCGCTTGGATCATAATCCACGCTATTTACGTGTGCCCAGTTGCGTCCGGGCCCCGAGCCCACGATGTCGCCCCATTTTTCGTTCGTATCCATCGCGGCTAGTTCGTCCGTGCTCGCGGTGTGGCCCGCCTTGCTAGCGTCGATGTTTAAGCACACCGCGCCCTGATCGAGAGTTTTTAGCACGATGTCGCGGTACGGATCTAAAATTTCATATAGCCTAAAATCATCCACAACGTTGCCGTCGCGATCGACCTCGACGATGACGTCGCGCACGGTGCGGACGTTTTTACCGTCGGCGCGTTTATAGTTGGCATTTGCCGCGCGCAGGAAATAGTGCCCGTTTTGCGCTACGTCCATAGAGTGCGAGAAGTCGTTGTAGCCCGCAGGCAGCTCGCGGTTAAAGATTTCGCGCCCCATTATGTCGTATTTTGCGTATCTTTGGCCATATCCCCACGTCATCGCGCCGTCGTCGTTTTGTTTAAAGCCCATCATGACGCCCGCGCTAAAGGGCTGTTTGAGGTCGTAAATTTTACTCGGCTCCAGGTACCAGCGCACTTCGCCTTTGGTGTCTAGGATGAAGTTATTGGGGCTGTAGTTCCACTCGATCGCGCCGCCTGCGGGGTTGTTCCACACGACTTTGGTGCCCTTGCCGGTTTTATTTACGAAGTTATTTACGTAGTAGAGGCGGTTAGCAAATTTAGCGCTCGGAGCCTTCACGACTTCGATTTTATCAAACAGCGCGCCCTTTTGAGACGGCATGCCCGAGCTTTCTAGATAAATCGCCGGAGCGTAAATTTTATAGGTTTCTTTTATGTGCTCGGTTTGGCCCTTGTAAATTTTATCGTACTCGACCTCGACGGTGTTTTGATAGTCTGGGTAGAGCCCAAAAACCGGGATTCCGCCGTGCGTGCGAAGGTGCTTGTCGGCGACCTTATAGCTGATAACTTGACCGCCCGGTTTTGGCACGATGGTGACTTTCGCGTTTGCTAGCGTGTAGCCGCCGTTTTTGATGACCGCCGTTAGTGGCGCGATGTCGTATGGGTTTACGACCACTTCGCCGATCTTGCCAGGGATGCCGTAGTCGATGTGCGCACCGCTAGGTCCGCCGATAGCTAGCGCGGCCGTGCTTAGACCGCCTAAAAGCGCCACAGCTAGCGCAAATGAGGAAAGAGTTCGCTTCATCTTATTCTCCTTTGAATTGATTTGATACCGTAATTTTAATCAACCTCGCTAACGTAGAAATCACGCGTTTATTAAAACTTGCTTAATTATAAAAAATAATTTCAAATTTTAGCTTTTGCGCCAAAATTTAGTCGAAATTTTATAAATTTAATCTAAAATTTATCTTAGCGTGAGTTTTGCGGCGGCGAGAGAATATAAAATTAACGCAAACAAAATCATTTTAAGGAGCATTCCATGAATCTACTTTCTAAATTTAGCAAAGGCTTTTTAGCCGTAGCGATGTTTGGCGCCCTTAGCGCAGCCGCGTTTACCGAGGGCGAGGACTACGTAAAGCTCGAAAAGCCGCTATCCGTGGAGCAAAACACTCTAGTTAAGGTCTTTAGCTACGCATGCCCGTTTTGCTACAAATACGACAAAACCGTAACGCCGAAGGTCTTAGAAAAGGTCGCGGGGCTAAAATACGTGCCGTTTCATCTAAAAACCAAAGGCGAATACGGCGAGGCGGCGAGTAAAATTTTTGCCGTCTTAGTCGTGATGGACGAGGAAAAAGGCGTGAGTCTGCTAGATAAAAACTCGCTGTTTAAAAAGGCTAAATTTGCCTACTACAAAGCCTATCACGATCAAAAGCAGCGCTGGAGCGACGGCAAGGACGAGGCTGCGTTTTTAAAGACGGGGCTTGATGCGGCGGGTATCAGCGAAGCGGACTATCAAAAAAAGCTAGAGGACCCAAAGGTCGCCGAACTGCTTAAAAAATGGGACGAGAGCTACGACGTAGCCAAGATCCAGGGCGTGCCGGCGTTTGTCGTAAACGGCAAATACCTCATAATGACGAAGTCCATCAGCTCAATCGACGGCATGGCGCAGCTAATTGAAGAGCTGCTCAAAAAATAGGGCGCAGGCATGAAATTTGCGGAAAAAATAGCGAAATTCGCAGATAGCCGTCTGCCGTGGGCGATCCTCGTAGCAGTGAGCGCGGGGCTTGTTATCCTCGCGCACTCGCTGTTTCAAAACTACGTCTATATGCCGCCTTGCGAGCAGTGCGTCTATATCCGCTTTGCCTTTTTGTGCATGGCGCTAGGAGGCCTGGTCGCGATCGTAAATCCCAAAAATTTGCTCCTCGCGGCACTTGGCTACCTGTTAGCCTTTTGGGGCGCGATTCAGGGCATAATGTATAGCGTAAAACTCGCCAAGATCCACGACGCCGTGCATGGCGACGATCCGTTCGGCGTGCAGGGCTGCTCGACCGAGCCGCACTATCCGTTCGGCTTGCCGCTTGAGCGGTGGGCGCCCGATTGGTTTTTGCCTACTGGCGACTGCGGCTACGACAGTCCGCTGGTGCCCGAGGGCGTCACGCTAAGCGACTTTCAGAAGTATCTCGTGGACCTTTATCAGGACGGCTGGTACCTGATCCCATCAATCAAATTTATGTCGATGGCCGACTGCACGCTCATCGGCTTTGGTGTCTGCTTCGTCGTGCTCGCCGCGATGTTCGTTTGCAAAATTTTAACCCTCAAAAAAGCTTAAATCGGTCTAAATTTAGACCGATTTTGCTATACTCGCCGCATGAAAGCCTTACGCGAACATAATTTTAAAATCTACTTCATCATCATTTTCGCAAGCCTTTCCGTGGTGCTTTTGGGCGTGAAAAACTACGAGGACGCCAAGGCGCAGATCACGACGCTCGCGGATAAAAACAAGATCGCCGCTAGCGAAAATATGGTCGGGAATTTCTCGTTTTGGCTGGATGAGCGGCTGCACTCTCTGGTGCGCGCGGCTAAATTTATGCAAAACGCAGGCGCGATACGAGACGACGAAAAGCTCGGCGGCTTCATACGGCTTTTTAAAGAAAACTCCGCGGAATTCGACGCTTTGCAGTTTTTGCGCGAGGACGGGGAGATCTTCGTGGACGGCAAGGAGCTGGGCGACAATGAAGCGATGCCAAAGAGCCTTCGCACGGGGCTTGTGTGGTTTGAAGAGACCAAAAACACACTCGCGCCCACGGTAAATTTTATGCAGCGCCATAAAACCTTGGGCGAGCCGACGCTAAATTTATGCGTGCCCGTGCTGGACGGAGGCTCGTTTGCGGGGGTGTTTTGCGGCGTGGTGAAGCTGCAAAATATACTAAAAAATATGGAAAAATTTAAACTCGCGCCCGATACCTACGCCTTTATCGTCACGCACGGCGGCGAAATTTTAACGCCGATGAAGGACGCGGCGCTAAAAAAGCAGATCGAGGATAAATTTAAAGAGCTTTTTCTACGTGACGAAGATATCACGAGCCTAAATATCGGCTCAAATTTCATCTCCGTCGCCGAGATCCCCACGCTAAACTGGTTCATCGGCGCAGGAACGGATAATGAAAAAGAGCTCGCCGCGCTGCTTAACTCCGTACTAAAAAATGCTCTCATCCTGCTTTTTGCGTTCGCGGCGCTGGCGCTGGTGGCAAATTTCTTACATAACTTTATGTACTCAAAAATCAAAAACCTGCAAGACGACTATGAAGCCCTGCTCAAGCACAAAGCGCGTATGAGCGAGGCAGGCGAGCTAATCAGCGGCATAAATCATCAGTTTATCCAGCCGGTAAATTCGCTAAATTTGATGATCTCAAGCCTACTTATGCTACAAAAAGACGGCAAACTAGACGCCGCCACGCTAGAGCATATGCTGCAAAAGGGGCAGGCCGCGACCGTGCTTTTAAGCGATACGATCGAGATTTTTAGAAATTTTTATAAAAGCAGCGACGCTCCGCAAAAATTTAGCGTGCAGCGCTGCATCAAAGACCTGCTAAAGCTCATGCACACCGAGCTTAGCAAGGCAAACGTCTCAGTAAGCTTGCGCGAGTTTAAAGACGAAGAGGCCACGCAGCGCATGGGCATCGTGCAGCAAATTTTACTCATCCTCATTCACAACGCTAAGGACGCGGTCGTGGAGCGATACAAAGAGCAGATCGCCAAGCGGCAGGTTTTTTTGGACGTCAAATTTGAAAACGGCATGTGCAAGATAGCCGTCACAGATTGCGGCAGCGGCGTGAGCAAGGCGGCTCGGGATAAAATTTTAACCCAGCCAAAAACTACCAAAAAGCAAGGAAGTGGCATCGGGCTGTATTTTGGCAAAAAGCTAGCAAACGAAAAGCTTTCAGGCGACATTAGGCTTCTAAGCGCGGGCGATCCGACGACGTTTGAGCTGAGCTTTGAGATAAATTTAAAGGAGTGAGATGCAAGAGCATTTAAAGCTGCTTAAAGACCTAACCGTCCTCATCGTCGAGGACGACGAGATCGCAAGGGAGCTGCTAATAGGCGGGCTAAAGCCCTACTGCCTAAGCGTCTGGGGCGCGGGCGACGGGCTGGAGGGGCTAGAGCGCTTTAAAAAGCTAGCCCCCGCCGTCGTCATCACCGATATCCACATGCCCGCGATGAACGGCTTTGAGATGATGAAGGAGATGATGCGCATCAAACCGGCGCAAAAATTTATCGTCTTTACCTCCTACGACACCGACGACAACCTCATTAAAAGCATTGAGCACGGCGCGGCGTCGTTTCTAAAAAAGCCCGTCGATATCGCCGCGCTTTGCCGTCTGCTCGTAGCTCTAACCTACGAAAAGGACGAAAAGCTCGTGCGTCTGGGCTCGCAAACGAGCATAAATCTCACCAAAGAAAAGATCTACAAAAACGGCGAGGAGATCTATCTATCATTTTTGCAAAACAAGCTCTTTTGGCTCTTTGCATACAATCTAAACAAACTCGTGAGCTACGAGATGATCGAGGAGTTCGTCTATGAGGGCGAGCAAACGAGCAAGGGCGCGATACAAAACGTCGTGCTGAGGCTGAAGCGGGAGCTGGGGGTTAAATTTAAAAATATCAGCGAGAGCGGATACATAATGCTAAGCGGCGATCAAATTTAACTTTGCGGCTTGGCTTTTTGCCCTATACTTCGTTGGATTTCGCTACGGGCTGCAGTCGCGTATTATATTATACGCTCCTTTGCCCTTGCTCATCCGCCTCGTCTATGACAAAAATACTTCGCCTTAACTTTTTGCACCTAAATTTCAAGTCAAATTTGTAAATTTTAGCTCAAATTTTACTCGCCGAGATCTGTGCCTTGAAAACGTAAAATTTAGTAGTTATCGTTCCGCACGACTTAGCGATAAAATTTACTGAAAGCCCCGCCGCCAAATTTAACGCGGTGCATAAAACGAAACTTGCTTTGGCGCGGCTAAATTTAACGCGACAAGACCTATTTCGCCAGCAGCTCTTTTACCGCGGCGGCCATTTCATCGACGGAGCCGAACGAAGCCGTGTTTAAGAGATACTTGCCACTGACGACAAATGCCGGCACGCCCGAAATCACTGCGACTTCGTAGCCCGCGTCCCATTGCGCGAGCAGAGCCTGCGCCTTTTTGCTAGCAAGCGCGGCTTCGTATTCGCTCATGCTCACGCCTGCAGCATCCAACGCAGTTTTGATGAACCTTTGTTTGTCGCTACCGCCGCCGAAATCATCCTTTTTGTCGTGGATCGCTTTGTAAATCGCAAATTTCGCCTTTTTAAATTTTGACTCATCGCTTAGCAGGCTCACATCGTCTTTTTCATCAAGCACGATGAGCGCTGCAAATACACCGCTCGCCGTCTGTCCGAACACGCCTTTGGTCTTTAGGTGCCACGGCAAAAACTCCGTCCCCTCAAGCTTTTTCATCAGTTGTGGTGTGACCGTCCTGTCGAACGCATAGCAGTGCGGACACTCGTAGTTAAAAATTTTAACGACGCTGTTTTTCGGCACGTTTAGCGGCTTTTGTAGCACTTGATAATTAACTCCCACCTCTAGCGCGTTTGCACCCGAGCCAAGCAAGCAAACGGCGGCTAAAATTCTTAAAAATTTAGCGATTTTCATAAAATTCCTTTGCGGTAAATTTCAAAGATTGTATAAAATAAAGGGTAAATTTGAGATTAAAGCGGACAAAGGCAAGGCGGCTCCCACAGAAAATATATAAAATAGCAGGCTACGCCATCACGCCGCTTGAGCAAGCGGGCTAATTTATCGCCGCAAGCTCTATCTCTGATCTCGCTCAAGCTCAAATTTAATAGCAAGGATTGCACGCTCGCAGCTTAATTTTAAAGCATGCAATCCGCTTTAATTTAATAAATTTTACTTATCAAAGGCATGGATTATCCACTTTACGCGCTCAGGATCTGCGTGATCAAAAAATAGCGTCTTACCTGTATCAAGCGCAGCAATGGCAGCCATATCATCAGGCGCAAGCGTAAAATCAAAAATGTCGAAATTTTGCTTCATCCTCTCTATTTTTACACTCTTTGGAATGACGACGATACCACGCTGGATTAACCAGCGCAAAATAACCTGAGCCGAGCTTTTGCCATATTTTTCACCGATACCGCTTAGCACGGCGTTTTTAAATATATCATTTTTGCCCTCGGCAAAGCTAGCCCACGATTCAAATGCTATGCCGTAATCCTCAAGCGTGCGCTTTAATGCTTCACGCTGATAAAATGGATGGCACTCAAGCTGGTTTAAGGCAGGGATGACGCCGCTATTTTCGCACAGATCGACGATCCGATCGGCGTAGAAGTTGCTAACGCCGATAGAGCGAACAAGGCCCTCATCGCGCAAACGTTTCATCGCTCGCCATGAGCCATAAATATCGCCATATGGCTGGTGGATAAGATAAAGGTCGAGGTAGTCAAGCCCTAGCTTTTTCATCGACGCATCAAAGGCCTTTAGCGCGCGCTCCTCACCTGCGTCGCTGATCCAAAGCTTAGTAGTGATAAACAGCTCCTCGCGCTTTAACCCGCCTGCAAGAGCCGTCTTAATTGCTGCACCAACGCTTTCTTCATTGAAATACGCCTTTGCCGTATCAATGCTGCGGTAGCCGACCGAGATCGCATCCTCAACGCATCTTTGCGTCTCTTTCGGATCTACCTGAAATACGCCAAATCCCAAAACCGGCATCTTATTGCCGTCATTTAAGCTTACAAATTCCATTTTAGCTCCTTTGCTAAAAAATTCATCTTACATAAAAATTTAAAATTTCGCGCTTAATTTGCAAAATTCTATCCACACCAAAGCAGTAGGTGAAATTTAAAAGCCAAATTTCAACCTACCGCGAAATTTTAATAATCAAAGATATTTGGATCAATCACCAGCGCGCGATAGGCTACGTCGTCTCTAGACGCAGACTCCACGTCCATTTCAAATTTAATGTCGTTGCTCTTCGGATCGATCTCCACGAGTACCATTTTGATCGTTTTATCGGGCTTTAGCAGATAGACGTTTGAGCTTGAGATGAAGTATGTGCTTTTATCCTTTTGCCACTCCACGTTGCTAGTAACCGCGCTATAGAAGTCAAATCCGCGCTCCTTGCCAAACTCCCACGTCTGCTCGACGGTGCCCTTTTGCTCGTCGATCTTGTACTCGACCGCGCGAGAGTATTTTTGCTCTTTTAGCGCAGGCTGCTCCATGCCGCGGCCGTCGCCGTTGTCAAATACGCTGATGTGCTTTACGCTACCCTTGTTGTCGTAGCGCGGAGTGAGCCACGCGGTGTGCTGCGTCCACGACCAGTCAAAATCGCCCTCGCATTTTGAGTTTTCGCATTTGATTTTGTTGCCGTTTTTATCGACGGGCACTAACACTTTTTCTTTAAAGTCCGCGCTCCAGCCCTCAGGCGATGCGAGGATCCATTTTACCTTTTTGTCGCGGCCGATCTTAACTATGCCTTGGTGGCGAAGCGAAAGGATGATGCCGTCGTCGCTAGGGTCATATGAGATCGAGTTTACGTGCGCCCAGTTGCGTCCCGTGCCGGTCGATGTCACATCGCCGAAAGGCAGATCGTCGCTTATTTTGATCTCTTTGGCGTCCATGTCGATATTTAGGCATACGGCACGAGCGTCAAGAGCCTTGATGAGGTTGCTGCGGTAGACGTTTTTACCAAAAATTTCATTCAGATCCCACTCGTCCACGACCTTGCCGCTGCCATCCACTTCGATGATGTGATCTCTGATCGTGTGCGAAATTCTGCCGTCAGGATGATGGTAGTTATATTTGGCAACGCGAAGCAGCAAGTGATCGCCCTTAAGCGGCATCACCTCGTGGCTAAGATCGATGTAGCCGCGCGGCAGCTCGCGATTATACACCTCCTTGCCCATCATATCGTAGCGCATATATCGCTGCGCCATGCCCCAGCTAAGATCGCCGTTTGGCAGCTGGTGAAAGCCCATCATCATGCCGCCGTCCATCACTCTGCGCTCGCTGCGGTCGTAAAATTTCTGATAGTCCAGATACCATCTGACCTCGCCCTGAGTATCGACGACGAAATTTTCGGTGAAATCATTCCAGCTAGCCGCACCGCCGTTTTTCCAATCAAGCGGCTTATAAACGCTCGTGATCGTGTTGTTGATGAGATAGAGCCTGTTTTTAAACGCGGGATCGACCTTTTTGACCTTCATCTTTTGCATGTGGCTAAATCTATAATCGCGGCTATACGTCACGATCGGCTGAGCGTAAATTTTATACTTTTCGACCTTCTTTTCGCCGTTAAAAACGTAGCTTACTTCGACCTCGTTTAGATAGTCGGGATACAGCCCCCAGATCGGCACGCCGTCGTGCGTCAGTAGCGCATGCTCGGAGACGTTATAGGCGATGTCGATGCCGCCGTTAGGTTTTCCTAGCACCCGCACGTGGATATCCTTGATGTCCTTGCCCGCCCTATCGATGACGGCCGTTAGAGGCGCCACGTCGTATGGGTTGATAAACACCGAGCCAAGTTCGCCTTGAGTTTTTACCTGATGCGCTAAAACGCCCGCACTCGCCGTCTGCGGCACCGCTATAAACGCGCCGCCCGCTAAGGCCGCAGCCAAAACGATAGAACCGAAAAAATTCTTACGCATATTCGCTCCTTTTGGGTAAATTTATCAAATTTTACTACTACCAAATCACATAATAATCATACTAGCTTTAAATCAAATTTAAAGTTAAATTCTAATATATCTACTTAAATTTTAGAACGCAAGCGAGACGGGTAACAGGCTAAAATTTGATATAATTAGCCCTGCTTTATCAAATTTAAGGAGAGAAAATGCCATTCGTAAATATAAAAGTAGCCGCTCCAGAGCCTACAAAAGAGCAAAAAAAGCAAATCATCGCCGAGATTACGGACACGCTAGCACGCGTATTAGACAAAGACCCAGCCGCAATACTCGTAATGATCGAAACGCTCGGTATGGACAGCATCGGTAAAAGCGGTCTAAGTCTTGAGGAGATCAAACAAAATAAAGAGAAAAAATGAGCGAATTTTTATAGGATTTTGAGCTAAAAATCACGCTCGCAGCGGGCGATACTTGCGCCGCTAAGCGGTCTAAATTTGCCGAGCATGCATACAGGCAGCAGTTTAAAAACCACCCCCTGCGATCCGCTCTATCGGGCGAGCGTCAGATCTCTTACCGAGGATTAACGGCAGATGAGCGATCTGGAAGTCCTCAAAACCAAGCTCGCTCACGCGCTGCTCGATTTGACCTTTGGCGCGTAGATAAAAGCTTGGCGAGCCCTCGTTCGCACCCGGAGATGATACAAGCACAAAGCGCCGTACGCCCGCTGCCCTGCCCCACTTTGCTGCGGCATAGACGTAGTCCACGTCCACGCGCAAAAACGCCTCGCGCGAGCCCGCTTGTTTCATCGTCGTACCTAGCGCACAAAAAATTTCATCAAATTTATGTGGCGCGATATCCGAGATACCCTCAAAATCAATGATCCGCGCGCGAAGCTTAGGGCGGCAAAAGCCTATCTCGCGGCGCACCCACGCCTCTACCTCATCGTAACCCGAGCTCTCGCAAAGCTCGCGCACCAGCTCCCTGCCTACGACGCCCGTAGCGCCTAGCACTAAGGCGGATTTTCCCATTTTCACTCCTTAAATTTCTTTAAATTTTAACGCGCTTTGCAGTCAAATTTAACTCCGGCGCTACGTTATTCTAAATTTTACGCGCATATCGTCTGCGCGGCATGGCACGTCGCACGATCTATAAATGCGTAAAATTCAAAGGCACCTGCCTGCGCAGTTTGTCGCTACGAAGCTAATCAAGTCCTGCTCGCACGTAAAGAAGCAACTTAACAGCGCAAGCTATAAGTGAGCTTGCGCCTCACCCGATCCGCTATTTGGCGGCTGCTATATAATTAAATTTCGGTTCGCTAAGTTTAAATTCGAAGCTAGCCAAATCCACCTCTCCGATGCATGCATCGCTATCGTAAAGCGTGAGCAAAAATTCTGCCGTTTGTTCGCTACTGTGGTATTGCGAAAACGCCGCATCGTAATCAAATCCGCGCTTTCCCGAAGCTACGTCGCAAAACTCGCTTTTAGTCGCGGCGGGAGCTAGAACTTTAGCCTGCATTTTGGCCTCTTTATCCTGCGCCAGCTCGTGGCTCAAACCCTCGGTGAAAGCGCTTACGAAAAATTTTGTAGCGCAATACGGCACGACGCCGGGTGCCAGAAAATAGCCGCCCACGGAGGAGATGTTTATAAGCTGAGTTTGTTTGCGTTTGTAATCTCGCGTAAATAAGCTCGAAAGTATCGCGAGTGCGGTTACGTTTAGGTCTATCATTCTTACCGTTTTTTGTAAATCCTGCTCTCCCACTAAGCCAAAATCTCCAAAGCCAGCGCTATTAATTAGCGCCTTTAGCTCGTAGCTTTTTAGCTCGTCCCAAAGCGCTAGGACGTTCTCGCTGCGTGCAAGGTCGCAAATTTTAACGAGGGCGTCTGATTCAGGCGATATTTTAGCGATCTCGTCCTTTAAGCTTTGCAGCAGCTCCGCTCTGCGCGCGATTAGGATCAAATTTTCTCCGCGCCTCGCAAACGCCTTTGCCGCGGCCGCTCCGATACCCGAACTTGCGCCGGTGATGACGATATATTTTTTCATTTTCTATCCTTTTTAGATTCTTTGGCTTGAAATTTTACCGAAGCTCGCCGCGTATTCACGTGCGAACTCATCTTAAATTTATAAACTCGCCCGCGTTTTGCGGGGCGTTTTATTCGTCGCTTATCGGCGTGCGCTTGGTATCTACCGCTTTGCCGTCCAGATAGTACCGACCGCCGGCGACGTAGTGGAGCGTCTTTAACTCGTCAGGGATCTTTTCAAACAGCCAGTGCCCGCCGTCAAAGACCCTCTCGTCCGCATACGCCGCGACGACCTCGCCGATGAAAAGATCATAGCTCTGCTCATTGTGAGGCTCGGGGATACGCTTGCAAACGAGCCATGCCGCGCAGCCTCGCACCATAGGCACGCCCTGCTCGTAAAACATCTCCACGCCCTCAAGCTTGCCCGCGTCGGCGCGCATACTTATCGTGCCCATTTTGGCCACCAGCTGCGCTTGAGAGACGAAAGGGACTTGCACGGCGAATTTGCCGCTCTTTTCAAAAAGCGAGCGGGTAAAAGAGCCCGCGCCTATGACGGCCGTTAGCTTGTCGTAGTCCAGAGGGCAGACCCATGACGCGCTCATCACGTCCCGCACGCCGTCAAATTCGGCCGAGACCATGACGGTCGGCCCGTGATTTTATCAAGCGATACGCCTTGTGAAGTTCGACAGGTTTTAATGTTATTTTTTCTCCTTTGATTTGATAAAATTTAAATTTTATTTTTTGCCGATAATGCCCTAAATTTGGCAAATTTAAATAAAATCGGCCATAAGCTCGCCGACGATTTCTTTGGCGCTTTTTATCTCTTTTATTAAGCTAATACCCGAATTTACGTATATTATGCCGTT
Source organism: uncultured Campylobacter sp. (assembly GCF_937980635.1). Classification (GTDB taxonomy): domain Bacteria; phylum Campylobacterota; class Campylobacteria; order Campylobacterales; family Campylobacteraceae; genus Campylobacter_B. The sequence goes on from NZ_CALJPG010000024.1 coordinate 112,218, forward strand.
TTCTATATCGCCGTCTATCATTGCAAGCCTTAGCGGATTTAGTCGCTCGATTTTTTGCGCCACTACTTCCTTGTCGCCGTTTAGATACATTGCGTTTAGCTCTTTGGCAAATTTACTCGGCACTACGCGTTGATAGTCCGAAACAAAAAATAGCTCGCTAGAGCCCATAGATACGATGCTCTCTTTTGCCGGTTGCGCTGCCGGGCACTCGGTGCTAGCGATAAATCTAGTACCCACGTAAACACCGCTAGCCCCAAGTGCAAAGGCTGCTCGTACGCCTCTAACGTCGTTTATCCCGCCCGCAGCCATCACGGGCACGCTCACGGCATCGGCGATGATCGGCACGATGCTAAAAGTACCTATTTTATTTTGCGGGAGCACTCCACCCTCATCGTATCCCGTGGCAATTATAATATCTGCGCCCTCTTCTTGTGCCGCGCGAGCCGAATTTGCGCTTGGCGTAAGCGCCCTATGCACCAAAACTCCGCCGTTATCTTTGATAAATTTAAATAGCTCCGTTTCCACAATGCCGACAAAGAAAAACGCCTTTACGCCAGCCTCAAATGCCGTTTCCATAACCTTTAGCGCATATTTTTTGTCATTATCGTTTCGACAAACGATATTTACGCCGTAAGGTTTATCGGTTAGCGCCTTTATGCGTTCAAATTCTCGTTTATATCGCTCTTTCGTATTTAAATTTTCAGCGTCTCTGCCGGCATTTGGCCCCAGCACGCCCATTCCGCCGGCATTTGATACGGCAGCTACTAATGCGGCGTTTGTTATGTTATTCATCGGAGCTTGCACGATAGGCAAGCTGATGCCCAAAATCTCGCACAGCTTTGTCGATTGATTAAAATTTTTCATATTCTTTTTCCTTCTTTTTCCGTTAAATTTTCAGCTAACGTACCTGCCCTCGGCGCCTCTTTGCAGGTTTGTCACTATTTTTGGCGTTTTGTCGGCTTTGGATATTTTCGGCGCTAGCTTTTTAGCTCAAACCTCGTCCGCCGCGCTAAATTTGAACCCGCGCGCCGGGAACGATAAACGCGCAAAAACGCCAACGCGCACGGAAGTCAAAGCCCCAAATTTTCTATCAAATTTCGCTTTTAGGTAGCGGTAAATTTAAACGCTCGCCGAGGCAATCGCGTAAATTTAATTATCCGTGGATAAATTTAAGAGGCGAGGGCTTGCAAAATTTGCCCAATCCTACAAGCCCATCAAATTCGAGCTACTACGCAAACTCTTTTGGATGATAAATTTGCACGCCCTTGCCGTCCGTTTGAGCGGTGGCGATGACGGTGGCGCGCGTTTTGCGCGCTCATCGGGCGGTAGTTCGCTAAGACGCCCCTCGGCAAAAGCCCGAACAACCAGATCGTAAAGAGCTCGCTGAGGCGCAGCTCGTTACGTTCGCTTTTTATCGCGGGCAGCCTGGCGATTTGCAGGCTTTCATAGCCCAGCGCGCCGATCTTTTTCTCGGCCTTGCCCTTTGCCCTCATGTAGAAAAATCTCGACCGTTCGTCTGCGCCGTAGGCGGAGATGAGCACGAAGCGGCGAGTGCCCGCGGCGATGCCCCATTTTGCGGTGTTTACGGGGTAGCTCACGTCCACTTTGTAAAACTGCCTGCGGCTGCCGGCTTGCTTCATCGTCGTGCCAAGCGCGCAGAAAATCTCGTCTACGCCTCGCGGCTCTATCTCTTTGATTTTGTCGAAATTTACGATCTGCACCTCAAGCTTTTCGTGGCTAAATTTCAGCTCTCTGCGCGCCCAAACGACGAGTTTATCGTAGTTTTGGCTTTTGCAAAGCCCTCGCACGATCTCGCGCCCGACCGCTCCCGTAGCGCCCACGACCAAAGCCGTTTTTCCCATTTTTGCTCCTTTGATTAAATTTTATCGGCGGCGCGAAAATCGCTCGGTAGTAGCCCCCTAAATTTCGTCTTAAGCTCTACTGAGCGAGCCTAAGCCTCGGCGCGCTTGGATTAAATTCTTTCGCGGCGCGCGAAATTTAACGGGCTTAAAAATTTTACCCACTATTTTCTGTGGATCTTATAGCCCTTGCCGCTTTTTGTTTTTAGCAGCGAAATTTTGCCGTCCTTCGAGACGTAGTAGCCGCCCTTAACTTTACTTAAAATTTCGCTCTGCGGCAAGCTCGCCCAAAAAATTTCTACCCTGCTTTTATCTGCGGAAAATATCCCGTAGATCGCAAGCGTAGCGTTATCCGGATCATCTAACCTCACGTCCGCGACGTCAAAGACCTGCACGCAGCCATTCTTGATCTTTGAAAAGCTTTGCCCTGCGGCGACTAAGCAGCCGTGCTCATCCGTGCCGCCGCCTACCATCGGCCCCTGCACGGCGGGCACCTTGCAGACGTCCTCACTCGTGCTGCAGTCCGCAGCCGCGCTTTCACTCCTCTCATTCATTGCATTTGCCGCCTTGCCCAGCTTTGCATCGTGCGCCGCGCAGCCGCACAAAAGCGCCGCCGCAAAGGCCGCAATTAAAATTTTACCTCTCATCTTTACTCCTTTAAATAAATTTTATCTGCATTCAAAGCTGCTCGCGTTGTTTTCGTCGCCACCCACGTAGATAGCGACTTTTGGATACGCGCAGATCGGGATCTGCTTACCGGCGCGACTCGTGCTTTTGCCTAGCAGGCTAGATGGAGCCGTTCCCTGCTCGCGCCACGCTTCAAGCGCGCTTAGCGGATCGACGTCATCGATGCCGTTACCGCCGCCGCAGTGATTCATCCCTGGCAAGGCAAAAAATCGCGCAAATTCGTCCGCATTCGCGCTCGTTTCCACTAGCTTTTTGAACCAATCGCGCTGATCCATCGCCGAAAACACGGGATCGGAAACGCCCGTTACGATAATGAGCTTACCGCCGTTAGCGCGGAAGCTATCAAGCTTGGTCGAAATCGCATCGTTTATCGCCGCGGTCTCGAACGTTCGCTCTACGTCCTTATCAAAATCAAAGCCCATCAGATCAAACTCCGGTTGCGGCGGCGTCAAGAAATAATAATTCATCGAACCCTTTGAGAGCACGATATTTCTAGCATTTGGCTCGGCGCTTTGCGAGTCGCCAAGCTTCCACATGCGCCAGCCAGGCTGATTTACCCCGGCATCGTAAAACCAGCCGCTGTAAATTTGCTCGCCCTTACTATTTTTTGCGCCCTCAAATATCGCCTTTATCGCAGAAATTTTATCTTTGGGCAGATCAAGTCCGCTAGGATCAAACTCGCAATGCTCCCAAGCGCCGATGATTCCGTCTTTTAGGCCGTCTAGCGCATCGCATTTATCCAGAACCGCCCTGCTTAGCTTATCCAAATCCTCCTGCGTAAGGGCGTTTGCAAAAATTTTATCCCCCGCGGCGTTTTTAGGCGCGATCTTCATAAGCTGTCGGTTATCCCACTGCTCCGCGATCGCCGCGCGCGAAAGTCTAAAGCCTGGATTTGCCGCGATTACGCCGTCAAATTCCAGCGGATACCTCTGCGCCGCCATCAGAGCTGAGCGCCCGCCGTTTGAGCAGCCCATAAAGTAGCTGTGCGCGGGCGCTTTTTTATACGCCGAAAAAACCAGCTGCTTTGAGACGCTCGCGACCTTGCCGATGGCCTGATACGCATAATCTAACCGCGCCTGTTGCTCAAGTCCAAACTCGGGCGTAGGCGTAGGGTGTCCCGAATCGGTCGTGACGACCGCATAGCCTCTCATAAGCGCGGGCGTTGCGGTGCTAGTGCGGATAGATACGGCGCCAAGAGCCGGTGCTACAAAGCCGTCCAAACCGCCTCCGCCCTGAAATAGAAGCTTGCCGTTCCAGTCGCCCGGCAAGCGCAGCTCAAATTTTATGCCGTAATGCTTGCCGTCCGAGCCCGTGCGGGAGGCTATCTCGCCGTGAATTATACAGTGAGGCGCGGCTTTTAGCGTCTTTTTGGCGCCTCCCGTTAGCGCAGACATCTTATCGGCGCCGATTTCGCCGCTTTGATTCCAGATCGCTTCACTGATCTTTGTATCGTAAATTTTCGTGCCCTTTAGCGCTGCGCAAGCTCGCTCGTCAAAATCGCTCGCAAGCGCTCCTTGTAAGCCCAAAGCAGCCGTAAAGGTTGCAACTAAAATTTTATATTTCATTGCCGCTCCTTTTGCAATTTTATTAATCGTAATTCTAACATAAAAATTTATCGTGAATTTCAAGCGTATTTGAGAAATTATGGAATTTCTCGCGGAGCCATGCGGAATTTCAAATTTTAATTAAAAGGACGAAGCGTTTGGGCGATCCGCAGAATCTGGTTCGTCGATTAAGCGATTTCATAAATCGCAACGAAATACTTCGATCGCCCAGAACCAAACCGCGTGCCCGAAAAATTCCGAAACGTGCTCATACCACGGAAGCTGGAAAAGCGGCGGCGTAAGTCCTAAAAGCGGTAGCGTGATGCAATGCACCGCGATATTTACGACGATACCGAACGCGACGCCCTGAAATAGCGTAATTTTAGGAAATTTCTCGGCAGCAACGCAATAAAACACAGCAAAGCAGACCGAAAAGATGATGTGCGTTAGCATGATTGAGTTAAACGCGTGACCTGCGAAGGTGTAAATCGCGGCATTTGGGTCGCTAAGCCCAATATAATCGCGCAAAAAGACATAGGGTGGATTTAAGAAATTTCGCGAGCAGTCGATCGTGTCTGCGGAACGGATGAGTTTCTCAGCGCCGCATGCCGCCTCGAACATATCCTGCGGCGAACGCGGAGGTAGCGGCACTTCGCCGCCCCATTTTACGAATGCGCCGATGATGCCTGCAGGGATACCAAAAGCGCCATTAGACCGAAGTGAGTTTGTGTTTTTTGCATGATAGCTCCTTGTGTGATTTGTAAAACGTCGCAATGATAGTATAAATTCCTTTAAATAAAAATGAGTAATTTGAAATCTGTTATAAAAATTCTAGCGATGTTTGACTTAAATTTAATAGACGAAATTTGCTCGCGAAATCTCGCTTTTTCGCGCCTTCGCCTGTCTAAATTTTATCCGCTATAGATCTTTGCTGAAGCAAAATTTTAAATTCCAAAGGTGCGTGCTTAATTTTAAATTCTGCTGTTGTCGCGGAGCATTAAATTTCGCGCGTGCCCTTAAAGCTTGCACGGTAAAAAATCAGCAGCGCGGCGGCTAACGCGGCAAAGCCGCAAAATAGCCCTTGGTAGCTTAAATATTCAAGCGCCTTGCCACCTACGGCAGTACCGATACCACCTCCGAAAAATATCGCCGTGCCTATGATCCCAGAGGATAGACCTTTGGCGGAGCCACAACGAAGCGCTGCACTTGCTAGGACGGACTGCGCGCAAACATAGCCAAATCCCAGCAAAAACGTCCCTACATATGCAGTGACGGCGAAGCAACTCGCCAAAAGGCACAGCGCCGAAGCGGACGCCAAAAAGCCGAGGGATAGAATTTCTTTTGGCGGCAACTTCTCTTTTAAATATCTAGCAGCGTTTCCTGCCAAAAAGCAAGCGACGCCGTAAAGCATAAGGCAGGCTCCGGCAAAATTTGAGCTCAAGCCCAGCTTTTTAAGTAGATAAGCTCCTATGAACGAGTACGCCCCGAGCACAATTACGCCGTTACATAAAGCCAAAAAATAGCTTCTCAAAAGCGCAGCATCGCCGCGCAAGCTAGCTAGGGATTTTACGAAACTTTCGCCTCCGCTTTTCGAAGTCTCTTTGAAATTTAGCGTAAATAGTGATACGAAAGATACCGCAGACAGCGCAGAAAAGGCTAAAAATATCTCCCTCCAAGAAAATCTGGCCACCGCCCATCCGCCTAAAGCCGCACTCAGCCCCTGCCCTAAAAATACCGAGCCCAGAAATATCGCTACGATTTTTTGTCTATCCTTCTCGTCATATGCATCGCCTATAACGCCGAGGCAGACGGCGATTATACCCGCCGCCGCGCATCCCGTGCAAAAGCGAAATAAAACAAGCCACGCTAGACTTTTTGCAGTGGAGCAAAGAAGCGTAAATATCGCCAAAAAGAGCATTAGCAGAATTAAAATTTTACCTCTGCCGTAGCGATCGCTAAGATGTCCGTAAACCGGCTGAAGTAAGCCATATGGGATCAGATATGCCGTCAAAACTGTGGAGGCGGCGCTTACCTGCACCCCAAACGTATCTGCGATGCTAGGCAGCAGTAGCGATGCGATCCAGTTATCTGCGGCAGAGATTATCCCTGAGGCGATGATTAAGAGTAGTAGTCCTTTTTTGCGGCGCATTTTAAATTCCTAAATTTATGTAATTTTAGCCATTATAACTCTTTTGCTAGAAAATTTGGAATTTTAGCAAGCCCTGCAAATATGAGGCGATAGGCATAGATCGCAAGTTCGCAACGGGGACACAATGCCGCGGCAAGTACAATGCAATGGTCGGTATACAATGATGCGTCTACCTTGAGCAACGTGAGCAGTGAATGAATGACTAGTTTATATTTATAATCCACTTTTTTCGCGCATAAAGACCTATAAGAAATAACGCAAATTTAACAATGCCACGAAGCAGAGCTATAACATAAGGCAAATAAAGAAGGCCCTAACTTGCAACGCGAACTCTACAATAAAATTCAAAAATTCTTTAAAATTCTACGCGGATTATGATGCCTAAAAATCAACTAAAATTTTAAGTGCGTATATCCCCGTAGCGCACGTTTTTTTAGCCACGTAATCTCATCGTTTATCACAAGTCGCGACGAACCGTTTGGACGATCTCGTGCCGCTAGATTAAATTTAATTAGTAGCGGAGTTTTGAAATTTTACGAATGCGGGGATTTCAACGAGCGCTTAAAATTTTAATCCGGGACGATGATTTTGATTTCGTTCGCGCAAGATCCGCTAAAGTCTGCGCCGAAGGGATCTTGGACCGTAAAATAATGATCTATCGCGCCGCATCCGTGCCCGATCTGTTCACCCCAGCCAAGCGCCATGTGCACGAAGCCCTTGGCATGGGCGACGGCTGCGGGCAGGCTAAGTCCCACCGCCAGCGCGCATGCGATCGCACTTGAGAGCGTGCAGCCCGTGCCGTGGGTATTACGCGTAGCAATTTTAGGCGCATAAAACTCATAAAATTTGCCGTTTTCATACAAAATATCAACCGCCAAATTTCTCAAATCCGCGCCCTCGCTATTTGATTCAAAACCTATATCTAAAGACACTGCGGATAAATTTTGTTCAAAAGAGGGCTCCGCGCTCGCCGTTAAATTTTTGCTTTCGCTAGTAAAATTTTCACTCGCGAAATTTGCGCGCTCCGTCAAACCCGCAGAATTTTTTAGTGCCCCGTTTTCGCCCGTCTCGTGCCCAAAAGCTTTAAAATTTTGCGCCGCTCCCGCCGTGCCGCAAGCCATGCTCGCACCCGCAAGATCGCCGCCTTTAATCAAAATCGCGCCGCTAAAAAATTGCGAAATTTTAACCGCAGCGGCGCGCATATCGGCTAAACTTGAAATTTTCATCTCCGCCAAGACCTCCGCCTCGCGCACGTTGGGCGTGATGATCTCTGCGGCGGGGGCGAGCTTGTATTTTAGCGCATGCAGCGCGCTTTGTTTCATCAAAACTCCGCCGCTGGTGGCGACCATCACGGGATCTAGGACGACGTTTTTCGCGCCGTGTTTGCTCAGGCTCTTTGCGATGGCCTCGGCAACCCTCTCATTGGAGATCATTCCGATTTTAACGGCGTCCGGAAAGATGTCGCTAAAAATCGCATCGAGCTGCGCCTCTACAAAATCTGGCGAAACGTCCAGCACCCCGAATACGCCGCGCGAATTTTGCGCCGTAAGCGCCGTAATAGCGCTCATAGCAAACATCTTATGTGCGCTTATCGTCTTGATATCGGCTTGGATGCCGGCACCGCCGCCGCTATCAGAACCCGCGATAGTAAGAATTCTTTTCATAAAAAGCCTTTAAAATTTTAGCGCGATTATATCGAAATTCCGCTATAATTGCCCAGATAGATTATTTTACGGGCTAAATTTAAGTTTTATTTATATAGTTTTATTATAATTTATAATTTATTCGTAATAACTATTACAAATACAAAATTTTAACCCAAATAGAGGAAACTACATGAAAAAAGTCGCTAGTTTGATTTTCGCAGCATTTTTGGTTTCGGGTTGCTCCTATTTTGAAAAAAAGGAGAAAAACGGCGCAAAGCAAAGCGGCGAGGCTCCCGCACTGCCGGTAGGCGTATTTACCGCCAAATCCGCCGACGTGCCGATAATTTTGAAATTTAACGGACAGACCGTGAGCGAGCTTGAGATAATGCTAAAGCCGCAGGTTTCGGGCACTATCGAAAAGCAGCTTTTTGAACCTGGGCACAGCGTCAAAAAGGACGATGTGCTCTACGAGATCGACCGCTCGCGCTACCAAGCGGCGTTTGACAGCGCAAACGCTAATCTGCAAAACGCCTCGGCGGACTACAAAAGAGCCAAAGCGCTAAAAGCTAGCAACACGATCTCTCAAAAGGACTTCGACACCGCAAAAGCCGCATTTATGGTAGCCGAAGCAAATTTTAAAAGCGCCAAGATCGATTTTGATCACTCACTCGTGACTGCGCCTTTTGACGGCATGGCGGGCGATACGCAAAAGGACGTGGGCGCGTACGTAAACGTGGGCGAGGATCTGGTGCGTCTTAGCAAATTTGATCCGATCGACGTGGAATTCGGCATCGCGGACGTCGATAGGCTGGAGCTTGATGCAAATTTAAGAAACGGGCAGTGGAAGCAGCTGGGTCGTCAGGTAAGCATAAATCTCGGCGGCAAGGACTACAATGGCACGCTAAGTTTCATCGATAGTGTCATCAATACAAACACAGCGTCAGTCAGCGCCAAAGCTCAAATTCCAAATCCAAGCTTGGAAATTCGCCCGGGCGTTTTTACTAAAGTAAGCGTCGATGGCTTTTATCAGAAAAACGGCTTTAAAATTCCGCAAGTTGCGCTCAAGCAAGATCTTAGCAACACCATAGTCTACGTCGTGCAAGACGGAAAGGTCGCTAAAAAGGTGGTCAAAATTTCGGCGCAAGATACCCGTACGGCGACGATCTCAAGCGGACTGCAAGACGGCGATCAGATCATTTTGGATAATTTTAAAAAGATCAACGTAGGCTCCAAGGTCACTCCCGTACCCGCAAGCACCGATCCCTACGTAGCGGGGCAGCCGAACGAGCAACCGTCTCAGAGCAATGCAGAAAGCGGGAAATAATGTTTTCTAAATTTTTCATCAACCGCCCCGTTTTTGCCTGCGTCGTTTCGATCATCATCGTAATCGCGGGCGTTTTGGCTCTTAAAAATTCCTCCGTCGAGGAGTATCCGCAACTCACGCCGCCGCAAATCGTCGTTAGCGCTACATATAGCGGCGCGGACGCGCAAACGATCGCCGATGTCGTCGCAGCCCCTCTTGAAAACGCGATCAACGGCGTTGAAAATATGATCTATATGGAAAGTTCGGCAAGCTCCTCCGGTGATGTTCGTATCAACGTATATTTTCAAATCGGCACAAATCCAGCAGATGCGAAAGTCAATGTAAACAACCGCGTCACGCCAGCTCTTACTCTACTTCCCGATGAAGTGCGCCGCTATGGCGTAACCGTCACCGAGCGCAGCAGCACGATGCTGGAAGTGCTTGCGTTTTACGATCCTAGCGAGCAGATGGATGTCGTAGAGATGCAAAACTACGTAGCTATCAACGTCGTAGATGAGCTAAAGCGCGTGCCGGGCGTCGGCGAGGCTCAGGCACTGGGTACGAAAGACTATGCGATGAGGATCTGGGTTAAGCCCGAGCTGCTTAAGAAATTTAACGTTACGACCGCCGAGATAATCGCCGCAATAAGCGAGCAAAATAGCCAATATGCCGCAGGAAAGATGGGCGAGCAGCCGATGAACTTAGGCAATCCCTACGTCTATGCGATCAAGCCTGAGGGTCGTTTAAAAACCGTCGAAGAGTTTGAAAATATAATCATACGCGCGCAAAAAGATGGGAATTTCTTGCGCGTAAAAGATGTCGCCGAGGTCAAACTTGGCGGCGCAAGCTACAATATCTCGGCGAAATTTAACGGTAAAGAGATGGTACCTGTGCTTATCTTTATGCAAAGCGGCGCCAACGCCCTAGCCGTAGTTGAAGCGGTAAATAAGCGCATAGACGAGCTTAAACCAAATTTCCCAGGCGAGCTGACCTACGACGTCGCCTACGATACGACTAGCTTCGTAAAAGTATCGATCGAAGAGGTTATTCATACCTTCATTGAAGCGTTAATTCTCGTCATCATCGTTATGTATATGTTCTTAGGCAATCTTAGAGCGACAATCATTCCGACGCTTGCTGCGCCCGTATCGATCTGCGGCGCGTTTATCGGAATTTACGCCTTCGGATTTTCTATAAATTTAATCACCCTTTTTGCGCTTATTTTAGCTATCGGCATCGTCGTGGACGACGCGATCATCGTGATCGAAAACGTAGAGAGAATTTTGCACGAAGAGCCCGAGCTTAGCGTCAAAGAAGCCACCACGAAGGCGATGGGCGAGATCGTAGCGCCCGTCATCTCGATCGTGCTCGTGCTCTCAGCGGTTTTCGTACCGGTTGCGTTTATGGAGGGTTTTACCGGGGTTATGCAGAGACAATTTGCATTAACGCTCGTAGCCTCGGTATGTTTTTCAGGCTTCGTAGCCCTTACGCTAACGCCCGCACTTTGCGCCCTGATATTGCAAAAAAAGGAATCCGAGCCTTTTTTCTTTATAAGATGGTTTAATAATCTTTTTAACGTCTCAACTAAAATTTACGCCGCAGGCGTCGGCATGGTTTTGCGCCATGTGCTAATCAGTCTCGTTTTTGTGGGCATCATCATCTATGCAATGATAGAGCTTCTTAAGCTTACTCCGAGCGGCCTGGTGCCTAACGAAGACAAAGGCTCGATTATGGCGATGACTACGCTTCCGTCTGCATCTACGCTGCCCAGGACGGAAGCCGATCAGGATTTCATCGCAAGCATCGCTAAAAAGTATCCAAACGTAAAAGATATAACCCAAATCACGGGATACGATATGCTAGCCGGAGCGCTTAGAGAAAATGCGGGAGCTTTTTTTATGAAGCTAAAAGACTGGAAAGATCGCCCCGGCGATGAAAATTCCAACTTCGCCTTAGCTGCCGCGCTAAACGGGCAGCTCTACGGCGCCGATCGCAACTCGATGACCTACGTCGTCACGCCACCGCCTATCATGGGGCTTTCACTTACGGGCGGATTTGAGCTCTACGCGCAAAGCACGACGGGCAAGAGCTACGATGAAATTCGCGCAGATATGGATCGCGTAACTGCCAAAGCTAATCAACACCCCGCTTTAAAGCTCGTGCGAACGACGCTGGATACCGATTTCCCGCAGTATAAGCTCTATCTCGATAAAGAGAAGATAAAGATGCTAGGCGTTAAGATAGCCGACATTTTCACCGTGCTAAATTCCACCATCGGGCAGTATTACATCAACGACTTTAACCTCTTGGGGCGCACGTTTAAGGTCTATATCCGCGCTACGCAAAACTACAGAGACGATCCTAATGATCTAAAATCGCTCTACGTCCGCAGCGGCAGCGGCGATCTGATCGCGTTAAATTCTTTAGTAAGGCTTGAGCGCTCGCTGGGTCCTGATTCCGTTAATAGATTTAATGCCTTCCCGGCAGCGCAGATTATGGGTGAGCCAAACACGGGCTACACCTCGGGTCAGGCGATTGCAGCGATCCAAGAAGTCATAAAAGAGGAGCTTCCTAGCGGATATTCGATCGGCTGGGCTGGCTCTGCATATCAAGAGGTCAGCGAGACGGGTAAGGGCGCGCAGGCATTTGTATTTGGAATGATCTTTGTGTTTCTGATCCTGGCGGCTCAATACGAAAGGTGGCTCATGCCGCTTGCCGTGCTTACCGCCGTGCCGTTTTCGGTATTCGGCGCGCTCGTATTTACATATTTCCGCGGGCTGAATAACGACATATATTTTCAGATCGGACTTTTACTTCTAATCGGTCTGGCGGCGAAAAATGCGATTTTGATCGTGGAATTTGCGATGAACGAGCACCTAAACAACCACCGACCGATCGCGGAAGCTGCCGTAGAAGCCGCCAGAATGAGGTTCCGCCCTATCGTTATGACGAGCCTTGCGTTCGGACTCGGCGTGCTTCCGATGGTTATCGCTACCGGCGCGGGCGCTGCTAGCCGCCACGCGCTAGGAACCGGCGTCGTAGGCGGAATGCTCGCGGCATCTACTATCGCGATCTTTTTCGTGCCGCTATTTTTCTACCTGCTCGAAAGCTTCAACGCTTGGCTTGATAGACGCGGCAAAAAAGTCCAAACTAACGAGGTGAACGATGAAAATAAATAATGCTCTTTTAAGCGCCTTGACGCTTGGAATTTTACTCTGCGGTTGTAACTTCAAGCCCGTCACGCCGCAAAAGCAGGCTGGTTTTAAGGCGGATTACGCGAGCACGAACGTTAGCACGCAGTGGTGGAAAAGCTTTAACGACCCGCAGCTAAATGCGCTGATCCAAAGCGCGCTGGAGCAAAATTCTGACCTGCAAACCGCGCTAAATAATGTCGAGTACGCGCGCGTAAATTTAGGGCTAAATAAGCTCGAATACCTACCGAACGTAAATTTAAGCGGCAGCGCGGTGCGTCAGAATAATTTCGGCAACCAACCCGATCGCAACTCCCACGGCTCATATCAGATCGGCGCCGTGCTAAGCTACGAGGTCGATTTTTGGGGGCGCGTGCGCAACAGCGTAGATTCGGCGCGATCGCGATTTAATGCGACGAAATACGACTACGAAACCGCTAAAAATACGATTACTAGCACGGTTGCGACGACCTATTTTACGCTACTAGCACTAAAGCAGCAGGAGAAAATTTTAAAAGATAGCTTAAAAAGCTATCAAGATACGCAAAACTACCGCAAAAAGCAGCTCGATGCGGGCGCGGTTAGCGAGATCGTATTTTATCAGGCCAAAGCTGCGGTGCAAAGCGCCGAGGCAAGCCTCATAAGTGTGCAAAATCAGCTCTCCGCAGCGCAGACCTCGCTAAATATCCTAACGGGCAAGAGCTACGATGAAATTTTACGCGGCGCGCCGCAGACCGCTGCGAAAATGCCTAGCGCGCCGCAGATCCCAAGCGGAATCCCAAGCGACGTGATCCTGCACCGCCCCGACGTCGCAAGCTCGCTCGAAAATCTGCGCTCGAGCAACTTCTTAGTAGGCGTCGCCAAGGCAGGCTACTTCCCTACCTTCTCGCTTACCGGCTCGGCAGGATATGCAAGCGGCGAGTTTGACAGGCTGTTTACCGCAAGCGCAAGCACGTGGAGCATCGGCGGCTCGCTCGTAGGGCCTCTGCTTGACTTCGGCCGCCAAAAAAGGCGCGTAGAGCTTGCAAATTTAGAGCAAAACGCGAGCTTCATCGCATACGACAAAGCTCTTAAAACCGCTTTCGGCGACGTTCGCGACGCGCTTGTCGGCGTGCAAAACGCAAAATTAAGGCAGGTAAGCCTCGCCGATCTCGTCGCTTCGCAGAGTAAAATTTATTCAAACGCCTCAAGCAGGTATCAGGCGGGCTACAGCGATCATCTGGAGTTTTTGGATTCGCAGCGAAACCTGCTTAGCGCACAGCTGAATAAGACGCAGGCCGATCTTGACGTGCTAAGCGCGACGGTAAACGCCTACAAGGCGCTCGGCGGCGGCTTTAGCATCGAGGATAGCGAAATAAAGGCGCTTATCGGCGCAGATAAGGACGTGCAGCCCGATATGTCCGCCTTCCCGAAGGATAGAATTTTTAATTAGCTTTAAATTTACGGGCGGCGCGAAATTTTAAAATACCCGTAAATTTAAAGCGCAGCTCGGTTTTTACGGCGCAAGCGGATCGTTTAAAAAATCTGCTTGCGCTTTTTAAATTTAGCGCTACGGCGGACGGCAGGTCTAAATTTAAAAAGTAATCCAAATTTTAAAATAGCGGCAGCAAGGTAAAATCGCCGTTCGGCTAAGAAGCGCAAAGCGGCCTGGCTTAGTGGCGCGGCAGAATTCCAAGCGCCGCGGTAAAATTTTTAAGCAGCACGGCGAAATTCCAAGCAGCGCGATAAAATTCCAAGCGTTGCGTTTTAAATTCAAAGGCGAAACGGGTTGCGCGCCGAAACGGAATTTGGCAAAATTTTAGATTTTCGCTATAATCGCGACTTTTAATTTAGATGGGTGTCCGAGCGGTTGAAGGAGCACGCCTGGAACGCGTGTAAAGTGCAAGCTTTCGAGGGTTCGAATCCCTTCCCATCTGCCACTATCTTAAAATTTCATCCCCGCAAAACTTCAAAATTTCGCTTTCCACTCGGCGCAAATTTTATAAATTTAAAGCCAAAATTCCACCCTCGCCGTAAATCCTACGATCAAAGACAAAATTTCCTCCGCCAAAATCAAACCCAAAGCCGTCTAAATTTTATCTCTGCGCCCGCCATTTACCGATATTGCGCTAAAATTCCTTTTAAATTTTACTTTGAAGGAGAGAAAATGAGTAAAGAAAAAAGTTGCGCCTGTGCGCACGCAAAATCCCAAAACGTAACCGACGCGCCCGGCAACAACACCGTATTTATGACCTGGCGCTTTAGCGCAAACAAAAATGCCTGCAAAAAGGCTTTCGAGGGTCTTTGCGCTCTGGTGATAAATTTAAACAAAACCGCCGTTACGAGATTCGGCGCGGCTAGCGAAACAAGCTGCGTGCTGGGCGTGGGCTTTGAGGCTTGGAAAATGCTAGACCTGCCGAAGCCTTTGCCGAAGGAGCTAAAAAATTTTGAAGAGATTAGAGGTGATAAGCACACTGCGCCCGCTACCGGCGGCGATATTCATATCCACATCAGAGCCGCAAATCAGGCCGTTTGCTACGATATGGCAAGCGAGATCAGAGCCGCGCTAAAGGATGTTGCGACGTGCGAGGAGGAGATCTGCGGCTTTAAATACTACGACGGGCGCGCTATCATCGGCTTTGTGGACGGCACCGAAAATCCGCAAGGCGCAGATCGCGACTTTTTCGCCAAGGTAGGTGACGAGGATGCCGCGTACAAGGGCGGCAGCTATCTTTTTACGCAAAAATATATCCACGATATGAGCGCGTGGAACGCCGCGGGCGTCGCAGAGCAGGAGCGCGTCATCGGGCGTAGTAAACAAAACGACATCGAGATGAGCGAGGAGATTAAGCCTAGCAACTCTCACTCCGCCGCCGCCAACGTCGGTGACGATAAAAAGGTCGTGCGCGGCAATATGCCGTTTATGCAAGACGGCGAGGCGGGAACCTACTTCATCGCCTACGCAAGCACCTTTAGCACGCTGGAGCTGATGCTTGAGAGTATGTTTATCGGCCGCCCGCGAGGCAACTACGACCGCCTACTGGATTTCAGCACCGCAAAGACGGGCGCGCTCTTTTTCGCTCCGACCTTCGATATGCTCGAGGCTTATGATGCGGGCTAAATTTAAATCACTTTAAATTTAAAGGTACGCGATGTTTTGCGATCTAAGCCCGTATCAGAGCAGGCGCTGTAAAGAGATCATAGAAAATAGAGCCGAAAACAGCGAAAATATCAGCGGCTTGCTGGAGTTTATAAGTGCTAAATTTAAGGTTCGTCCTATCAGCGCGTTTTACGGCGCGGGCAGGGACTCGGCGTGGCTTAAGATCGTGCTTCGCTTCGATAAAGATGCCGCAAAAATTACTGATAAAAAGTGTATCGAGCACTACCTTGCCCGCACGCCGCTTTTCGAGAAACTAAACGGACTTAAGAGCTTTTATATCTCGGTCGAGTCCTTCGAGTCGCAGATCCGCACCGATCTGATCCAAGGCGCGGTAGAGGAGCTGCTGCGAAACCGAAACGAGCTTTTAGCGCCGCTTAAAATTTGGTATATCGCAGCGGTGTCCGACGCGCCCGTAGTTTTTTATTTCACGAGGCAGGATGCGGCGCGCCACGAAGGAGGCGGAAAGATAGAGCGGCTGATAAGAAATTTTATAGAGAAAGCGCAGGACGCTAAATATCTGAGTCACATGGAATTTAAGCTGTTTTTTGACAGCAAGGAGTCCGTGGATCTTGAGTACGGCGGAAATTTGTTCTATTATTTTAAATAAAATTTTGCAAAGGAGCGAAAATGGATGCGAAGCTTTACAGAAGGTAACGCAGCTCTCGCGAGGGCTTGAGGAGGGCGGCGTGCAGAGTCTAAAAGCAGCGCTAGAGGGCGAAGGCGACGAGGTTAGCAAGACGCAAGCTCGCGTGATCTTAGGCGAATACTTCGTGATGAAGGGCCAGCCCGCGCAGGCTAGGGAGTATCTAGGGCCCGTGGCGCAAGACGCCGAGCGACTGCGAGATCAATACGATGACCTGCTGGATGATGAAATCTGCAGAGCCGATATGCTTTTGGATATGATCGAGCGCTTCGGGTTTTTGGCGGAGTAAAACGGCTCGCGATATGCGGCGGAAGAGATAAAATTTTAAGATCGGAGCGAAATGCCGAAATATTCATTTGAAACCATAGAGAAAATGCTGCTAAAATGCGTAGCCGAGGGCGGCGAGCCCGAGCTTAGCTTTCGCCTGCGCGGCGCGCAATACTTGATCATCGCCTATGCGGATCGCTGCTCGTTTCAAAGATGCGCGGACGAATCCGGCGCAAACGCGAGCGACGAGCGGTATTTCGCCACGTTGCGAGAGCTCTACGCCGCGCCGCAGATAGACGGGTGCTCGCTAGAGGAGCTTTGGAGCGAGGCGGATGATTTTTATTGCTTTGATTTTGAACTATAAGACCTCGAAATTTTATTCAGCGGTGCGGTAAGCGCACGCGGTGCCGATACGCAGTACGAACAAATTTTAACGAAATAAAATTTTGAAAGGACGCAGACAGGCTCTGCTTGGGATTGCATCGCTAGAGCGTGCGGCGAGGTCGACAAATTTAGTGCGAGATTTGAAGGTCATGAGATGGCGATGGACGCGCCAAGCCTAGGCGGGCTGCGGCTTTATGCGAGCGCGTGGCTTTTGCAGGAGGGCATTAAATTTTTTCAGCAAGGAAGCCCGAGGCGGTAAAATGCGACTGAGCATCCGCCTGCTTGCCTACCGAGCAACACAACTTAAATTTAAACCTCAGTGCCGATCTTGGCAGGATAGGTCAAATTTTAGCAGTGATTGCGGCGATACTCGCGCCGCGACCTTACAACATCTGAGACTAGCGTGCATAAGTTTCATCTAATTGATGTAAGTTAGGCGCGGGCTTGAATTGAAGTAGATTCAATGGCGGCAGTGCGGACACAGAAATGTCGCCGCAAGGTTTAAATTTAAAATGCAAAAAAAGCGGCGGCGCGGACGAAAGCGCGCTGCGAGATCTAAAATTTAACCGAAGCGGCACTGAGAGCGAGTAAATTTTAATTAGCGAGCGCGCTACAGCGTGCTTTATGCCGGAGAGTTCGCGGTTTTTAGTGTTTGCCAAATGCACGTCTGATAAAATGCAGCTTGCAAAAATTGCAGCTGCGGTGTTATTTTCTAGCCTAGCGACAATAAATTCCGTAGTAATACAGCTCGCAAAGGTGCTGCGGCCGGCGGACATCGACCTTAAAACTTAGAGCCATCGGGCTGATCGTCCTTATCGGGCTTAGTTCCAGCCAGCGGGCATGAGTCTCGAAACCTGCGAGCGAGTGCAAGGAAGTCGTACAATTTCTATCTTCCAAATGCGACTTGCCCGCAATTTTGATCTTGTCAATTTTATGTAAAAAGCTTCTAGGCAGATGTCCGCGCGCTGTTTGACGATAAAATTTAAACGTAAAAGCAAAATTAATCTCCGCAAAACGCCCAAGCCGCTAGCGACGAATTTTAAAACGGGAGCAAAAAATTTAATGAAAAATTTTAACGATGAGCCGCAAAAGTCGCAAAAGCTGCAGCAGTCGCAGCCTAGGCAAGATGCCGAGCACCGAAATCCGCCGCAAATTGACAATAAATCCCTCGTCGTCAAAGACTACAACATCGTGGTATTCTTTATTTATAACTATTCTTCGCTCCCTTGGCGGTACCGGTGTTTCTGTATATAGGGGATATTTTCCCACACTATACGCCGTTTGTTCCTGTAGTATTCGCCGTCGTGTCTTATCTCAACAGCGCCCATACGCATTTTGTTCATTTGACGAACAGGAGCATCAACTGCGTCAATAAAGGCAAAATCACGAAATCTATAAAATTTGATGAGATATCGCTCATAAAGCTCACCGCCACGCCGCTATTCGGACATATAGTGCCCGCTAGAAATTCCGCAGGCATTGTGCTTTCGTTCATCGTGATAGGCGTCGCGTTTGCCGGATTTTTACAAAGCCTTAGAGGATTTATAATTTTTATTATGAGCGCAGCGGCATTGATTTTGCCGTTTTTCGCCTCTAAGCTGATTTTTTCAAAGATCACGGAGGGAAAATTTAGCTTCCGTGCGATCGATACTTTGATCATCTATGACGGCAAGGGCGGATTTTATCAGTTTTATGATGAGCGGAGCGGACTTTGAAAGGGTTTGCCGCTACATGTTGAAAGAGCGGCGGATTAGCCCGTCAAAATTTCAAAAGCAGTTTGTGATATTTCAATGAAATGGCTTATTAGGCGATATCGGCGTTAAAATTTAAAAAGTCGTTTCGGCTCCTTAAATTGGTTGCAAGTTAAATTTGTGCGTAAATTTTATAATTTCGCGTGCGTTAAAAGTTTACGGCTTGCACGTTAAATCATACGATGCACACGCTAAAATTTTACAGCGCACGGTACGAAATTTTAAGGAGCACGGCGTGAAATTT
The DNA here is from genome assembly GCF_937980635.1 of uncultured Campylobacter sp. Classification (GTDB taxonomy): domain Bacteria; phylum Campylobacterota; class Campylobacteria; order Campylobacterales; family Campylobacteraceae; genus Campylobacter_B. The sequence continues at coordinate 131,025 of NZ_CALJPG010000024.1, forward strand.
AAAATTCCGCAAAATGCCCTAAATTTTAAAAAATTTCACGAAATTTTGCGGAGCCCTGAAATTTTAAAAGCTCCGCAAATTTAGCTCACGCTACCACCGAATGCCCGCTTCCAGCCAAAACTGCCTGCCCGCCTCATAGACCAGATCGAGCGAGGTGTCGCTGCTAAGTCTTGCTTTGTTGCGCTTATTTAGGACGTTGTAGATGTCTAAATTCGTAAAAAATTCCACCTCGCCCGCCATCTTTTTAGCGTATCCGATGCGCGCATCCCAGCTGTAGCTTTTGCCGAGATTTACCTTTTCGTATTTGTCGTATCTGGCAGGATACTTGCCCGCAGGCGTCCTGCCGGTGCGAGCGATCGCTTCTTGCGAGCCTTTAAACGAGAGGAAGTTATTTACGCTGATGCCGTAGCTTGGAATTTTAGTGATGATATTTAGGCTTGCAGTCCAAGGCCTAGCATAGTCCTGCGCCGGAAGCTCCGATAGCCTCATCAACTTCCCGTCGTATTCGACGATCTTTTCATCTTCGAGCGTTTCTCTATCAAGCGATATGTCATAAAGGGTGTTGTTCGTTTTCATCTTGATGTGCTCAAAGCCCAGCTCAAAGCTGTTTAGCGTACCGAAGGCCTCATAATCATCGATGGTTTTAACGCCGAAGGTTAAAATTTTATTTTCGCTTCTGCCGTCATTAGTAAAGGTTTGATAGTTGTTTTGGTAGTTCGGATTCGGCGCTAGACCTAGATCTCTTCGCGTAGATTTGATGATCTGATCCCTGCCCTTGCGGCTTACATATTTGCCGAAAAACTCAAAATTTCCAAGCTTTTGCTTTGCTCCGAATACAAGCTCATCCTCATAAGGCACCTTTAGCTCGTTAAATTTCGTTAGAGACGGGTCTTTTGGCAATTGCGTCCAGTTTTGAGTATAAGCATTGCGTGGGCGCGTGTAGGTAGTGGCGAGGCCCTCTCGTCCTTCTCTTAATTTGTAGGTAAAGAGATTGCGTCCGTAGTAGCGGTTTGCGCCGAAGCTAAGAATCGAATCGCCGTCGCCGAAAATATCGTAGTAGCTGTTAAATCTCGGCGCCGCAGTCGTTTGCTTCATATAATCGTCCCTATTTAATCTTACGCCCGGTCGCAAGGTAAGATCACCGATTTTTATCTCATCCTCCAGATAAACCGCCAAGCTTTTCATATCCACCTTGGTATTGCCCTTGTAATAGCTTTTTCGCGTAAAAAACTGGCCTCTTCTGCCGAGTCTCGCAAAAGAATCGTCTATCGAGCAGAGCTCGTCATCAGGATCGCAAGCATTTACGCCCGCAGGTAGCGGCGCTATTCCGCTGGCGGTCATAAACTCTTTTCTTACGTTAAATTTAGCCTCTTGCTTTTTAAACTCAAAGCCTGTGATAAATCTATGCTTGCTGCCGCCGAGATCAAATTCATTAAACTCCAAATCCGCGTTGTACGAAAAGCTCTTTTGAGTTTGGTCCAGATCCCCAAAGCCACCCTCTATCGCCGCAGCAGATAAAAATTTACTGCCCCAATTCTTTACGTTTGAGTATTGCCAAGCCCTGTAATATTCATTCTCTGCATCGCGAGAACTCTCCAGCTTGCTGTAGGATAAAATTTGATTAAATCTAGCAAAATCGCCATCGTAGTCGGCTTTAAGCGCTAAATTTAAACCGCCCGATTTCATATCGGCGTAGGAATCTTTGACGTGGTCGTTAAACATCTTGTTTCGCTCGGGCGCGTAGGTTACGCTAGGCGTGATAGTTAGGCGGTCGCTTGCATACCAAAGCGCTTTTAGAAAGTAGTTGTCTATATTTCGCCTCTGAACTCGCTCGGTGATGGTCGTATCTGCGTTGTATCTTCTGTCGTAGGCCTTGAGCGGAATTTTACTTCTAGTATTTGTGTAGCCGAACATCAAGCCCAGATCCTCGGTAACGGTGCCCTCTAAATTTAACCTAGTGACCCACTTATCGAATCTCGGCTGATTTAGCGGAGTAGCGGAGTTTTCAAAGCTCTGTTCATCGCCGTAGATATGGTATCTAGTCCAACTATCCTCGGTGTGCTGCATCGAAAACTTGCCGTGAAAGCCCGCACGCGGATCTCGCGTCTTAGCCTCCACCACGCCGCCGGTAAATCCGCCGTATTTGGCGGAGACGCCGCTATCGTGCACCTCGACGCTCCGCAAAAAATCGCTATCGATCGCCATACCTTGCGAGACGGAATTCATCGTATCAAACGCCGAAAAGCGCGTAGGATTGCCGCCGGGATTTCTAGCGGGATCGAGATCGTTATTCATATTCGCGCCGTCAAGCATAAAGTTGTTTTGCCAATACTTCGCGCCGTTGATGCTGATATTTGCGGGGCTGATCTCGCCGAGCGTCGTGCTCTGGCGGTTTGTGGAGCTGAATTGCACATTTGGATTGGTACGCAAAAGCTGCACGAAGTCGCCGTTGCCGCTAGGCATCGACTCGATCATCGTCCTGCTTATTTTTTGCGTACCGCCATAGCTATCGCCGACGCTCGTCAGGCTCGAGTCGATGTTGCCGACGACTACTATTTCGGGAAATTTATAACTATTTGTCGTCGCAGCCGAGCTCTGCGCGCTTGTATTTTCTTTGGTAGCAACGCTTCTTGTTGCGTTATTTTCAGACGAATCCTGCGCGGCACTTAGGCCGCAAAGACACGCCGCGACTATTAAGGAGCGTGCAAGCCCCCCCCCGCAGCGATTTTGAGTGGATTTCTCGCCTTTTACGGAAGCGGAATAATTGCGACCTGCGCCGCTTTTACATGGCTTACAGGCCCAAAAACCGACAATCATTTTTTCTCCTTTTTTGAAAATAAAAATTAAGACTGAGGAAATTTAGCCAATAATATTTTAAATTTCAATAAAAGTGATAACAATTATATAACTTATGCAAACAATAGAAAAAATGTAACAAAATAGCGATATATCGGTAAAGCAATTTCATTTTGTAATAAAATTTATCTAAAATCTATGCGTGACGCAGATGGATTTAATTGAGCTTTATTCTTGAGTTCGTTTTTAAACTGCATAAATTTACGAAGCCGAAATTTGCCGTGCAAGCGCCGTTAAATTTAAACTCGCCGAGTAAATTTAACGAGCAAAATTTAAATGCGCCGAGCCCGCTAAAATTTCGGCGCATTTATCCTCACCGTCTCATCGGTGTCAAAAATATATGTCTGCGCCGCCTCCGCGATATCCTTCGGCGAGATGGAATTTATGATCTTTTCAAAGGTCTTAAAATCGGCGATCTCCTCATTCCAAAGCGCGTATTTTACGAGCGCGTCGTTCCAAAACTCAGGGCTTTCGCGAGCGGTACGCGCCGTGATGATCTGGGATTTTTTAAAATTTTCAAGATGCCGCGCTACGTCTGATCCGCCGCCTGCGATTTCTGCAAAAATTTCTCTAATTGCGGATAAAATTTGATCCGTATTTTGCGGCGCGCAGGAAAACGAAATATGAAGGCTCGAGTGCTCGTACGGGATGCGGCTTAGACTCGAAGCGACCGAAAAGCCGTAAGTGCGCCCCTCATCCTCTCTTATGCGCTCTCTAAGTGCTTCCTGAAGCACCGAAGCTAGGGCGGAAATTTTTATCGCATTTTCAAGCGAATACGGAGCGGATCTGTTTATCGCGGTAAGCGCAACGTCGCTTCTAGGAGAGTTTTGATAGTTGCGCATAAAAACATGCCGTCCGCTTAAGCTGCGGATGCCGTCGTCTTTAAAATCCTCGCGTTCGCCGCGAGCGGGCAGGCTCGCCAGATATTTTTTTATGAGGATTTCGGCATCTTTTAACTCAAAATCGCCGCTAAGTACGAAAGTGTAGGATGCAGCGTTGCTAAATTTATCATAGACGATCTTTTTTAACTCTTCCGCGTTAAGAGCTTTGATCTGCGCGGCGCTTAGCGGGCGCATTCGCGCATTGCCGCCGTAAAAAAACTCACTAAATTCCCTGCTAAATTTATACCCGGGCAGCTTCTCGTTTCGCGCAAGCTCGTCGAGCGATTTGATCTTTAAATTTTGCAGCGCCTTCTCGTCCGTGCGCGGAGAGCTGAGCTCCAAGTTTATCGCTTCCAGCAGCCATTTTAGATCCTGCGAGCCGCAGCTTCCGTAAAATCCGTGAGAGAATGCGGAGATGTTTTTGCGGTAATTCACCTGCCGCCCGCTTAAAATTTGCGAAATTTCATAATTGTTAAACTCGCCTGCGCCGCTTTCGTTTGAAAGCATCGCGGCAAAACTGCCGAGCCCGGGATGCGCCAGATTGGACATTCCGCCTCTGCTTACCGCGGCGAACGAGATGAAATCCTTGCGCGTCTTAAGCGGCTTTAAGATCACGGTCGCGTTATTTTCAAGCAGGTAAGTATAAAATTTAAATCGCGGCTCAAAGCTCTTGCTTAAAATTTTGCCCTCAGGCAGGTTTTTAGAAACCAAGCTACCCGGCAGCTTTTTATGCGCGGCATGCGTATTTACCGCCTTAGCGCCGCTTTGCAGCTTCTTAAATTTAGCCTCATCCAGATTATATTCTGAGCCGCTAAAAACGCTTGCGTGCACCTCGCCCAGATCCGTCAGGCGCTTAAATTCTAAATTTAGCTCCTCCAGGCTGATCTCGCGCAGCAGCTTTATGTCCAAATCACGCTGTTTTGCAGCGCTAGGCAGGACGGCTCCTGATTTTACGGCATGAAGAATCTCTCTTGCAAAAAACGCGGAATTTGCGCTTTTTTTGCGCTCAAAGGCGCTGTGCCGCGAGCTGATCAAAGCATCCTTCGCAAGGGCGAAATCGCGCGCGTCAAAGCCGCTATCTCGCAAGCCTTTGATTAGCCCGAGCGCCTGCGAGATCGCGCCGTCAAAATCTCCGCCCAAAACGGCGACGTCGAAGTTATAGATCGTTTTTTGAAACTGCAAATTCGATCTGGAAAAATTAACTCGCAACAGCGCGCCTTCGCTAGCCTTCGCTCGCTCGTAAATCGTAGAAATAAGGCTTGAGATAAGCTCGCTTTTTAAAATTTTTCTCGCATTCGCCTCGCTATTTGGGGGCGCAAATTCCTCCCAAAACGAAATTTTGACGGAATTTAGCGACGTTTCGTTCGTATCGTAGTTATAAATTTTCAAACCCTGTCTCGGCGGAATGCCCATATCCGGGCGGGCGTAGGAGTTTGTATTTTTAAGAGGCGAAAAATTTTGCTTTAGCAGTTTTAAAATTTTATCCCTTTTAAAATCGCCCACGGCTATAAATTTCATAGACCTAGGCTGGTAAATTTTTTGATAAAGCTCCTTGATTCGCTGCGCACTTACGGATTTTACGACCGCCATATCGCCGATCGGCGCACGATTAAAATACGCGCTGCCGCCGTAAAGCTCCTCATCCATCCGCTCGTAAAGCCTTGCGATCGGCGTATCGCGGCTGCGCGCCTCCTCGATTATGACGCCTCTTTCTTTTACGAGCTCGAGCGGATTGAACTCCACTCCGTCCGCAATCGAAGCAAAAATTTTAAAAACGTCCTTTAAATTTTCTTCGTTAACCGCGATGTTAAGCGTGTAAATCGTGCTGTCATAGCCCGTCTGCGCATTTACGTCGGCGCCGAATTTCACGCCCAGGCTCTGCAATTTTTTGATGAGCTCGTTTTTGCTAAAATCGCGACTTCCGTTAAAGGACATATGCTCGATAAAGTGCACAAGCCCGCGCTCATTAGGGCTCTCATCGATCGAGCCCGCATCCACGATCAGATAGAAAACGGCGGAATTTTTAGGCACGGAATTTTCTAAAATATAGTATTTAAGCCCGTTTGGCAGCGCTCCCCGCAGGACGGCTCCGTCCCACTCAAGCGCAAAAGCTCCCGCGCAAAGCAGTAAAAATAGTAAAATTTTTCGCATTTAAAGCCCTTTATTTATAGTAAAATTCCGTCTCGCAGATATTTCGGCAGACTTTTCTCTTTCGGCTTATCAAGCCGCCCGCCCGCGCCATTCTGCGCTATTTTTTAGATTTGCTCGCCTCGACCCGTCAGCCTGCGATATCTCTTAGGCTCGCTTACTTTTTACTTGACTGCTCGCCTATTCGCTGTGCCACCCCCGGTATGCTTCGCAAGCTTACCGGCTCTAGCTCCGTACCGAGCAGCTTCTCTCGTTTGGTGCATCGCCCGAATCGGCAAATGCATTGATATTTATCTGCGCGCTGAGGCGGCGGCATAGCTGCGCGGCGGCACGGGCGCAAATTTTAAAATTTACTTACACCCGGGCTAAATTTAAAAAGCGCGAGTCGATAAATTTTAAATTTACACCAAGCGCGGCGGGCTGTTAAGCTTTGAAATTCCACGGCTAAATTTCGCAATTATCTTTCACAGTCGCTTTTATGTCCATACGGACAAATATTTAAATTTTACATTGCCCTATTCTTGCCATGCGCTGTTTTAGCACGTATCGATCAAACAAGCCGCTGACGCACGATCTTGGCATCTTTGCCGCATGATATTTTAGCGCTCCGCCTATAAACGCGCCGCCCCGAACTGCCGTTTGCTACAGGATAAAATTTTAGCCTAAAGAGCATTAAATGAAAATTAGTATAAATAAAATTTAAAATTTTTGAAGTTAAAAGGGAATTTCGGATTAGATTAAAATGGCCGGGAGATAGGGATTCGAACCCCAGGAGGCTTTCACCTCAACGGTTTTCAAGACCGCCGCTTTCGACCGCTCAGCCATCTCCCGATTAAGGGCGGGTAGACCCCGCCGTAGGTTCGCGCAGATCAAGACCTGCACGCACAATTTATTCGGTTTTTTCTCCGACCCACTCGGCGCCGTTGTGAACCTTTTCTTTGGTCCATTGAGCCGCGTTGTGCGAATCCTCTTTTACACCGTGCCAAGTGTTAGAGCACCCGCTAAAAGCCATCAATGCCAAAAGAGCCGCTAGTATGTATCTCATAATAACTCCTTTTTAGGATCTGGAGGCGACACCCGGATTCGAACCGGGGATCAAAGCTTTGCAGGCTCATGCCTTACCACTTGGCTATGTCGCCACGCCGGCTTATTAGGTGGTGCCCGGAGCCGGACTTGAACCGGCACGGAAAAAATTCCGAGGGATTTTAAGTCCCTTGCGTCTACCGATTCCGCCATCCGGGCACATTTAATACAAAAACAGAATGTAAAATGGAGCGGGAAACGAGAGTCGAACTCGCGACATCAACCATGGCAAGGTTGCGCTCTACCACTGAGCTATTCCCGCGCAAAGAAATGAAATATTACCCAATGCAAGCTTAAAATTTCATTTTATAGCGACCCTTGCAGAGAAAATTTTGGCGTAGCGCCGGAATTTAAAAATTTTGTAAGTAAAATAATGTAAAATTACAAAATCTCTATTGGGGTTATAGCTCAGCTGGGAGAGCGCTTGAATGGCATTCAAGAGGTCGGCGGTTCGATCCCGCTTAACTCCACCATTTAAGCTACTTTTAATTTTCAATTACTTCTTTTAGATCTCTTTTGCTTCCTTTAAATACGGATATTTAGGGCTTTTAGTAATTTTAATTATTTTTGTTTCTTTTTATGTTATAATTATTTTAAAATAATTCAGTTGTTTATTAGGTTAGTTAAAACCTATTAGGTCGGTTTTACAGAAAGAGCGATAAATATCGTTATAAAAACATTTTTAATGTGTATATCGCAAAAAAACGAAAAAATGGTATAAACAAGAACTATATCGCGAAAAATGTTAAGATGAACGAAAAATATATACCTCCATCTTTTGGCGAGCGCGATATAAAGACGATGAAATATAGTGATGTTTTAGAATTTTAAACCAAAATCATCCGAGTTCTAGTCGTCTCGAAGCGCTTCATCGCCTAATAAATGATATAGAAAAGTCTTTGCAATAAATTAAATTTTAATGAAAGGAGAGATTATGTCAGTTGAAGAAGATGGCGCGGCGTTTATAGATGAAGATTATGTAAATATCGTGCCGCAGGATCTGCTAGAGCGCGGTATACGCTTAAGAGAAGAGTACGGAATTTATGATATTGCTTGGAGATTTGACGATGTAATGGAGGTGCTAAAAATCACAAGAGGCAAAGGTATGATTATCCTAGGAGGAGACGTATATCGCCTAAACGGTAATGAGCCCATAATCACATATGACAACTGGTATACCGAAGAGGAAGATGACAATGCATTCGAATTGGCAATCGAATATATCACTAAGTATCGCGCTAGAAACGGAGATGATTTTGCATACAGCCCAACTATTTGTCCTGGGCGGGTGTCCAAATGAAAATTTTGGCTTACAATGCAGAATATGTTGGCTTTTAGTCATTTTCAGATAAATATAAAAATATGCACCGAGCTAAATGCCGATGTGTGCGTAGATGGGATATAAAAAATTTTAGGAGTAGCTTTGAAAGACAACGAAGTAGTTTTAATACTATCGATCGAAAGCGATAGAGATCTATCCGAGACAATAAGCAGCAACGGCATATCTGTAACAAAAGCCTGGCGCAAAGGAGATTTGAAACTAAAAGGTTCTATTTTAAAATACAGAAATTTTGGCTTTAGCATAGAGGAAAAATTTTATGATATACCTTTTGCGGGAGATCTAATTAGAAAATTTTTAGCAGATATAAATGTCGCGAGGAGTATAAAATTACAAAGCGTGAAAAAGCTGCTAAGAGTCGTAGTTTACAGTTATAATAGCATGCCCGGTCTATATTATAATGCAAATTTGCTGAAACTATTAGCAGATAATAATGTGGATTTGGACAACGACATATACTGCCTAGATGGATAAATTTGAATCTTGAGCGAGACGTATTTATCGATGAAATTCTTGGACTTTGATTGGATAAAAGGCGACAAACCGTCCTTGGAATTTCATATAAGGATAATTTAAAACCATGAAACCGGTAAGAATTGTAATGACGATATTTTTTATTATCCTATCGTCTTTAAATTTTCATAAACTATTAGCGGAAGGCGGTTATCGCGGAGGCAAAGTCTATGTCGTAGCCACAACCCAATCCGTCATTATGCAACTACTGCTTATCATAGGATTGATCCTGTATTTGATATATCTAATAAGAGTAAAAGAGTATTATAAGCCAAGCTCAAATTTTACGCTTTCTAAAAAGGAGGACAAAATGAACTTATCGAATAGAATAAAAGCGCTAAAGGCGCGGCTTAAACTGCAAAAGCCGGAAATTATAACAGATCCTATACAGAAGGATGAGCTTATCGAGCAAGATCTGTGCGGTAAAGAACTGTGTGATTTAGACCATGACACGATCAAACTTTTATCGGGAGATTTGAGTGTCTTTAATGACTATGCTTTTAGGTATTATATCCTGGATTTTATTGATTTTTACGAGCGTTTCGGCGATGAGGCGATTATAGAAGATATGTTTATTCAAGCATTTGCACCGCCTATGCGGCGGGCGCTAGCAAAACAATTTAGCAGGGATGAGGTAAAAATAATCATAGATTTTTTACAAAAAAATTATGAAGATATTGCGAGAATTACGCATTCCAAGAAATATAAAAAGTTAAAACCCTACGAACAAGAAGAAATTTATATACCATTCAAACATTTTGAAAAAGAGATAAAAAATGCGATAAAATTTTGGGAGAAGTATTATAAGGGCAAAAATTTATAAGGATTGGCAAATGCGCTTAATAGAGACCGATTTGGGCAAGTATGAGGAATATATCTATTTCTTTATAGAGAAAAACAGGGCGTATTTTAGCGCCTATCAAGAGCAGATATTTCCAGAAGACGAATATAAGATAGTTAGCAAATACTTTAGGAATGAAACGCTAGAATATGCCGCTGCTTGGATGAAATTTGGCGAATAACTAGGTCGAGATTTATTAAAGTCATATTTTAAAACAATAAGGAGCCGTATGCCTAAACATGAATTTTTACTCAAAAAGACAAAAGAAAATATTTTCTCTAAAGAGCATTGCGTAGTAATTAGCGATGATCTGATACTTCATATTTTGTATTCTCTTGAGTGGGTACAAACCACATGGAACGATGAGGAAAATTTGAAAAAAGGTCTAAATTACTATGACTATAGCTGGATAGAAGATAAATCTAAATTTAGAGATATAATATGCTCTTGGAAGTCACTTCTCTTGAGCGCGGATGAGCAGATTGTTTTTGATAAAAATTGTGTGTTAAATAAATCCTCGGTTATCGAGCAATTAGACTACCTATTGGAACTAATCGATTCGGCAATTAAAAATGATTTATATATTTTGCATTTAGGGATTTAGCGAGTGTGCGGCGATTTAATAATAAAACAAAAGAAAGGCCATGAAAAGAAATTATAAAAAGATAATACCGGTAAGAGGTAGAAGGAAATTTTCGATTAATAATTTTAGAGAAAATTTCGCAGAGGGCGATATACTGCAGATCGGTCAAAGGCGGTTTTTATTTTGTAGCTGGAATAACCTGCTGCGTATAAACGGCGATAATTCGGGGGAGTTTATAGTATTGCCACCCGAAGCTAATGCGAAAAATAATAATGGCCTGATTTCTAAAAAGTGGATATTGGAAAATTTAGATTTCATATGTGATACCGAGCCGTCCAGAAATATAAGCATATTTTCTTATTACGATAGCCTTGCAACTGAATACAAAAGGGTAAATGATAAAATTCCTGCAAAATTTACTTATAAATTTTTAGAATTCAAAGACGATCTAAAAAATGGAGATATTATAGAGTGTCACAAGGCTTTTCGTCCGTATGATCGAAAGATAAAATTTATCGTCGCGACCGATACGGAAGGATGCCCGAGACTACCCTATCTGGAGGGGTTTTATTCCGGTATGTTTGCGCCTATTGGCTATAGCGATAAAATGCACTCGAATAAAGGACGGGAATATGCGATAAGCTCGAGTTGGCTAATTAAGAACTGGGAAGCCGCCTTTCTCGGTAATTGCAATATAAGGCACACCTATGTAAATTTACAAAACCGAAAAGAGATTTTGAATTTTACCGATAAGCAACTGGAAAATTTTATAAAAATGAAGCGAAAGAAATTAAAATTTAAATGGAAAAAGTAGATAAGGATTTAGAGCGAGCTTGCATAATATCACGCAGCAAAAGGGCTTTGAAGGGTGGCGGCAATGATAAAAAGCATTATAGACCCAACTAATTTCGATATAGAATTTAGAAAAATAAGTAGAAATAAAAGAGGCGTAGCCAGATCAAGAATAGATTTTGAAAATATCGATGTAGAGGCTAAAATAAGGCTAGTTATGTTTTTAATTTCAAAAGCAAGCCACTTAGATAGCGTAGTTTATAAAATTCTTTTTTGGGAAAGAGACGAGAAAATAGAAGAATATCTTCTTAAAAATATGAAGGGGCAATACACAAAAGCTAAGCCTTATAAAAACGGCGCCAGAGCGGGCGTTATTTTTATAAAAGAAAAGACGCTTGAGCCAAATTTTTTGAGATCCATACTGCTGCGCCATTTTAATTTTGAGCTGGCAAAAGAGCCCTCTTTGAACATTAGAGTTCAGTTAGCCGTAAACAATAAAGAGAAATTTTCGATTTTATTTGATATATACGATGACCGAGGCTGCTATGTGTATTACTTTTAAAATTTTATAATGCAAATATTTAAGGAAAGAGGTAATTTTCTAAAATTTCGTATCTTTTAAGTCCTGGCAAAATAAATATAGCACCTATCTATGCACCAAGCTTGATTTAATCCCATTTTTCGCTATAATGAGCGTCAAATTTCACTCACAGGGATAGCGATGAGCCTTGTTTCTTACGAATTAAAAAAGCAAAAACTAGATGGAACGCGCAATGTGGCGCTTTGGAAGGTGCGTGGCGGCGTGGCGGCAGTAGTACTGGCGCTGTTTATCGCTATGCGCAAGGATTTCGGAGATTTCTCATTCCTGTTTTTATTAGTGTTGCTAGCTCTTGCTTATCCTGCTTACAAATACCTAGCCGTGCGCATTTCGCATAAATTTGAATTGCTCAGCGAAGAAGCCTTTAAAAACGAATTTCTGCTTTGGATTGCAAAGGAGCTGCGCCTTACCTTTCAGCCTTTCGGCGCGTTTTTACTCGATGAAATTTATAAAAATCCGCTCCGTAAAGAGGCAAATCTATGTACTTGCAAGCACGCTATAGTAGGCAAGACGCCCGAATTTGGTATAAAAATCGGCGACATCTGCCTAAGTCGCGATTTCGATAAAAACAGAGAAAATCGGGTATTTGAGCTGGATAAAATTCTGCATCTCAAAAAAAGGGATGATACTGCGATCTTCGACGGGCTTTTTGCAAAATTCGATTTTAACGAGACTTTCGATAGCAAAATTTTAGTCGTACCGCGCGGGGAGTTCATCTTCGGCGCATCGGATCTGAAGCTGCTTAAAGACAGCCCGCATCTAAGCGCGTCGTTTGACGTATATCTAAACAATCCCACCGCCGCCGCATTTTTGCAAAACAAAAAAATTTTAGAAAATATGCAGACGATCACCGTAAATTTGTTCGGCAAGACGGAGCTTTTCTTGGGTGAAAACAGCCTCGTAATTGGCGTTGAAAATAGCGAAATTTTCAAATCCGCGCCGAGCTCGCAAAGCGCAAAACTGCTCGAAAGCCTAAATAAGATGATCGAGATCGCTAAAATTTTTGCTTATCTCAAAAAGCTCGGGCAGGTGGAATAATCTACGCTTTAAATTTGAGCGAGCGCCGTTGAAACAATTTAGTTCTTGCCAAGGCTGCGCTTTTTTGCTCGTCCGTTATTAAATCAAACTACTTCGAAAGGCAAAGAATCTTTAATAAGCGCTTTCGCTTTGCTATCGACCCGAGCCACTTAAATTTTACAAAAATTTTATAGCAGCTCTTAAAAATTTCAAAATTTTTCAAATTTTATATTCAACCATAGCGCCGCCGTATCCTATTGACACCCTTCGCATTCGATCGAGCGATCCGCGACGTTGTTCAGCTTCTCGCTATCGGGGCTTTCGGAGCGCAGGTAGTAGGTCGATTTTAGCCCGAGCTGCCACGCAAGCGTGTAAATTTCGCTCAGATAGCCGCCGCTTGCCTTATCCAGGCTCATGAAGATATTTAAGCTCTGGCCTTGATCGATCCATTTTTGGCGGATGGCGCCCGCCTTTACTAGCAGGCGCTGATCGAGCTCGTACGCAGGTACGTACGCCTGCCACGTTTTCGGGCTTAAATTCGGCACGACGACCGGGATCATGCCGCTTAGGTTGTGCTCGAACCACTTGCGCTTATACACCGGCTCGATCGTCTGTGTGGTGCCTACGAGTATGCTGATGCTCGACGTCGGCGCGATAGCCATCAGAT
>NZ_CALJPG010000025.1 GCF_937980635.1 uncultured Campylobacter sp.
GGAGCATCCCCCAGCGAAGAAAGGCCTCTCTCTCCATATCTCCCGAGAGCTCGGGGAGAGAAGGAGACGCGATCTCCGGAAAATGCTCTGAGACATAGGGGGCGAGTCCGGTCTGAAACACAAGCTCCATCTGCTCCGGACTGTCCGAGAGGAGGAGCTTTGTGAGCTCCTCCCGGATCCGCTCCTTCGATACTCTGGAAAGTCCCCGTGCGAGGCTTCGAACCGCCTCCAGCGTCCCCGGAGCGATACGGAAGCGAAGCTGCGCCGAGAAGCGGAGCGCCCGGAGCATCCGAAGCGCGTCCTCCCGGAAGCGAAGCTCCGCCTCTCCCACTGCACGGATCTCTCCTCTCTCAAGATCCTCCATGCCCTGAAAGAGATCCACGATCCCGCTTTTCTCATTGTAGGCCATCGCATTGATCGTAAAATCGCGCCGCCTGCTAGCCTCATGTTCGTCCGTAGCCAAAGCGACACTAAAGCCCTTGTGTCCGATGCCTATCTTACTCTCGGTGCGCGGCAGCGAGATGTCAAAGCTTTTGTATTTATAGACGAAGTAGCTTTTGCCGACGCCCTGTGCACCGAAGTCTTGCATAATTTGCTCGAAGCGGCGCGGATCCACATCGTAAAGCTCCACATCCACATCAGCGCTCGCCCACCCCAAAAAATGATCGCGCACGCAGCCGCCTACCAGATATATGCGTGAGCTAAATTTTCTAAGATAATCTAAAAGCACGATGAAATCGTCATTTTGATAGATTTTCAAGTCGGTTTTCGATACTTGCAAGCAAAAATTCCATAAATTTTAAATTTAGCTCCATGCGCGCGTTCAAATCACCCTGATCAAAAGCGTTCAGCCCCTCGAAAAGCACTAAAATTCGCTCTTTTATCGCGCTCAAAAACTCTGCTTCGCTTGAAATTTTAAAATCTGTATTTGCGAGATATTTTGATTTGTCACCCGCTTGAGGTTGTCTCGCGGCCCCAAGATGTCGCGCTTCCTCTGGCTGGCGCACAGCGGAATTTAGAGCACCAGAAGAGGCAAAACTTCCAGCTTGCATATCCTGCGCGGCAGAATTGTGAAGCTGCGGCATGGCGAACTCATCGTCTCGCACCCCAGGCATAGTAAAATTCTGCGGCTGTGAAACGAAATTTTGCTGCTGCACGGCAGCATTGCGGATATTTAGCGCGACGGAATTTTGCGCTTGAAGCGACGCTAAATCCTGCTTTTTAGAATGCGCCGCACTGAAATAATCGTCAACTTCGTTTTTTTTGAAATCAGAGCCAGACCCCAAATCGTCATTGCTTAGCTCCTTAAAATGCGCACCTAAAATACGAGGCGTCAAATCTTGCTCGCTTTGGGAGTCATCATCCGTAGAATTTAGCGCTAATTCAAAATCTTTACTTTTGGCAGAGCTTTGCGCCATACTTGCGTTCCTGCTTTGCGGCGAAATAAACCCATTCATATCGCTGCCTAAACTATCGTAAATTTCGCCTGCAATGCCCGATAAATCACGAAAGCTTTCGTCAAATTTCGCAGCGGAGCTTTTTAAAATTTCATCGCTTGCAAAGGTTGAATTTGTGGAATTTTTGCCACTTGTGGAAGTGGAATTTATAAAATTTTCTCCATTTAAAGAGACGGAGGCCACGGAATTTTCACTGCTTGTAAGATCAGAGTTTTTAAAATTCTCCTCGCTGGAAAAAGTAAAATTTTCATCTTTTGCAGCAGATTTTTTTAAAGTAGCGTCCGCCGTAAATTCCGCGCTGCTAGGCGCAGAGCTCTTGCGTGCAAGGGCATTTGAACGATCTAGGGCGGAATTTAAAGCGTCCGATGAAACAAAGCGTGAAGTGGAATTTTTAGTATCTAAGGAAGTAAAATTTTGCGCATTTGATGAAGCGATATCCGGCGCAGATGCGGAATTTAAGGCATCAGGTGCAATTGGATCTGGCGCAAAAGAAGCGGGGCTTAAAGCATCCTGCGAAGCCTGCGCTCCTGTTTCAGTGCTGTTTGCATTCACAGCCCCCTCTTGCTGCGCCACCAAATCTTGTGCGCGCTTTTGCGCTTTCATCTCATTTACTGCTTCGATGATATCTTCTAGTTCATTTTCATACATCAATTAGCCACCTCTTAAATTCTGCTTGTTTGCTCGCATCGACGCTTAAAAAGCGCTCTAACATCGCCATATTAACGCCAGAGCTTACTCGATAATTTAAATTTAGCCGCGCAAAAAGCACCGCCGCATCGCCATCTTGCGGATTATCGCGTAAAATACCGCGGCAAATCCGCATCGCGCCGTAGATATCGCCTTTTTTCTCAAGCTCCATAGCGTATGCTAGCGCACCATTCAAAGCTGGCTCCTAAGCCTTAGCCGCGTAATCTGCGATGATCGAGCCGATCTCTGCAGTCGAGCAAATTTCTTTGGCGTCGTACTGCGCGATGTCCTTGGTGCGGTATCCGTCGCGAAGCACGGCGCGCACGGCAAGCTCGATAGCCGCTGCCGCTTCATTTTCGCCGAATGCGTATTTTAGCATCATCGCAGCGCTTAAAATCGTAGCGATCGGGTTTGCGATGCCTTGTCCCGCGATGTCGGGCGCACTGCCGTGGATCGGCTCATAGATGCCTACCTTACCGCCGATACTTGCACTCGGAAGCAGCCCGATCGAGCCGCAGATCATGCTCGCCTCGTCGCTTAAAATATCGCCGAATAAATTCTCCGTCAAGATCACGTCGAACTGTGCGGGCGCCCGCACGAGCTGCATCGCGGCATTATCTACGTACATAAACTCCAAATTTATCCCCGCATAATTTTTGGCTAGCTCGCTTACGACCTCGCGCCACAGCTGGCTTGTTTCAAGCACGTTGGCCTTATCCACGAGCGTTATCTTTTTATTTCGCAAAAGCGCAGCCTCAAACGCGACCTTAGCCACGCGCTCAATCTCGGCGGCGTTGTAGCACATCGTATTTAGCGCATCCTTTTCGTTTTTAACGCGCGGCTGTCCGAAATAAATCCCGCCCGTAAGCTCGCGCACCACCATTATATCGACGCCTTTGATGATCTCCGGCTTTAGCGTCGAAGCGTTTATCAGCTCATCAAAAATCATCGCAGGGCGCAGGTTTGCAAACGCTCCAAGCTCTTTGCGGATTTTTAGCAGTCCGCTTTCTGGGCGCAGTTCGCGCGGCAAGCCGTCCCATTTAGCGCCGCCGATCGCACCGAAAAGCACCGCGTCGCTTGATTTAGCGGCATTTAGCGTTTCATCTGGAAGCGGAACGCCCATAATGTCGATCGCAGAGCCGCCCATTAAGCGGTAGTCAAAATTTAGCTCGAAATTAAATTTATGGCTTACGGCATCGAGCACCTTGATCGCCTCTTCGATGATCTCGGGGCCGATTCCGTCGCCTTTTATCACGCATACGTCGTATTTTTTCATCCAAATTCCTTACAAGTTTATCTTTGTTTTTGCGTAATTTATCGCTCCGCCCGCGTCGAGTAGCTTTTGCATAAACTCCGGTATCGCGCCGAATTTATACTCAGTTTTTTGAGTCAAATTTTTAATTACGCCGCCCTTTAGATCGATGCTAAGCTCGTCGCCCTGCGCGATCTTATCCGTTTCGTCGCATTCAAGGATCAAAAAGCCGGTGTTGAAGCTGTTTCGATAAAAAATCCTAGCAAAGTTTTTTGCGATCACGCATGAAATCCCGGCGGCCTTAAGCGCCATCGGAGCGTGCTCGCGCGAGCTGCCGCAGCCGAAATTTTTCCCCGCTACGATGATGTCGCCGCGAGCGATTTTGGACGAAAAATCCTTGTCCGCATCCTCCATGATATGCGTCGCAAGCACTGCTGCGTCGGAGGTATTTAGGTAGCGCGCCGCGATAATAATGTCGGTGTCGATATCATCGCCGAATTTCCATACTTTTGCCATATTTCCGCCTTAAATTTTAAAATAGATGCGCGATTTTACCGACAAATTTATTAAAATCCGCTCAATCGCTCCGATATGAGGGCGGAATTCCTCGCTTGAAATTTAGGGCTAAATTTAAACACAAGAGCACAGAGATAGAAAGTACGTAGGCGTTAAATTTTAAATCGGCGGCGTAAAGGAAGCGGAATTTCGGCGCACCAATTTTCGTCTTGCAAGCACGGAATTTTAGAGAGTAATCTTAAATTTAGCTAAAAATATAACCTAAATTTTAAAATTTAGCCTAATTTCTAGAATTTGAAAAATCATTAAATTTAGATAGTTCGCGCCGTATATAAGCAAAAATAAAGAGCGTTTCGGTATAATCCGATTTTCCAAAACCAAATACACAACGACACAAGGAGATTTTATGGCGAGCCCAAAAGACGCCTTAAGCCCCATCGAGCAGTTCTTCGACGAAAATCAGAAAAGCTACATCACCTACGAAAGACTGATAAAATTTTTCGACAAGGCTCCCACCGCGACGGCCGTTAAGAAAGTCGAAGCGCTTACGAAAAAATTCGACGTCGAGCTGATCTCCGCCGCAGAAATCTCCAAAATCAAAAATTTAGAGGACGCGAAACTCAAAGAAGCCACGCAAAAAAAGCTGCTGGACGAGGGCTGGGACGAGGAGTTTGATCTATCCAGCGACGTCGAGCTTTTGGAGTGGAGCCGCTCGGACAGCCCCGTGCGGATGTATCTGCGCGAAATGGGACAGATCCCGCTGCTAACCAAAGAAGAGGAGATCGAGATCAGCAAAAAAATCGAGCTCGGCGAGGATATCATCATCGACGCGTTTTGCTCGGTGCCGTATCTGATCGATTTTATATTGGATTATAAGGAGCCGCTAATCAACCGCGAACGCCGCGTCAAGGAACTTTTCAAGAGCTTTGACGACAGCGACGAAGAGGGTGAAGAGGAGGACGAAGAGGAACTATCGGAGGAGGATTACGACGACGAGGAGGATGAGGAGAGCGCGGACGAGGCGAAGCAAAGGCGATCCAAAAAGAACGATAAGCGCGCTCTAAAGGTCATCGAAAGCTTCAAGGCTCTCGAAAAAGCCAAAAAGGACTGGATGAAATTTGCCGAGAAAAACGCCGAGGCGATTAAGGAGAGCAAGGGAATTTTATCGAAGCTAAACTTGGCGTTTAAAAAGAAAATTTTAAAAGAAAAGCTCATGGATCTGGGGCCTACGAGCAAGCTCATCACCGAGATCGTAAAATCGATGGAGACCGCGCTAAAAAGCGACGAGGGCTTCGAAAAGGAGCTAAAGCGCTTAGAGTACAAGCTGCCGATGTTTAGCGCCGAACTGCGCGAAAATCACAAAAAAATTCTAAAAGAGATCACGAGGCTTAGCAAGGACGACATCATCGCGCGCGTGCCGGAAGCTACGATGGTCTCGACCTACGTCGATATAAAAAAGCTCTTTTTGACAAAAGAAGCTAGCAAAAAAAGCTTCAACCTCGAGCCCGAGCGGCTGAAAGAAATTTTAGAGCAAATTAAGCGCGGCAAGCGCATCAGCGACAATGCAAAGGCGCGCATGGCGAAGTCCAACCTGCGCCTGGTCGTCTCCATCGCTAAGCGCTACACCAACCGCGGGCTGCCGTTTTTAGACCTCATCCAGGAGGGCAACATCGGGCTCATGAAGGCGGTGGATAAATTTGAATACAAGCGCGGCTATAAATTTTCGACATACGCGACGTGGTGGATCCGCCAGGCGATCAGCCGCGCCATCGCCGATCAAGCGCGCACGATCCGCATCCCGATCCATATGATCGAGACGATAAATCGAATTAATAAAATCACGCGCAAATATATGCAAGAAGGCGGCAAGGAGCCCGATATCAACGTCATCGCGCAAGAGGTAGGCCTTAGCGTCGATAAGGTAAAGCAGGTCATCAAAATCACAAAGGAGCCGATTAGTCTAGAAGCGCCGATCGGAAACGAGGACGACGGTAAATTCGGCGATTTCGTCGAGGACAAAAGCTCGGTTTCGCCGATCGAGCAAATTTTAAAATCCGACCTAAAAGAGCAGATCGACGATATCTTAGAGCAGCTCAACGACCGCGAGCGCACGGTCATTCGCATGCGATTCGGACTACTTGACGACGAGAGCGACCGCACGCTTGAAGAGATCGGCAAGGAGCTCAATATCACCCGCGAGCGCGTCCGCCAGATCGAAAGCTCGGCGATCAAAAAGCTAAAGCACCCAAAGATCGGACGCAAACTCAAAACCTATATCGAGAGTTAGGGCAAAACGCAGATATAGCGATCTAGCGACACGCCGAGGTGGCGGGGCTTTTTAAAGCGATGTTATCGCGCGTACCTGAAAAATCATAGAATTCCGTTCTAAATCCAAAGCGGAATTCTAAAAAATTTTATAAATTCTACGATTTTGCTTAGTTTGATAAGCGAACCGAACTGAGTAGTGTAGGTTATTCAAGGAGACTTTATGAAAACTTTAGTAATCGTTATTTTAGACGGCTTTGCCGACTGGGAGGCTTCGCTACTGGCTCCCGCACTACGATATTTCACGGACTATAGCATCCTTTATGCCTCAACCGATAAAAACGAGAAAGTATCGTTTGGAGCTTTACGCGCAAAACCTGATTTAACAATAGATGAAATTTCGCCAGATGCCGCGGCAATCGTGTTAATCGGCGCTAGAAATTCATGGCGCGAACTGCCTAGCGAAAACGCCTCAAAAATTGCTAATTTAATAGAGGAATTTAAACAACAAGGCAAGGTGGTAGGCGGTATTTGCGACGGGGCGTATTTCTTAGCGGCGGCAGGAGCGCTAAATGACTGCCATCACACCGCAAATAGTCTAGCAGACATCGTTAATTTGCCAAAATACAAAAATAAGCATGCCTTTATACAAACAAGTCGCGAAGCCGTAGTAGACGGTAAAATGATCACCGCAAACGGAAACGCATTTATTGATTTTACTATTGGGGTGCTGCGCGCCTTAGGAGATATAGACGAAGCAATAATTGCCCAGTGCGAACAAATGTGGCGATAAGTAGGCAGTGCGCGTTTAGCAAATAAAATTTTGCCAAAGCAACACTCGAGCATATAAGCACAAATGAGATACAAAAAATACTGAAAATGAAATTTTGCCGAAGCGGTACGACATCGATGCTCGCTAGGTCTAACACAATACCTTAGTTTGCGTGCTTCCGTGCAAATACAGCATGGAATTTTACGCTCATTTTGCCACTAAAATTATATACGGCGCGAGCCTAAGCCAACAGACGCTATGAAATTTAAAACAAAGTGTGCCGCCAAAGCGGTACTTCAGCACGCGCCCATCGTCGTAAGCAAAAACGATGTCTTTCCCGTTTCGCCTTTAAATTTAGTGGAGCTCACCATGCCTCAAATAACCCTCGCACGGCGAAATTAAATAGGTCTCAAAAAGCAAAAGCCACAAAGCTTGCTTTGTACATCTTATTTGCCACTTTATACCGAGTCCCGTTATCTCCCGCCGCCTCATTATTGCGCGCCGACATACAATGCAATACCTGTAGCTTTTATGGCCCGTTTATCACATCCCACCGCCATGATGCCTTGCCCATAATGGAACGCTTTAAAAATAATGGTAGAGCCGTCTCTCTTTACTTACACTTGTCGTACTCGTAATCGCAGTACCCAAATTTTGCCGCATTGCTGCGCTGGCAACCGCAATACTATATTAAATTTACTGCTCCGCCGTGCCGTCCCGCTCTTAAAATTTACCTTCCGTAGCCAAGGGTGTGCTGGATAACACGACGTCGGTATTTTTGTCTCGCTCTAAATTTACCTTCCGTCGCACCGCTAAATTTAACCGCGTCGCAAGCTGCGCTTTCTAAGGTAGCTATAAATCCAAGCTCCGAGCAACAAAACCGCCGCGAGGCAATACATATAAAAAGCCGCACCGTTTTCATACTCCACGTCCTGCGCGGTAAAGACCTGCTGCGACATTTCGGGGTTTCGCGCCGCCTCGTCCGCGACCTGCGCCATCACCTCATCGTCATGCACATCCAGCATGATCTTTCGCAGCTCGATGAAATTCGTCCGCTTATCCAGATGCCTGCCGCTGCGACCCGTGACGTAAACGCTATGCGAGTAGAAATTTAGATAGTAAAATCCAGCGTCGTCCCTAAAAAGCTTCTCCGAGATCTGCCGTACGGCGCCTTTAAACGGATTATCGCCCGCCCTTTTTAACGCGCTTAGCCGGCTGGCGTCTGCGCCAAATTTATAATAAACGTACCAAAATGCGTCTTTTATCCAACCCTCGGCGCCGCTGCCGCGCGGTCGATTTAAAATTTTATCCTTGCTTAGATAAAATATGCCGTTTTTGCTCGCAAACAGCATGTATTCCTGATGCCCGCTCTGAAAATTTAGCGGCGTATAGGGCTCGTTTGCGGCATCAAATCTCTCGCCGTCCATAAACACTGCGCCCGTAGCGGGATCAAAAAGAAACTCTATGCCGGCGTTTGGCTCCACGAGATACATCCGCTCGCTAGGCGTGAAATTTAGCCTCTCGCCGTCCACATAGACGCTGCGTCCGTCGCTTAGCCACCGATCGACCTGGCGAAAGTGCGCGGGCGAGTCAGGACTGTCTTCGTGTATGATTTTTAGCCTTATCTGTTTTAGATTTTTTGCATCCGCACCCGCTAAAATTTTACCCTCGTAAAATACCCGCTCGCCGTCGGTGGCGACGTAAGGGCTCTCGGTCAGCGGCGATATAGGCGCGCTAGTATCAAGTCTAGCGTATGGATAGTTGTACTCCTGCGGCCATTTTGAGAGCCCAAACGCATGGAAAAATACTTTATAAATGTAGCTTATCGCGCCGCCCGTGCGCTGCGTGACGTCCGAGCAGAAATAGCTCACGCGTCCGTCGCTGTAGTAGCGAGAGCCGATCTTTTGCGTGCGCGCGGGATCCAGTCCTGACATCTTGCGAGCGCCGCAAAATACGCTACTAGCGTCCATACCGACGTTTGTGTAGGAGTATCTGCCGGTATCAAGCGCGCGAAAACTCGCCGCGTCCGCGCCGCCCTCTAACTCGTAGGGAGCGAGATTCCAAGAGCGTAGGTAAATTTTGCCGCCGATGTTGTAGTAATCACTGTGACCGATCTTTTGCGCGTCTGCGGGCAGCTCGCGCGAGCGGTCATACACCGATAGCTCATAGATGAAAACGAGCGAGACGAAGAGCGGCACGAAAAGTACCGCAAAAAGCAACATTAGCGCCTTTTTATCAAATTTGCTTAAATTATTCGCCTTTTTCATAAGGCAATTATATATCTTGCTAGTTTAAAACGTTAGAAATTTAAAAGCGTTTGCGGAGGAAATTTTAAAATTTAGAGTTCGGAAAGCTGCGGGCAAATTTGACGCCGAAATTTTAGCTCAAATTTACCCGTAACCGCGCGAAACCACGCAAGCTCCGCGCAAATTTAACTTAGTAGCCGTCAAAATGCTTGGTCTTTGGCAGCACCAAATTTAACGTGATGCCGATGAGCGCGCCAAGTCCCACTCCGCTAAAGCTCATCGCGCCAAAATCCAGCACCATGCCGCCGATCGCGCATACGAAGATGAGCGCGACGATGATCATATTGCGCGGCTCGGCTAGATCCATATTGTTTTTGATCAGAGTCTCCATGCCCACGCTAGCGATGATACCAAAAAGCAGCAGCATGATGCCGCCGATGACGGGAGCGGGGATCGTGGAGAGCGCGGCGCCGAGCTTACCCACAAAAGCTAGCAGTATCGCCGTAAGCGCAGCAAAGGTCATGATGGCGGGATTGTAGGCCTTCGTGATGCTAACCGCGCCCGTGACCTCCGAGTAGGTGGTGTTTGGAGGCCCGCCGAAGCACCCTGCCAGCGACGTCGCGAGTCCGTCGCCAAGCAGCGTGCTTTTAAGCCCCGGATTTTTTAGGAAATTTTCCTTCGTGACGTTGCTGATCGCAAGCATGTCGCCGATGTGTTCGATCGCGGGCGCGATAGCGATAGGCACCATGTAGATCACGGCTTCGAGTTTGAAAACCGGCGCGGTGAAATGCGGCACCGCAAACCACGGCGCGTTTAGAATCGGCGTAAAATCCACGATGCCGATAAATAGCGACGCGCAGTATCCCGCCGCGATGCCGCAAAGTATCGGCACGAGGCGCAGCATACCGCGGCCAAACATCATCACGACGATAACCGCCGAGAGCGAGATGAGCGCGATGGTAAGCGACTGCCCCTGCGTATAGAGCGCCTCCTTACCCTTGCCCATTACCATATTTACGGCTGCGGGCGAGAGGATGAGACCGATCGTCATGATAACGGGCCCCACGACTACGGGCGGCAAAATTTTATGCAAAAAGCCCTCGCCTTTGAGCCTAATAAGCAGGCTCAGGACCACGTAAAAAAGCCCTGCCGCGATCACTCCGCTCATAGTCGCGGCGATACCCCACTCTTTCACGCCAAAGCTTAGCGGCGCGATAAACGCAAAACTAGACGCGAGAAAGATCGGCGGGACGTTTTTGCGCGTGATGAGCTGAAACAGCAGCGTGCCGATGCCCGCCGTAAACAGCGCTACGGACGTATCAAGCCCCGTTAATATCGGCACCAGTACGAGCGCACCAAACGCCACGAATAAAAATTGCACGCCGACGAGAGCGTCGCGTAGCCTGAGATTGTAGCCTTCGTATTTTTCCATCTTCTCCTCTTTTATCTTTGCGGCTTGCCTCGCGAGCGTCTTTAACGGAGCTAGTAAATTTAGCTTGATAGGCCGTATGCCTTATCTTCGCTAAATTTTTACGTCGCAACCCTTAAATCCATCTCGCAATCCTTCACCTTGGCTCCTGTATTAAAATTTATAATACACCGACATTCTGTAAAATTTAACTCACCGCAGTCACGGACGAACAAGTCCGCTCCTTTGCAAGCACTAAAAATTTATCGAAACTACACATCATCTGTCTTGAATATTTTCAAAATTTATGCCTTTCCGCCTCGTCTAAAGAAAAAATACTACGCCTTAATTTTTAAATCTGACACATCAAAAATTTTGACCTACCCGGTCGCAGACAAGCAATATGCTCCACTCTCCACTGCCGACCATCGGCGGCTGCAAGCAAAACGAAGCAATAGCGCTTCTAAACTACCTGCGATCCATCTTAAATGTTTTAAAATTTTACGACCTCATTTTAAAATTTCGCACTCAAGCTTAAAGCTAAATTTTAAGTCAAAGCCGCTACGCCACATCGTATACAAGCGCCATTTTGCTGCGATTTTGCGTCGTATCAGATGCGCGAAGCCGCAAGGCGAAAATCAAGCCCATAAAATTATCAGGCAAAGCCGCGTAGACATATCCAAACAAACAACGACCAAAATCCGCAAACCAGCAACTAAATTTCACAAACATAGCGGCTAAATCAAAACCTATGCAAGCCGAATCCGCCACTAAAATTTAGCGAGAGAATTCCATCGTACGGCTATTTTTTGCGCAGCAGGTCTTTTAGGCTCGCCCTTACATCCTTGCCACGCAGAATTTGCGCGACCTCGGTAGCGATCGGAGCGTAGATCTTATGCTTTGTCGCGATATTTACGACCGCTTCGGTTGTAGCCACGCCCTCGGCGACCTCGCCCAACTCGCGCAGAATTTCCTCGAGCCCTTTGCCGCGCGCAAGTCCTAATCCCACGCGGTAGTTTCGCGATAGCGCACTCGAGGCGGTCAAAAACAGATCGCCCACGCCACTTAAGCCCAAAAAGGTCTCGTCTCGCGCGCCGAAAAACTTGCCGAAGCGCGCGATCTCTACGATGCCGCGCGCGATCAAGCTCGCTCTAGCATTATTGCCGAGCTCGAGCCCATCGCAAACGCCGCTAGCTATGGCGATGACATTTTTATACGCGCCGCACACCTCTGCGCCGATGATATCGCCACTCGTGTAAGTCTTGATGTAGGCAGGGAAGGCGCTTGCGAAAAGCTCGGCTAGATTTTCATTGCACGAGCTTACGACGAGCGCGCAAGGCAGCTTCTGCATGACTTCGGTGGCAAACGACGGACCCGATAGATAAGCAAGATTGCCGCGTGCGACGTGAGATTCAAAAATTTCGTTTAAAAACCTGCCGCTAGCCGCGTCGATGCCCTTGGAAGCGACTAGAATTTTTTGATTTTTGTAGGTGAAATTTTGATCCAGCCACTGCGCGGTTTGTTGTGCCGCGAGCGCGAAAACGAGCGCTTCGCACTCCAGCGCTTCGCTCACGCTTACAAAATGCGGAATTTGCCTTGGCGTGCGCGAAGTGATGACGCATTCGTTTTTCGCGCTAAGCGCGTCAAAAAGCGCGCTACCCCATTTGCCAGCGCCGATAACCGCGATTTTCATTATGTTCCTTTTTAAAAATTTATTCGCAAATTTGCGGTTTTTCAAATTTCATTCTCTTGAAATTCCCGCTCTTTGAAAAATTAGCCCAAAAGCGCCGACATGAGCCTGCGCAAATGCTAGCCGAAGCCACGCTTTAAAATTCGCTTTTTGAAATTTCATCTCGTTAAAATTTTGCGCTTTTGAAATTTACTCAGCCAAAACTTCGCTTTTTTTAAAATTTACCTTACTAAAATTTCATACTTTTAAGGTTTTGCTCTTCCGCCAAAAAACACTTTCACAAAAGGCGCAGCAGTGAACGAATGAGAATTTTGAAACTACATTATACGTTTTAAATTTCACTCGTGCATCGCCGAAGCAAATCAAATTTTTAAAAATTTTAATCAAACGCCCGATCGCAAATCGCGCTTTTAAATCCGCTTAAATCTATCAAGGCGTGCCTTGGACCTAGATAATCTTGCGGTCGCTCGCAACGTTATCGTTTGGCGCGGTTTGGGGCACGCGTATCCGACGCGGCGATTGATTAAATTTAGCCTGCACATGGACTCGCCACTCAAATTCGCCCCTGCGTATTCGATCCTACCTGCCGCACCCCGAGCTTCCGTTTTTGCTTCCTCAAGCAGAGTAATCTTACGCATTCCCTGCGAGCTTTACCGCGCTTTGACGGTAGCCGTAAGTAAAATTTTTTAACGGGTGCCTTCTTAAACCCCTCCGTCGCAGACCGATACTTGATACAAACGGCCCGCATGAGAAAAAACGAACTCAAAAGAACAAAACGTGCGCGAGACAGAGCGGGTAGCCGCCGAGATCGCGCCGAATGAAATTATAATATAACACACAAAAACCCTCGTCATTGGCGCCTGAAAGCTTTAGCTCGAAGCAAAACGCTGCGAGCAGATTTAAAATTTTATCCCTAAGGGCTTCATCTATCGCATGCGTCGCGCCGCATTTAATTCGCCGTTTGCGCCGCAGAAGCTGCGAAATTAGCCCAGCTTCTGTTTCAGAAGCTCGTTCACCTTCGCAGGATTAAACGCGCCCTTGCCCTCTTTCATCACTTGGCCTACGAAGAAGCCGAATAGCTTGTCCTTGCCGCCGCGATAGTCCGCGACCTTCTCCTCGTTCGCGCTCATCACGCGCGCTATGATCTCCAAAATAGCGCCGTCGTCGCTTACTTGCCTCAAGCCCAGCTTATCGATGACCGAGCTTACAGCCTCGTCGTGCTCCATTAAATAATCAAGCACCTCTTTGGCGGCCTTTTGAGACACTGCGCCGCCTTCGATCGCGCTTAAAAGCTCGCTCATCTTCGCGCTACCTACGGGCGAATCCTCGATCGTAACGCCATTTTTGAGCCTGCCTGCAAGCTCGACGGTAAGCCAACTCACGCAGAGTTTTGGCTCGTGCCCCGCAGCAATCAGTTCCTCGAAAAATCGCGCATTTTCGTAGGTCGAGATTATGATCTCGGCGTCCTTCTCTTTAACGCCCAGCTCACGGACGTAGCGTGCCTTTTTCTGATCGGGTAGCTCGGGGATCTGCTGCGCAGCAGCTAGCATCTCGTCATCCACGATCACGGTTAGCAGGTCGGGATCGGGGAAGTAGCGATACTCGGCGCTGTCCTCCTTGCTGCGCATCGGCTTAGTGATGAGCTTAGCGGTATCAAAAAGGCGGGTTTCTTGCACGACCTCTTGCTCATATCTGCCGTCCTGCCACGCTTCGATCTGACGCTCAATCTCAAATTCGATCGCCTTTTGGATAAATTTAAAGGAGT
The DNA here is from genome assembly GCF_937980635.1 of uncultured Campylobacter sp. Taxonomy (GTDB): domain Bacteria; phylum Campylobacterota; class Campylobacteria; order Campylobacterales; family Campylobacteraceae; genus Campylobacter_B. The sequence continues at coordinate 14,059 of NZ_CALJPG010000025.1, forward strand.
TTAAATTTTTAATCTCCACGCGCGTGTAGAGCTTTTGCTCGCCTTGCGGACGGATGCTGACGTTTACATCGCAGCGAAACGAGCCTTCTTGCATATTCGCGTCGCTGATATTTAAAAAGCGCAAAATGCTGTGGAGTTTTTTTAGATACGCGACCGCCTCGTCCGCAGAGCGCATATCAGGCTCGCTTACGATTTCCAAAAGCGGCGTACCGGCGCGGTTTAGATCGACTAGGCTGCGCGAGCTTTCGTGGTTATTTTTGCCCGCGTCCTCCTCTAGGTGCGCGCGCGTGATGCCGATGCGCTTGCTCTGTCCGTCCGCGGCTATGAAAAGCTCGCCGTGCTCAACGATCGGGATCGTCCACTGCGAAATTTGATACGCCTTGGGAAGGTCGGGATAGAAGTAGTTTTTGCGGTCGAATACCGACTTGCGATTGATCGTCGCATTAACGGCGGTGCCGAAACTGATAGCCTTTTTAACCGCTTCCTCGTTTAGCACGGGAAGAGCGCCGGGAAGCGCTAGGCAGGTCGGGCAGACGTGCGAATTCGCCTCATCGCCGAAGCTCGTGGGGCAGGAGCAGAAAATTTTGGTTTTGGTATTTAGCTGGCAGTGTACCTCCAGGCCGATCACGGTTTCAAACATAAACTTAACCTTTTAGAATAAAAATTTCGCGTAATTTTACAATTTTTTGCTTTAATACTCGCTTGTAGCGGCGCACGGCGCGGCTAAATTTTAAAATTTAATCGGATAGATTCTACTCGCCGCCACTAAGGAGCTTTTCTTTAAGGTCGAAAACATCGACCATCAAGCAGGTGATGATGACGCATATCACGCCGGGAGCGGTGCAGATAAAGAGGAATTTTAACCCCAAAAAATAAAATGACGGGTAGGCGAAAAAGACGAATGCGCCGACGAATATCAATCCGAACGACGCACCCACGAGGAAGTATAAGAAATTTCGCTTAAAATTAATGCTCATCGACGATCACGGCGCCCGCTAGATAAACGTAGCTTAAAACCATGAAAATGAAAGTCTGCAAAATCGCCATAAAAGTAAGCAGCGCAAATGGTACCATCGGCACTAGCGCAGGAGCGAGAGTAAGCATGACTAGCAAAAACGTATCGTCGCCTTTGATGTTTCCAAAAAGTCGGAACGAAAGCGATACGACGCGCGAAAAATGCGAGACGATCTCTATAACGAACATAAACGGAGCTAGGATTTTCACAGGCCCCATAAAGTGCTTTAGATAGTTGATCACGCCGTGCTCGCGAACGCCCTCAAAATGGTAGTACAACCAAACGCAAAGCGTAAGCGAAAGGGTTAAATTTAAACTCGCACTTGGCGACTCAAAGCCCGGCACCAAGCCGATAACGTTACTAAAAAATATCACAAATCCCAATGTTGCGATTAGCGGAAGATATTTTTTAGCTTGTTCCTCGCTACCCATCGCGTCCTTACCGATCGTTAGCACGCCGCTTAGGTAGGCTTCGGCGATATTTTGCATGCCGTGTGGCACAAGCTGAAGCGAGCGAGTGGAGCAAAGCGCGACGGCTACGATGATAGCGACGACCAAAAAGAAGTAAAAAAGGTAGATAAAAGTGTGGTCGTAAGAAATTAAACCGCCGAAAAGGAAGATGTCTTTTAGCATAAAAACCCTTGATCGTTGAAATTTGAGGCGTATTTTACACTTCTATTCGTTAAAGTATATTTAAATTTGCGCCAGCGAGTGAAATTTTGAGCTTTGCGAGTTCTTGCACCGCTTTGCTTGCCTAGCACTTTCGTCTAGCTTGCGCGCCATTTCGGCGGGGATTTTGCGTTTTTTTGGCATTTAACTTCACATTTTCAGCATTTCAGCAAATGACAAAATTTTAGCTGGTAACTACGGAATTTGCAACTATACTGCCAATTCGCTATTTTTGCAAAATAGAATTTATCTAGCGTATACGACGAAGCCCTAAACCGACTGTGCGGTAAAATTTATGTTTACAAATACAAAAAATACGATAAAATTTACCACAACGGCGCCGCGGCGAATTCCAAGAAATACGCTCACCTCAAAAATCATAGTTAAAATTTAGCAAACTCAGGACCCGATTGCTAAAATTTTATAAAATTTATATAAAAACCTTGACATATTGCCACTCAATGTTGTATAATACTGGCAATCTTACCGAAAGAGTGCTAAAAGTGAAAACGAATAAACGTGATATGATCCTGAAATCCATCATTTCCGCCTATCTCGATAGCAACACCCCGATCGGATCTTCCGAGCTGGGTGAGCGTATGGGCGTAGCGATGTCAGCGTCTAGCATTCGAATTTATTTTAAGCGCTTAAGCGACGAGGGGGCTTTGACGCAGCTTCATGTAAGCGGTGGTAGAATTCCGACGGTTGCGACGATGCAGGATTACTGGCGCGCTAGACTTAGCTTCGACGATGAGTTAAAAATAGACGATGCTCGCGAGCTAGAAGCGGTGCTTGAGGATTTTGAAATTTACTGTATGATTTTCAACGCCGAAAACGAAGCCCTAAGCGAAGTTATCAATCACGATAATCGCTTCATAATCCTTGCATTTAGAAAAGACGAGATTATCTTAAAATACGATTTTAGAGTTTTTAAATTCCTATCAAATTTAATAGGAATTTCACTAGGAGATTTGGAGCTAGCTTCGATGCAGATCGGTCTGCGCGAGCTTAGCACCAAAATTAAAGAGCTAAAAAATTCTAAAATCGAATTTCTTTGTAACGAGGTCGTAGCGTATAAAATTTTCAAAGACGAGCGGTTTAAAATTTTACTTAACCCCTCGATCGCCGTAAATTTTACTAAAAATTTGATCTTTGCGCCCTATTTCGAGCACGGATTTATGGGGATCAAACGCCCCGTAAAATTCGAAGGCGAGGACGCTACGATGATCTGCGCAGGCAGCGTTTACGAGAATTACGAGAAATTTTTTAACTACGCTAAAGGAGTAGCATGAGCCATAAATTTAAAGAGCACGGCGATAAAAATGCAGCGTGCGATAGTGAAGAAAAAGAGGTTTGCGAGCAGTGCGCGTCAGAGGCGAGCGAGCCGCAAGAGGCGCAGACATGCGACGATACCGATGCGCAGATACAAAAGCTTCAAAACGAGCTGAGTGAGATCACTGATAAATTTTACCGCGCCAATGCGGATTTTGAAAATCTCAAAAAACGTTTGGAAAAAGAAAAAGATAGCGCTGTTGCTTACGCTAGCGAGAGCTTTGCGAAGGATTTGCTGCCGATAATCGACGCGCTTGAGGAAGCCGCCAAAATTGATGTGGAAGGCAATGAACTTGCGGATAAAATCGAGGTCGGCGTAAAACAATGTCTAAGCCTTTTTACAAAGACTTTTGAAAAATACGGTATCGTTCCGATAGCGACGGATGCGGGATTTGATCCTAGCGTGCATAACGCTATTTCGATGATTGAAGCCGAAGGCGCTAAAAAAGGCGATATCGTTCAAGTATATCAAAAAGGTTATATGTATAAGCAGCGCGTTTTGCGCGCCGCTATGGTAGTAGTGGCGAAATAATCGCTCAAATTTTAAAATTTTAAATTCAACACAAAGGATAAACAAATGGCAAAAGTCATAGGCATTGACCTAGGAACAACAAACTCGTGCGTAAGCATATTTGAGCGCGGCGAGAGCAAGATCATACCGAACAAAGAGGGCAAAAACACCACTCCGTCGGTAGTCGCTTTCACCGACAAAGGCGAGGTTTTAGTAGGCGACAGCGCCAAGCGCCAAGCAGTAACTAACCCGGAAAAGACGATCTACTCGATCAAGCGAATCATGGGTCTTATGATGAATGAGAAAAACGCGCAGGAAGCCAAAAAGCGCCTACCGTATAAGATCATCGACCGAAATGGCGCGTGCGCGGTAGAGATCGCGGGCAAGGTTTATACACCGCAAGAAATTTCAGCCAAGGTGCTAATCAAGCTAAAAGAGGATGCTGAGGCGTTTTTGGGCGAGCCCGTCGTAGATGCGGTCATAACCGTGCCTGCGTATTTCAACGACAGCCAAAGAAAGGCAACAAAAGAAGCAGGAACGATCGCAGGCCTAAACGTGCTTCGTATCATCAACGAGCCGACCGCAGCAGCGCTTGCGTATGGGCTGGATAAAAAAGAATCTGAAAAGATCGTCGTTTACGATCTAGGCGGTGGTACATTCGACGTAACCGTGCTAGAAACCGGCGATAGCGTCGTAGAAGTTTTAGCTACCGGCGGTAATGCGTTTTTGGGCGGAGACGATTTCGATAACAAACTGATCGACTTTTTAACCTCGGAATTTCAATCTGAAACAGGCATCGACTTGCGCGGCGACGTCATGGCTATGCAGCGCCTAAAAGAGGCTGCGGAAAACGCTAAAAAAGAGCTAAGCAGCGCGATGGAAACGACGGTAAATTTACCTTTCATCACCGCAGACGCTACGGGTCCTAAACACCTGATGAAAACTATCACTAGAGCTAAATTTGAAAGCATGATCGATTCTTTGGTAGATGAGACCATAAGTACGCTTAAAAAGGTCGTAAGCGATGCAGGTCTTAGCATGAACGACATCAAAGAAGTCGTCATGGTTGGCGGCTCGACGCGCGTGCCACTCGTGCAAGAGGAGGTCAAAAAGGCTTTCGGCAAGGAGCTAAATAAGAGCGTAAACCCTGATGAAGTCGTAGCAATCGGCGCAGCGATCCAAGGCGCGGTCATCAAAGGCGACGTAAAAGACGTGCTGCTACTCGACGTCACTCCGCTAAGCCTCGGCATCGAAACCCTGGGTGGCGTTATGACCAAGATAATAGAGAAGGGAACTACGATACCTACGAAAAAATCTCAAACCTTCTCGACTGCAGAGGATAATCAAAGCGCCGTTACGATCAACGTCTTGCAGGGCGAGCGCGAGTTCGCAAAGGACAACAAATCGCTAGGAAATTTCAATCTTGAAGGCATCATGCCAGCTCCTCGCGGCGTGCCGCAGATCGAGGTGGAATTTAATATCGACGCGAACGGAATTTTAACCGTTTCAGCAAAAGACAAGGCTACCGGCAAGGCAACTGACATCCGCATCACCGGCTCAAGCGGCTTAAGCGATGCCGAGATAGATAAGATGGTAAAAGATGCCGAGCTTCACAAAGAGGAAGACAACAAGCGCAAAGAAACCGTCGAGGCGCGCAACCAAGCCGATAGCATCGCACATCAAACCGAAAAGAGCCTAAGCGAGATGGGCGAGAAGGTGCCGGGCGATCTACGCGCTAAGATCGAGGGCGCGCTAAATGATCTAAAAGCCGTGCTAAAGGATGAAAACGCGAGCAAGGAAGCGATAAACTCTAAAGTAGAAGCCCTAAGCAAGGTCGCCGAGGATCTATACAAGGCTGCCAGCGCAAATCAAGGTGCGCAAGGCGGATCGCAAAGCTCCGGCTCAAACGGCGGCAAAAAAGACGACGACGTCATCGACGCCGAAGTCGAATAGTTCGCTCACACGCAAAGTGAAATTTATAGCCGCGCGCTCGGTAGTTTTGCTAGAGCTTGAAAGGCAATTTTACTAGCGCGTGACAAAGCAAGCTTTGCAAACCGCGCATAAAATTTCATAGCTTCACACGCTCGGGCATTTTTCATACGCCCGAGCTTAACCGCAACTTCAAAATTTAATTCCTAACAAACTAAAATTTGAGTCACATATAAATACTACTAAATTTTGCGCTGTATAAATATCGTTAGACATTAGAGCATATCCGAACGCGATCGAAATTTCTCCGCACCGATCTCAAATATAGCTGAAATTTTAAGCCTATTGCCTACAAACGAAACTGCGATAAATTTAAATGTATGGCGAGAAAGTAAAAAATGTATCGTAAAAAAACGCCCGCTAAATTTTAGAGGCAAAAGAGCTAAATTTAAAGGCGCGCAGATTGATTTATGAAAAAGCGAAAGCCCAAAGGCGACGCTTTGCCTTTGGGCTTTAAATTTAGCTTTATTTAGCTAGAACTAATTCTTGCGAGTATTCGCATCAGGGGTGAAAAGCGGCTTATTTAGCAGCTTGAAATCGCCTACGAACTTCTGCCCCTTCTCGCTAGTGATCCATTTTATGAAGCGCTGCGCGTTTTCGTAGTCGGCTTTTGGGCAGTGCTTCGGATTGACCGCGATTACGGAGTAAAAATTCTTCAGATCGTTATCGCCTTCGTTGATGATAACCATATCCGGATTTCCCTTTTTATTGTCCTCGTATTTGATGTAGGTGCCGCGATCGGTGAAGGTAACGCCCTTTTGCTCGGCGGCTGCGTTGATCGTAGCGATCATACCTTGACCGGTTTGGTTATACCACGCCTCGTTTTCAGGCACGGCGCCATCGACCTTTTTCCAAATACCTTTCTCTTTGTTATCGGTGCCAGATTTATCGCCGCGAGAGAAAAATTTAATCTTCTCCGCCTTGATCAGCTCAAACGAGCCCTTAAGGTCTTTGCCTTTAAATTTAGGCGCGATGGATTTATCGGCAATGAGGATAAAATCGTTATACATAACGGGCGTGCGATCAACGCCGAAGCCTTTTTCTACAAATTCTTTCTCGACCTTCGGCGAATGCACGAAAAGTATGTCCGCATCGCAGTTCTCGCCAAGCTTTAGAGCAGCGCCCGTGCCTACCGCCGTCCATTTGACATCTACGCCGGTTTCCGCCTTATACGCAGGATAGATCGCGTCTAGCAAGCCCGTATTATCGGTGCTCGTTGTGGTTGCCATTACCAAATCGTTATCGGCGGCAAAAAGGCTCGCACTAAGAGCGAGCGAAACAAAAAATATTTTTTTCATGTTATCTCCTTTAAAAAATATGCTATTATAGCATATAAATTTGCCAGAATAGAACATTTAGGACACAATCTTGGACTTTATTTTAGAAGGAATTTTAAGCGCATTCGGACTGCTTCTTAGCGGCGACGCGGAGACATTTTCAGCGATTAAGGCGACGCTTTATACTTCAAGTATCTCGATATTTTTCGCTATTGTAATCGGCTTTCCGATAGGATTTATCCTCGGATTTTACGAATTTCGCGCTCGCAGAACGCTTAGACTTTTAAGCGACGTAGCGCTTGCGATGCCCACGGTAGCGATAGGACTGATCCTTTACGCTTTCATCTCCAGAAACGGCCCTTTGGGCGAGTTGGGGCTGCTTTTTACGCTCAAAGCCGTGATGCTCGGGCAGTTTGTGCTGGCGCTCCCCATCATCGTCTCGCTAAGCGCCAGCGTCATCGAAAATATGGATAAAAAACACTATCTAAACATTATGAACTACCGCCTAAGCCCGCTAAATTTAATCCTTTGCGTGCTTTACGAGCTGCGTTATGCCCTGCTGGTCGTCATCGCCACCGCTTACGGGCGGATCGTCGCCGAGGTAGGCGTAGCGATGATGATCGGCGGCAATATCAAATATTTCACCCGCACGATCACCACGGCGATCTCGCTTGAGACCAACAAGGGCGAGTTTGCGATGGGTATAGCGCTCGCGCTCGTGCTGATTTTAATAGCGTTTGCGGTAAATTTAGCCATTCACGCGTTAAAAAGGCTAGATCGATGAATGCAGATAAGCAAACGCGCCCGAGCGAGAATTTCGCGGACAAAAACCGGGCGGAGCGAGAGCGCGAAAATTTTATGAGCGAAAATTTCAAGAGCACAAATTCTACAGGTGAGAATTCTGCGAGTAAAAATTTCACTGCGGGAAATTCTACGAGTAAAAATTCTCCGACCGAGAATTCCGTTAGCGCAAATTCTGCGGGCGAAAATTCTACGAATGAAAATTTCGTGAATGAGAAATTTACGGATAAGAATTCCGCCGCCGCGCGATCTGTACCCCATAGCGAGCTGATCTCGGTGCGGGATCTGGTGCTGCGCTACGAACGGAGCGAAATTCTAAATATCCCCAGCCTCGATCTAAATACGAGCGGCATCACGGCGCTTTTGGGTTCCAACGGCAGCGGCAAATCCACGCTACTGCGGATTTTGGCCTTTTTGCAGCGCCCGAGTAGCGGCAGCGTGGAGCTTTGGGGGCAGCAGACGCCCTCTTTGCAGACGCTGCGGCAGATCTGCCTGCTGCTGCCCGAGCCCGTGCTTTTAAAACGCAGCGTGGAGCAAAATTTTAAATTTGCGCTCAAAAGTCGCGGCGCGCTTGCGGAATTTGACGAGCGAGTGGATGAGGCGCTCGGCCTAACGGGGCTTGATAGAAGTTTTTTATCAAAGAAGCATTTTGAGCTTAGCTCGGGGCAGACGCAGCGCATCGCGTTTGCGCTCGCTCTAGCGCAACGTGCGAAGCTCTATCTGCTCGACGAGCCGACCAACAGCCTCGATCTTGCCGCCTCCAAGCTCTTTGCGCGCGCGATTTTATTTATGCGAAGCCGCTACGGCTGCGGCTTTATCATCGCCAGCCACGATGAGAAATGGCTCAGCGCGATCGCGCAAAGAAGTGTATTTCTGCATCGCGGCAAGATATGCGAGTTTGAATACAAAAACATCTTTGACGTGCAAAACGGAGCTTTAAAATTTTCGGATGAAATTTCGCTGCGCCTTGAAGAGGGGTTCGCACGCGCCCGTAAAATCGCGATAAATCCGAGTAAAATTTTATTGTCCAAAAGCCCGTTTGAGCGCTGCTTCGCGGGGATTTTACACTCGGTTTCGCTTCAGTACGGCTCCTCGCTACTCATCAAGATCAAGGCGGGCGACGTGCTGCTAAAATGCGTCACGGCGCAGGATGAGCGGAGCTGGAGCGCGGGCGAGAGGATCTATTTCGGATTTGAAGACGGTGCGTTTTTGGGGCTGGAGTAATTCTGCGCGAAGTGCGGATAAGCTTAATTTTGCTTTTAGAATTTTATTCGCGCGGTACTAATATTATTTCTGCCTCAAATTTTTACTGCGAACCATCTATCGCGGCGTACCCTGCGAAACAGAGCATAAAAATTTGCGCCTTGAAATTTTGAAATTTACAGGCAGGGCTTTACCTGGCGGCGCAGTGTGAAATTTTAAAATTCTAAATTTTAATTCCGCAGGGCGTGCCGTTTATTTTGTCTGCAGCGCAAAGGCGGAAAGATAGTAAGAATTCAGCGGCGCAAAACCAGCGTAAAATTCCAAGCAGACGGCGCGAAATTCCGATAAATTTTAAAAACGACGCAGAATTTTACAAAATTTTACAAGCTCAAAAAAGCAGCAGAGCTTTAAGCTCACGCCGCTTAAATTTTACCGCCGAACATCTCATACATCGCCTTTTCCTCGCCCCAAAGATCGCGGTGCTTTTTGATGCAGGATTTTATCGCGCCAACTAGATATAGCACGTCTTGCTCGGTGTGCGTGTAGTGCAGGCTCACGCGCACGAAGCCGGGCTTGCTCTCGGGCATGCGCCCCTCCTTGATACCCAGCAGATCGTGAGCGTACGGCCCCGCGCACATCACGCCCGCGCGCGTCTGGATACCAAAGTCATTGCTAAGGCTCGCGGCGAAATCATACGCCGAGACGCCGCGCACGTTAAAGGAAATTATCGGCAGCCGCGGCGCGCCTTTTGGAGCGTAGTTTATGACCTCGTCTATGCTTGCTAACTCGCTCTCAAAAAGCCGCGCTAGCTCATCCTCGGCGCTTTTTATTTGCTCGAAGCCCACCTCGTTTCGCAACGCGTAGGCTAAATTTGCCCGCATGAGCCCGATTATGGGCGGCGTACCGCCCTCCTCTAGCTGCTCGGGATTTTTCAAAAACACGTGCCCTTCGCGGCTAGCGTAGGCGACCGTTCCGCCCGCGGCAAAGGTCGGCACATCGCTGTTAAGTAGCTCCTTTTTGATCGCTAAAAGCCCGCAACTTGCGACTCCGCCGAGTAACTTATGCGGCGAGAGGAAAATCGCGTCGAAATGATCGCAGTCTAAATTTGCGTGCGAGCTCAGCGCCGCGCAGTCAAAGGCTACGATCCCGCTCGCCGCTCTGATTAACTCGCTGATTTTTTTGTAGTCGCTGACGACGCCCGTTACGTTTGAGGCGGCGCTAAACGAGCCGATGATGCGGCGTCCCGCATTTAGCTTCAGTATGCGCTCGAGTGCTAGCAGATCGATCTCGCCGGATTCGCTTAGAGGCACGCGCAGGTAGTCGCAAAGCCCTTCTCGAAAGCTAAGCTCGTTTGAGTGGTGTTCATAGGGCGAAACGAGCACGAGCGGAAGCTGCGCGGCGCGTAAATTTGCCTCGCCGATCGCGCTTCTGGTCGCAGGCGGCAGGTAGATGCCGAGCAGCTCTTGAAATTTCTTGATCGCAGCCGTCGCGCCCTGTCCGCAAGCGATGAGACAAAACCGCTCGTCAAGCCCCAGTAGCTTTTTTAGACTCTCTCGCGCGCCCTCGTAGCGACGCTGTGTGATGATGGCGCTTGAGCTACTGTCGGAGTGGGTGTTGGCGTAGGTTTTGAGTACCTCCGCTATCTCGCACTCTACGGGCTCATAAGCAAGCCCCGAAGCGGTGTAGTCAAAATAGCGCACGCCTTGTTTTAAGATGATATTTTTTCGAATTTCGTCTAAGCTTAGCATTCGCGGCCTTTAAAATTTAAGTGATTAATTATAGTGAAATTTGGATTAATTTAAGGCTTTGCAGCCTAGCGGGGAAAATTTTAATAAAAATTTAGAAAAGCTTTGCCTACTATATCGCTTAAGTTCTTATGCTATATAGTTTTACTCCTTCAAATTTATTGATTACTATCTAGTTTTTTAGCTGCTTCTTGTCTTAGAATTTCGGCATAATCTTTTATATCTATTTTCTCGCCGTTATGTAGAATTTTCACTTTCGCTTTCTCTAGCATTTCCTCAAAATTTAAATATTTAAAAAATGTCTCAATATCGAATGCCTCAGTACTATTTTTATCTTTGAGACTGCTTTTTTGTAAAATCTCTTCATCGCTCAGCCCATTGCCGCAAAGAGCTTTATATCTATCTATTTTCATATTATAGAAATTTAATATTTTAATATCCGGTTCTAGCTTAGTACATTTTTTATCATTTGGCATATAGCCGAAAAATTTTATAAAATCTTTTTCTTTCCAGTATCTATCGGTTCCTTTTTCCCTCTCTTCGTTATGTTTTACCGACCATCTGCCTCGAAGGGCCCAATCGTATGATTCTAAAATCTTCTCTCCATAGCAATAATCATTCATATGATTTATGTAAGATATTTTCTTTTTTATGGCCCCGAGTAAAGAATTTAAACATTGTTCCTGAACCATTATAAATTCTTCTTGCGTTGGTATACCCGCAATATTGTATTTGACTAATAAATCTAGCATCGGCTTATAATATAGCAAGTCCACTAGCTCTGTATAAACAGAATGCTGGAACGATATATCTTTAGCCATCTTATAGTTTATATAATAAGTATGTATATATTTTGGATCAGGTTTCATCCCTTGTTTAAAAGCTATTTCTGCAATCTCCGTCAAACCATTACTTATGGCATAATAAAGGATACTATCTACGTCACCCTTTGGACCGTCTCTTCTCACGATGCAATCTGCAAAATTATGAGTTTTATGTATCCCATTTTCATCTACTATTATATTTAGCTTTATAATTTTATAGATAGGGCAGTCCAGATACCATTGTATAGCCTTCACCTCCTCAAATTTAACGCCGTTATCCAAAAGTAGTCTTACTGCTTTGGTAGCATTGTTTTCTATCGCATAAGCCATAGCGGATAGCTTGTATTCGTCTTTTTTATGTATATCCGCACCTAGCTTTATAAGCTCTTGAGTGGTATTTGTATCATTCCAAAAGCTAGAATACATCACAGGTGTCACCCCTCCGTGCATAGTATGCTCGACGGACAGATTGTTATCTTTCATAAATTTTAAAATTTTATCCGTTTGCTTGCTTTTTAAAAGCCTTTTTAGCTCTACGTTGATGGCGGGTTCTTTAAATACGTTTTTTGGATTTGAATTGTAATCTATATCCCAGTAGCGAAATGCGAAGCTATCGACCTCTTCTTGAGTTACGTATTTGCTAAGACTGGGCACTTTGGAGACATTAGTATCTGAAGTAACGGTGAAATGGGTTTGTTTGCGTTCTGTAAGACCTGATCTTTCAGCTAATAGATACAGCGCACATACGACTACAGCGCAGACGGCGTAGATAAACCGAAGTTTGAAGCTTTTCAAAATTTCCCCTTAGAATTTTGCTCGCGACTATACCCAATGAGCGCTTAATAAAATATAAATACTATATAGGCACGATAAGCAAAACTGAGCAAAAAATGCCGTTGGCAGGGTTTAAATGATGAAATCTTTCGAATAAATTTGACGAACGAATGTCGTCATAGACCTTATTTGCGTAGCTATATCCTCTATTCACACACTACGCTAGGCTCTATATCCGAGGCTCGTTCGCCGTAAATTTTACCGCAACATCTTTGCGCAAGCTCTTCTTGAAAGCGCAAACCCGAAAATCATTATCGTGCTAATGAACGGCAAGCCGCTGCATATCACAAAGAGCCGCTATTTTGCGGATTCGTCTGCAAGCTGCTCGCGCGGCTATGAAGTGCGCTTTGCGGCTATTTGCCGATAAAATTTTTCTGCAGCCACTCCATCGCTTTTTCTTCGCTTTCAAATCTGCCGCTTTTGGCGACTTGAAACTGCCCCTCATAGAAGCGAATTCTAATACCGTCCTGGACGCTATCTACCTTGATGCGCGTGATCCTGTCTTTGTTTAGATAGGTTCGTTCGTTTAGCTTTACAAACATCGTTTCTCCTTTAAATTTAATGGTTTTTATCTTCCGCTTTACTAGCGTCCTTCTCGCCCTCTTTTTTCAAAAAAAGCTCCTTAAAGCGCTCGTTTGCGTAATTTTCTATATCGCTTTGCAGCTGCTTATACGCAGCGATCAGCTCATAGGCGCGCTCATTTAGCGTCGTGCCCGCGGCATTGCCGCCGCCTTGCTTGGTGCTAAAGAGTTCCTCTTGAAGATTTTTTTGTAAAATTTGCAGATGGCTCCAGCACTTTTTATAGTTCATCCCCAAAACCTCGGCGGCTTTAGAGATGGAGCCCGTCTGGGCGATCACGTCCAGCACTTCGGTTTTGCCCTTGCCGAAAATGAGCTCGCCCTGCGCATTTTCGATCCAAGTTTTTGTTTTTACCCTCATTCTTTTGCCTTTCTTCTCCTTAAAGCAGCCCAGCTGACAATATTTCACGTCTATGGCGTGCTCCTTAAGCGTAGAGCGCACGGTATCAAACCCAACTCCGCTGCTAGCTACGGCGCGGGCGTCGCGGCAAAAAATCCGCCTTTTCTCATCCAAAAGCGGATCTAGCTTTTTCAGCGCCTTTATACTGCCTCCGCTACATTGCAGCTTACCGAACTGTCCGAGTTCACAGCGATCTATCCGTATTCCTTCGCGTGCCGCGAGATCTCCTACTACGCTCGCGTCCACGCCTAATTTGGCGGCGATCTTAAACGCCGCGCCACAATCGAGCTTGCCGCTTGGATTTAGTAAATTTAAAATCAGCCTTTTGATCTCGCTTGTTTTTTTATCGTCTATCTTGATATCTATCTCCATGCCGCCCTCTTAACTCAAAATTCTCTCTTCGCCGCTATAGACGTTTAAATTTTCGCCGCGCGCGAAGCCGCAAAGGGTAAGATCAAATTTGCGCGCAATCACGACGCCGAGACTCGTAGGAGCCGTACGCGAAACAAGCGCGCTAACGCCGCTCATCACGGCTTTGGCGACCATTTCGGAACTTAGCCTGCCGCTTACCAAAAGAAGCGAGCCCTGCGTATCGTGCCCCGCCAAGACCGCCTTGCCGACCGATTTATCGATGGTATTGTGCTGGGCGATATCCTCGCCGATAAAATACTCGCCGCTCGCGGTAAAGAGCTTTGCGGTGTGCACGCAGCCCGTCATCTCGTAAAGCTCGCACTGCGTGTAAAACTCGCTCATCAAATTTAAAATTTCATTCTTATGAAATTTAGCGTCCGAGCGGACTTTGCGCGCCGCCATCGCTGCAGGATCGATATTTGCAGTGGAGCTGCGCCCGCAGCCGCTGATGATGACCTTTTCGGCATCGAAGCTATTTAGCCGCTTTTCGTTTATCTTGCCGCAGACATTCACGCTAAGTCCGTCGGGCGCGAGCTCGATGCTTTTTATGCCGCTTGCGTCCGAAATCAAATTTTCGCTCAGCAAATATCCTACCGCGAGCGCCTTTAAATCGCTCGGAGTCGCCATCAGCGCGCCGAAACGCTTGCCGTTTAGTAAAATTTCAAGCTTGATCTCGCGAACCAAGATATCGCTTACGATCCTTCTTTCATCCCCTTTAAATTTAACTATCTCCGCCCTATAAATCGGCTCCATAGACCTTCCTTATTTTAATTTCGCCCGTATCGTAGTGAAATTTTGCTTAAATAGCCTTAATTCGCCGAAGTAAAGTCGAAGCGGCGTGCGTAAATTTAAATCGCTCGTAGTTTTATATTTAAAAAATCGCGTGGAAAATCCACGAGCAGCTCGCACCGTGAGCACAAGCGACCATGAAACGCCCGCAAAGATAAAATTTCATCAAATTTTGCCGCAGCCGCGATTAAATTTCATCTTTACAAAGCGGGCGGAGTTTACCGCCCAAACTACCTATGCACCGGCGATAGATAAGGTTTCTCGGAGTGCATCGACATCTCATTTTGTCTTCTAAACTCGATAAACTCGCTCTCGCTAAGCTTTCTGATATTTGCGATCGTCATCTTTAGCGGCGGGATACCCGATAGCGGATCTAGATCGCCCGCATGCACGAGCTCGTTGCCGTCGGCCTCGCTGTAATGGAAGGTCGTAAATATCGTGCCCTCTTTCAGATCCGGATTTATGCGAAGCTTCGCGGCGATCTGACCGCGCTTATTTTTAACAAGCGCGTAGCAGCCTTCGGTAAGCTCGCGTTCGCGTGCGATGTCGGGGCTCACCTCGATGAGCGCGCCTTCTGCGCCCGCACCGTACTCTAGCGCGCGACACTCTCTCGTCATCGTGCCCGTATGGTAGTGATAAACCTTGCGCCCAGTCGTAAATAAGCACGGATAAATTTCATCCGGAATCTCGCTAAGCGCGCCACTTCCCACCGGATAATCATCAGGGATTTTCATCTTGGCTCTAAAATCCGCCTCAGCTTTAGCGCGCCCCTCTTTATCATCCACGTAAAGCACCGGCACCATTCTAAATTTACCATCAGGCAGCATCGATTTATGATCTGCGTAAAGAACCGGTGTGCCCGGATGATCTTCGTCCGGGCATGGCCAGCTTATGCCGCCTAGCTTATCTAGTCTATAGTAGCTAATACCGCCGAAAAATTTAGGCATTAATGCACGCACTTCGTTCCAAATTTCTTCCGCACTTAAAAAATCAAACCCTTCAAGTCCCATTCTTTGCGCGATATTGCAAACTACCTTCCAATCAGGCTCTACGCCAGGGGCCGGCTCGCTTGCCTTGCGCGTGCGCTGGACGCGACGGGAAGTGTTTAAAAAGGTGCCATCCTTCTCGCCCCAGCCGGCAGCAGGTAGTACGACGTCGGCCTTCTGTGCGCTCTCGGTAAAGAAAAGATCCTGCACGATAAAGCAATCCAAATGGTGCGTTGCATGCACAAAGTGTTCCGTCCAAGGATCGCTCATTACGGGATTTTCACCGTAAACGTAGAGTAGCTTCAGCTCGCCGCTATCCATCTTATCGGGTGCGACCGTAAGCTTAAAGCCGGGGGTCGGATTTAGCTCGAAGTGCCATACTCTGCGCGCCTGCTCCTGAGCGTAAGCGGAATTTACCGCACCTGCAGGGATGACGTTAGGTAGCGCGCCCATATCGCATGCGCCCTGGACGTTGTTTTGACCGCGCAAAGGATTTACGCCTGCGCCTCGTTTGCCTAAATTCCCCGTCAAAATAGCTAAATTTGAAAGCGAAAAGACGTTTGAGGTGCCGTCGCTAAACTGTGTGATACCCATCGTGTAGCAGATCGCCGCTGCGCCTGCTTTAGCATACATTCTAGCAGCTTCGATTACGAGCTCTTTTTTCACGCCCGTCTCGCGCTCAAATCGCTCAGGCGTAAAGTCCTTAACCGCCTCTTTTAAATACTCGTAGCCGTGAGCGTAGTTTTTGATAAACTCGTCATCTTGCAAATTTTCGGCAATGATAACATTCATAATGGTATTTAGCGTCTTAATGTTCGCGCCCACTGGGATTTGCAGATAGATATCGGCTTTTTTCGCCATATCTGTGCGCTTTGGATCTACGACGATCATCTTGGCGCCGCGCTGCAAGCCTCGCTGCATCTGCATAGCGATGATCGGGTGACACTCGCTCGTGTTGGTGCCGATGAGTAAAAATACGTCCGTATCGGTAGCGAATTCTACCAAATCGTTCGTCATCGTTCCGTTTCCTAGCGTGTTGGCAAGACCTGCCACTGTAGGAGCGTGTCAAAGACGGGCGCAGTGATCGACGTTATTGCTACCCTGAGCGCGGAAAAATTTCTGAAAAACGTAGTTGTCTTCGTTATTTGAGCGCGCCGAGCTAAAACCCATTATTGAGCTTGGGCCATATTTAGCGACGGTCTCTTTAAATTTAGACGCTACAAAATCGTAAGCCTCTTCAAAGCTTACCTCCTCAAGCTTGCCGCTTCTATCAAATACTCCGTTTTTCTTACGGATCATAGGTTTGGCAAGGCGTTTTGGAGAGTTTACGAACTCCCAGCCGAACATCCCTTTTAAGCATAGCTCGCCGTCATTTACGTGATGGGCCTGCGTAGGGCGCGCGTTTACGATCCTGCCGTCTTTTACGATAAGATCAATACCACAGCCGGTGCCGCAGTAAGGACAAGTCGTTTTGACAATCTTTTCTCTGGACTGCATAATATTCCTTTCAAGAATTTTGGTTTGCACGGCTATTATACTTTCTAGATTATAAAAGAATTTTTAAATTAGTGAATTTTTTTAAGCAAAATTTAAGCAATATGCAAATATCGCATATTAAATTGAATAGTTAAATTTTACGCTTTTACTTCGGTAATGGCGGCGTTTTAGCGTAAAATTTATCGCTTATCGCAAAAGACGCTTTTTAAGCTAACTTTTATAATTTTAATAGAATTTTGAAATTATATTACGCTCCGTTTTATTTCAAAGCGCGATTAAATTTTTATGAAATTTTAATGCTAATTTATCGGTATATTATATTAATTTAATTAAATGAAAATCTATATTAAAATTTATCAAAAACTCGCTGTCCTGATAAAATTTAAGCCACTAAATTTAAAATTTATAAAATTATTATCTTATATCTGAAATCTATGTAGAAAAAACCTTGATTTTAATCTAGACTAAGCTGTTTTTTTATGCTATTATTCAAAATCTTAGTAGAAATTAATTCTAAACGAAAGGTTAATCTCATGGATAGACGAGACTTTATAAAAAGCTCTGCAGCAGCGGCTGCCTGTAGCGTTGCAGGTATTAGCTTGCCTAGCAGTCTTAGTGCTGCGGACGAAGCCGAAAAAGGCTGGCGCTGGGACAAGGCGGCCTGTCGCTTCTGCGGCACCGGTTGTGGCATCATGGTAGCCACCAAAGACGGCAAGATCGTAGCGGTCAAAGGCGATCCGCTAGCGCCCGTAAATCGCGGTCTAAACTGCATCAAAGGCTATTTCAACGCCAAGATCATGTACGGCGCCGATCGCATCACCAAGCCTCTTTTGCGCGTAAATTCCAAGGGCGAATTCGACAAAAAGGGAAAATTTATCGAGATCAGCTGGCAAAGAGCGTTCGACGAAATGGAGAAGCATTTCAGGCGCGCCTATAACGAAGGCGGCCCCGAGGGCTTTGCCGTGCTGGGTAGTGGTCAATACACGATCCCTGAGGGCTATGCCGCAGCAAAGCTAGTAAAGGCGGGCTTTCGCTCCAATAATCTCGATCCCAACGCTCGCCAGTGCATGGCCAGCGCCGTCGTAGGCTTTATGCAAACCTTTGGCATTGACGAGCCTGCGGGCGTTTTCGACGATATCGAACTAACTGATACCATCATCGCCTGGGGCGCGAATATGGCTGAGATGCACCCAATCCTTTGGTCTCGCGTCTCCGACCACAAGCTTCGCAACCCGGACCGCGTAAAAGTTATAAATCTCTCGACCTACTCTAGCCGCACCTCAAACATCGCCGATATCGAAATTATATTCCGTCCGAATACTGATTTAGCGATATGGAACTACATAGCAAGAGAGATCGTCTACAACCACCCGGATATGATAGATGAGAAATTTATTAAAGAGCACTGCGTATTCGCTACCGGTCCAGTAGATATCGGCTACGGCTTGCGAGAAGATATAAATCATAAAAAATACCGCAAAACCGAGCTTGACACCGCGGCTAAGCAAAAATCCAAAATTTTAAGCAAACCCGAGGGCGTTACGTTAGCATATCTGGGTATGAAAGAGGGCGACGTACTCGAAAACAAACACTCTGACAAATCGGATGCTCACTGGCTCATAAGCTTCGAAGAATTTAAAAAAGCGCTGGAGCCTTACACGTTAGAATTTGTAGCGCCTTTGGCTAAGGGCGATGAAAGCGAGGATTTAGAAGCATTCAAAACCAAGCTAAAGCAGCTGGCAGATTATTACATCGAAAAGGACCGCAAAGTAGTAAGTTTTTGGACGATGGGCTTTAATCAGCACTCAAGAGGAACTTGGGTCAATGAGCAAAGCTACATGGTGCATTTCCTTCTCGGCAAACAAGCCAAGCCTGGCTGTGGAGCGTTTTCGCTTACCGGTCAGCCTAGCGCTTGCGGCACGGCTAGAGAGGTGGGCACGTTTTCTCACCGCCTACCTGCCGATATGGTCGTGGCAAATCCGGCACACAGAAAGGTTTCCGAAAAAATTTGGAAGCTTCCCGAGGGTACGATAAATCCAAAACCGGGTGCGCACTACGTGCAGGCTCTGCGCAATCTCGAAGACGGCAAGATAAAATGGCTATGGGTGCAGGTAAATAACCCATGGCAGCAAATCGCCAACGCAAACCACTGGATCGCAGCGGCGCGCGAGATGGATAACTTCATCGTAGTAAGCGATCCGTATCCGGGACTAAGCGCAAAGGTAGCTGATCTAATCCTACCAACCGCGATGATCTACGAAAAATGGGGCGCATACGGCAATGCCGAGCGCAGAACGCAGTGGTGGAGACAGCAGGTACTTCCTGTGGGCGACGCGATGAGCGATACGTGGCAGATGCTAGAGTTTTCCAAGCGCTTCAAACTCAAGGATTTCTGGGGCGAGGTTAAAGTAAATGATAAGCTTACGTTACCAAGTGTCTTAGATAAAATTTCAGAATTCGGCTATACGCCAGAGACTACACTATTTGAAGTGCTCTTTGCAAACAAAGACGCTCAGGCTTTCGCTGCAAAAGATCCAATTATGGCAAGCTTTGATAACTCCGAAGTAAACGGCGACTCACGCGGCGTAATCGGCAGCGACGGTAAAGAATTTAAAGGCTATGGCTTTTTCATCCAAAAATATCTTTGGGAAGAGTACCGAAAATTCGGCACCGGTCACGGACACGATCTAGCCGATTTCGACACCTATCACCGTGTACGCGGTCTTAGATGGCCGGTAGTAGACGGCAAAGAGACACTTTGGCGCTTTAACGCCCAATACGATCCTTATGCCAAAAAAGCGGCTCCTGATAGCGACTTTGCCTTTTATGGCAACGCCAAAGCGGCGCTTCCTAGCGGAGATCTGAAATCCGCTACCTCTGGCGAAGAGAAAACAAGCCTTGCCAATAAAGCTAAAATTTTCTTCCGTCCATATATGGATCCTGTGGAAGTGCCAAGCGAGGAGTATCCTTTCTGGCTATGTACGGGTCGCGTGCTAGAGCACTGGCATACGGGCACTATGACTATGCGCGTACCGGAGCTTTATCGCGCGGTGCCTGAGGCAAGATGCTATATGAACGAGCTAGACGGCGCCAAAATCGGCGTACAACAAAACGAAATCGTCTGGATCGAGTCGCGTCGCGGTAAGGTAAAAGCGCGCGTGGACTTCTACGGACGTAACATTCCGCCGAAAGGGCTTATTTTCGTGCCGTTTTTTGACGAGAAGGTTTATATCAACCGCGTCACGCTCGATCATACCTGTCCGCTTTCAAAAGAGACCGACTACAAAAAATGTGCGGTTAAAATTTACAAGGCGTAAATTATGGATAGGCGTGAGGTCTTAGGCATTCTTTCTTTAGCTGCGGGCGTGGGCGTTTTGGGGCTCGGAGTCGCGAACTCTAGCGAGCACGCCAAACTCCGCCCGCCCGCAGCCATAGGCGAGAAAGAATTTCTTAGCAAATGCCTAAGGTGCGGACTTTGTGTCGAGGCGTGCCCATTTGATACGCTTAAGCTTGCGAGCTTTTGCGATCACGCTATTGCAAACGGCACGCCGTTTTTTATCCCGCGCGAAATTCCGTGCTATATGTGCGACGACATACCTTGCGTCACAGCCTGTCCTAGCGACGCACTAGATAAAAGCTTGGTAAGCGAAGACTCCAAGCTTAACGTGCGTCTATCCAGAATGGGCGTTGCGGTCATAGATACCGAGCATTGCATCGCTTATGCCGGTATCCAATGTGACGCGTGCGTGCGAAGCTGCCCCGTGATGGATAAGGCGCTCAGGATCGATTACCGTCACAACAACCGCACCGAAAAGCACGCTCTACTCGTACCTGTAGTAGATAGTAACTACTGCACGGGTTGCGGTAAGTGCGAGCATGCCTGCGTCACGAAAAAGGCGGCTATCAGCGTCGTGGAGCGCGAGCGCGTCATAGGAATTTCCAGCGATAACTACGTCAAAGGCTGGATCAAGGGCGACGACGCGAAGCTAAAAGACGTAGATACCAAAATCAGGCTCGATCCGCAAAAGAGCAAGGACTACTTAAACGAGGACGATCTAATGGAAGGGGCTAGGCAATGAAATATACTATTTTAAGGCGTTTGAGCCAAATTTCTATTCTAGTCCTTTTTATTTTAGGAAATAATTTCGCCTTCAAAGCCGCGAGCGAAAACGGAATTTTATCCGGAATTCTAAAAGGCAATCTAAGCTCGTCGAAACTTTTCGGCACGATTAATCTAAGCGATCCGTTTGCGACGGCGCAGATGCTGCTAGCTAGCTTTTCTTTGGGCACTACGGCGGTTATCGGAGCGGTTATCGTAGGCGCATTTTATGCACTCATAGCGCCGCGATTATATTGCTCATGGGTCTGCCCGATAAACTTACTGACCGATCTTGCCGCATGGCTTCGTAAAAGACTTGGCATAACGACTAAGATCGTTAGCGTAAACCGCAAAGCTCGCTACGTCCTAGCAGTGCTAGCGCTTGTTTGCAGCGGAGCTTTCGGCTTTGCGGCATTTGAGAGCGTAAGCTTTATCTCGCTTTTCGCGCGCGCCGTCATATCGCTGAGTGCCAGTGCGTTTGCAATCGCGCTACTGATCGTAGTTTTTGAAATTTTCGCAGGCGATCGCACGATCTGTTCGCGGCTATGCCCGCTCGGCGGATTTTGGGCTGCGCTTAGCTATTTTAGCGTCATTCGCGTTCGCCACGAGGTTGATAAATGCACAATGTGCGGCAAATGCAAAATGGTCTGCCCCGAAGTTCAGGTGCTTAAGATGGTTGGGCGCGAAAACGGGCGCGTTAGCAGTGAGTGTATCAGCTGCGGGCGCTGCATCGACGTATGCGACGACGATGCGTTAAATTTTAGTATATTAGGAGTAAAAAAATGAAAAAAATGGTTTTAGGCTTGGCTCTTGCATGCTGTGCGGCGCTATTTGCCGCGGACAAGACGGCTTCTATAGACGCCGACAGCTTGGGCTTTATAAAAAGCGTGGACGAATCGGCGCAAAATAAAAATTCCCTGCCCGATTTCAAATATAGCGAGGACGCTCCGGGCGCCGCTTCGAAAATCGAGCGCAGCTTCGAAAACGCTCCGCCGCTCATACCGCACAGCCTAGAGGGGCTCGTGCCGATCACAAAGGATAACAATATGTGCGTAACCTGCCATATGCCCGATGTCGCTAAGGATGTAGGTTCTACGCCGATTCCAAAAAGCCACTTGGTAGACTTTCGCACGGGCGCGGATCTAAACGGCACGCTAGCCGAGCAGCGCTTCAACTGCACGCAATGCCACGTACCGCAAGCTCAAACCAATCCGCTAGTGAAAAATAATTTTAAGGCTGATTTTAGCAGGTTTAGCGACGCAAATTCCACTTCTAATCTCATAGATACGCTAAATCAAGGCGCCGAGGTTGAGTAGGAGCGCGCGATGAAATTTTTACCACCGCTGCTACTTTGCGCCTGCTTCATCTATGCCGGCAACGGCGTTGCAATACCTAGTGGCGCTGCAGGCATAGATGCACCTACAAAGACCAAACACGCTAGCTTCATACTAGAGCTTGACGCAAATGTCGCGGTGCTAAAAAATCTAGACGGCGAAATTTACGCAGGGCTTGACAACGGCAAGCTCTATAAAATCACCATTAACTCTGCGGAGAATTCCGCGCCAAATTCCACCGCCGTAAATTCTTTGGCAAATTCTACGAAGCAAAATTCTGCCGAAAATTCTACGACATTAAATTCCGCCTCGGGCTCAATATCCAAAACGCTAATTTTCGCCCTGCCCTCGTCCAAAAATTACCTAGACGAGCCGATGGGCGCTACCATATTCGACGTCGATAAATTAGGCGAAAAATACGCATTTTTATATAACGGCGACGCGTTTGAAAAGATGCTGGGCGTGTTTGCGGGCGGCAGGATCACGCACTACAAGCTACCGATGACGGGGATTAAAAACGTCTATTTCTACGACGAAAATACCGTGATTTTGCTAGGTCTTGGTAGCGAAATTTTATACTTCGACCTACCTAGCGGCAAGGTAAGCTTCGAGCAAAAGCTCACCATCGCGTCTTTGGGCGGCAGCGCCTACGACCGCGCTAGCGGGAAGCTGTTAATCTCGTGCGAAGGCGGCATCGTGTTTTATTTCGACGCGAAAGTGAAAAAACTTATGAGCCAAAAGTCCCTGCACAAGGACGGGATCTACTCCGTGGCGCTGCTTGGCGATCGCATGATGAGCGGCTCGAACGACAAGGAAAGATCGTGCTACTACGAAAACGGCGATTTCGCTAAATTTTATAACGCCCGTTTTGCAGTTTTTGCCGTGGCGCTAAGCCCAGAGCTAGGCGCTTTTACCGTTGGTAACGGCGTGCGCGTAATCGATAAAGCAGGCGAGATCGTCCGCAGCATCGAGCTAGATAACGACGTCATCAACTATCTGCTTTTCGAAGGAGATTATCTCGTGGGCTCGGGGTATAATAGATATATCTACTTTTGGAGGCTAAAATGAATATTTCAAGCGTCGTGATCTATCTGAGCGCGAATACCGACGTAGCGGCGTTTCGCAAGCAACTGCAAAGTATCGGCGGCTGCGAGTTCGTAGCGTGCCAGGACGGCAAGGCGGTAGCCACGATTAGCGCGGAGAGCTTTGAGAGTGAGATCGCCACATTTCGCGCGATAGAAGCCATAGAGGGCGTAAGCGAGGCGATGATGATCTACTCATACTCCGATCTGGACACAGATATCGCCGCGGCAAACTCCGACAACGGCGAGCAGATAATGCGCGAGCTGGACGAAAAAGACCCGAGCCAGATCAAATACGGCGGCAAGGTGCGGGTCTAAACCGCCGCCACTTTATTCGCGCTTTTTGTCTAAATTTTATATTTTCGGCGATCTCTGCGTCACTCGGTAAAATTTTTTGTATAAATTTTATCTGCATCCACGGAATTTGAAATTTTCCAATTCGTCTTTGCCGCTTATAGTCTGATTTTGTGCCCCGGTCCGTCGCCGCTTTTGCGCTCCTAGCCGATTTTAAGCTTTTGATACGCCGTCTTGCGTTTAGCCGTCAAATTTAAATCTACAAGTCCTATGACGATACGGAATTTTAAGAGCGGCGGACGGATAAATTTATAAAATTTATCCGCAGTACGATGCCTCGCACCGCATAAAAAACATGCCGCACCAAAATCAGACGCCGCATCAAGGTGATGCCATAGCGACTGCCGTCCGACACCGTACTTATAAACCCGCCGCCGGCGCAAAGCAATTATAAACAGCTATGCGACGAAGTCCGACACCGTACTTATAAACCCGCCGCCGCGACACCCGTCTGCTTGAGGTGCCGCTACAAAAATACGACGGCCCGATACCGGCCGCTAGACATAGATCACCTCCATGCGCATAGCTTGAGTGTGCCGCAAAGATAAAATTTTATGGGGGTTGGACGGCATGCCGATGTTTATTAAACGATCAAAATACCGTCAAGGCAAACCATGTGCTAATCGCCGTAGATGAGCTGCAAATTTTAAAGATTGTGCAAGATTGCGGTTTTGATGCCGCGGCAACCCTTCGTTAGGCGCACGGACCTTACGGCGCGGATGAGAACTTTAAATTTCAAAACAAGAGCATAAGTTTTAAAATTCCTAGGCGTAGAAATTCCGCGCCGAAGCTAAATTTTAAAATTTATACTGCGGGCACTCAAAGAGAGTTAGCGGTGCGCCGAAATTAAAATTTGCCTTTAAATTTAAAGCCTTTAGGCTCGCACAAGAGCGCAAGCAGACAAAATCGTAAGGACGAAAAAGCCGCAAGGGTATACTTGGTTTGCACTTTACGGGCGACATTTTCATAAATTTAAAAGCGCCAAGCGGCGCAAGCCCTACTCGAATTCTATCTTTTTTAGATAATCGTACAAATTTAGTACCGCGATAAATAGCGTTAAAATCGCGGGCCCCAAGATCACGCCCCAGAACCCAAACGTGCTGATGCCCGAAAGCATCGAGAAGAAGATCAGCATTTCGTTGATGTTTGCGGGGTTTTCGACTAGGCGCGAGTTGATAAATTTTATCACGAGCGGCTTTACGAAGCTGTCCGCGAGCGTCGAGATCAGTATCACGCAATACGCCATTATCACGATCGCGCCCGAGGTGCTACCCCCCGCTAGCACGTATAGCGCGGTGGGTACATAGATGAGTGCGCCGCCGACTGCGGGGATGAGCGAGCAGAAGGCGAAAAGCACCCCCATCAGCAGCGCGTCAAAGCCGAAGATCCCCGCGATGATCGAAAATAAAAAGCCCTGCAATACGGCGTTGAATATGGTCGAGTAAAACACGACGCTCATCGTATTTGCCGTCTCGGAGAAGATATAATCGATCTGCGCGGGCTCGACGGGTAGAATTTTTTTGAAAAAGCGTTTGAAGCTCTCGCCGTAGAGGTATGCAAAAAAGCAAAACACGACGATAAGCACCATATCGACGATAAATTTCGCGCTGGATTTCCCGACGACTGAGAGGTAGGAGATGATCTGCTTCGCTACGCCCGCAACGTCTAGGTTTGCTAAAAATGAGCGAAACTGCGCATTAAATTTTTCAAAAGGCCCAGGCAGCCTGATGTCTAGGCTCTGAACGTAGCTAAGCGCGTCGTTTAGGCGCGCCATATCGAAGCTCGCGGCGTTTTTTGCGATCTCGATCACGGCGTAGATGAAGGGCACGAAAAAAAGCGCGCAGAGCAAAAACAGGCTAAGCACCGAGGCCAGCGTGCGCCTGCCGCGGCACAGCTTCGTTACTTTAGCATGCAGACCCGAGGTCGCCACCGCCATCAACACGCCGATTGCGATCACCATCAAAAATGGCGAGAACAGATAGATCACGCAGCAAAACATCAGCAAGGTTGCGCCGATAAAAAATATCTTGTTTGTTTTCGCGCGCCCGCTAGCCTTGGCAAGGCCCGCTTTCATACCCGCAGCGGCCCCCGAAGCGGCAGCGGCGCCTAGCGCGGAAGCATTAGCCGAGAAGGTTTCGTTGGCTTCGGCGGCGTCGCTAAATGCAGCCGCACCGGCAGATGAGACTTTGTCGGTTTTGACCCGGTTTTTGCTTTGATTTTCGGCAGCGGTTTTAGTCCTGCCTTCCGCGGTGCCTAACGCAGCTGCGGCTACTTTATCGGCGCCCGTATTTGCTTTAGCGGCTTTAACCCCGCTTTCAACACCGACATTGGCTCCGCTTCCGCTTTGATTTTTGGCACTGATTTCGGCTCTATTTTCAGCAGCGGTTTTGTTTTTGTTTTTGACGGTCGCTTTGGCTTCGGCGGCGGCTTCGATTTTGCCCTCAGCGTTATTTACGGTCTGATTTTCGGTGAAATTTTGAGCCTCGCTTTTGGCGTTATTCTCGGCGTTGTTTTGAGCCATGTTTTCAGCCTGGTTTTCATTGCGGCTTGCGGCGTTGTCTTTTGGCGTCGGCAAATTTTATCCTTTTGAAATTTGATGAGCTATTTTATAAATTTTTTTATCAGATTTTGATTAAATTTTAAAATTTCATAGAATTTACGAGCAGTGTTCTCGCACATACGGCAAGTGGCATACTGCGGCATATTCGGTACAGCGCATGAATGATCAATAGCAAAAACAGCACGCGTTTGTGCACGAGCTGCACGGCGTATGCGATTACGTGGGAGCGGAACAGTAGACCGTATGCGCTGATAGACCGACGCCGGGTACTTACGCGATATATCGGTAACAAACCGACAATAAACAAGCGGAAAATAGAGAAATCGTAACGAGCGCGTCGGGGCAAAATGTGAAATTAAAATCGATACGGTAGTGAGAGGCGATTGGTGGGCGATAGTATGAGAATGGAGCGAGAAGTGAGCGACGGCAGAGTGTTTGCTTTTTAGAAATCGATGTTACCCTTAAACATATCAGTAAGTGAAAAATCCATAGGAGGTAGGATTTATAAATAACAAGCTCGGCAGACGCGCAGATAGACTATTAACTTCTGGTTGGAAGATTATTTTTTCGCTATGAACATACTGAGGCGGGCTTCGCTCCAGCTTGCGCTGCAGCCGCATTAGCGAGACCGTGTGAAAGCCCATCTCTAATAATACCCAATCCGTTACTCATTTTTTACTCCTTCTTCTGGATTGTTTTTAATCAAATTTCTATCTGAAAAATTTATAAAAAATATCAATAAAAGTAGAAAAACTACCCCTTTTAAAAAGAATTTAAACTGTGCGGTCATCAAATATGGTCTTAACAATCTATGATCGAAATTATATCCCTTATATATCTTTCCATCTTTATTTTCAAGCTGTAAAATTTCATTATTACCTAATATATCTGGGCTCGGCTCGCCGTAAATTTTGATTTTTTGCCCTTTTAGCTTTTCATAAATATCGCTATCGCTTTTGCTTATTTCATAAACTTTTTTCTTGCCGTTTTCTAGTTCTATATGTATTCGTCCGCCGCTTCCGCGAAAATTATAATAAACGTTTCTTAAAATTCCGGTATCTATCTCAAGCTCATTTAACTGCTTAGGCGACGTATCCGTTCTATAAATAGTAAAAAGCGTTCCGCACAGGACAAAAAGCAAACCATAACAGCCTATACTAGCCACCTGTGCCGGCGGATGCGAAACTCCCCTGATAAAAACGCGTCTGTAAAATACATCGTAAAAATAATAGAAGAACCTTTTTATATATTTTGTATGAATTTCATAAAATTTCCCTTCATATTCTTTTGGATGTTTTATTGAGCCGATAATAAATTTGCTCTAAATTTACAAAATCTCCCGCTTTAAATTTTAAATCTGAAGAAATTTTATAACCAAGCAAAATTCAAAGATTAAATATACAAAATCGCCACGGCAGGGTTCCCACCTGCGTAGCTATAGCTCAGCGCCGTGAAGTATAAAATTTCATCCGCCCTGCCTACCCCTCAAACAGATTTCTCTCCGCGGTCTTTAGCACGCGACCGAGCACCTCGCGCGCCTTATCGGTTGCGATGCGGCCTTTGGCAGTCTTTTCGATGTAGCCGTTGGCAAGCAGATAGGGCTCGATGACGTCCTCGATCGTGCCCTCGTCCTCGCTAAGCGCCGCCGCGATCGTGCTAAGCCCCAAGGCACGGCGCTTGGCGTCAAATAAAATCTCCAAATATTTTATATCCATCTCGTCAAAGCCTTGCTCGTCCACGCCCAGCGCTTCAAGCCCTTCGCGCGCGCGATCGTGCGAGATAGCGCCCTCGTCGCGCACCTCGGCAAAATCGCGTATGCGGCGCAGTAGCCGTAGCGCTATACGCGGAGTACCGCGAGAGCGACGCGCGATCTCGGCACTGGCGTCGGCTGCGCTCTCCTTGCCGAGTTTAACCGAAGCGGTCTGCACTATCCGCGCAAGCTCGGCGTGCGTGTAAAACTGCAAGCGAAACTGCATGCCGAAGCGATCCCGCAGCGGCGCCGAGATCATGCCCGCGCGCGTCGTGGCGCCGATGAGCGTAAAGTGCGGAATGTCGATCTTGATGGTCTGCGCGGCGGGACCCGAGCCGATGATGATGTCGAGGCGGAAGTCCTCCATCGCCGAATACAGCACCTCCTCGATCGCGGGGCTTAGGCGGTGTATCTCGTCGATGAAAAGCACGTCGCCGCTTTGCAGGTTCGTTAAAATCGCCGCCAGATCGCCCGCCTTTTCGATCATCGGCGCGGCGGTGACCTTGATGGCGGCGCCCATCTGAGCGGCAATGATGTGCGCCAGCGTAGTCTTGCCGAGCCCGGGCGGCCCGTAAAAAAGCACGTGATCAAGCACGTCGGCGCGCTTTTTCGCCGCGGCGATCGCGATAGCGAGGTTTGATTTGATCTTCTCCTGCCCCACGTAATCCTCGAAGCTCGACGGACGCAGCGAGCTCTCCACGCTCTCATCGAGCTGCATCTTTTCGATCTCTACAATTCTGTCCATAATCTCTCTTTAATCGTTTTTAAAATTTTAGCAAGTGTAGCGAAAAATGGCTAAATTTTGACAATTTTAAAGGAACGGATCTTTGCGGGCGGAATAAAATTTGTCGCGCGGAATTTTACGGTACGCGCTTAGGGCTGGGGCTAAAAAGCAGAACACCCGTCGCGAAAGACTGCGGAATTTTAGCGCGACGTTTTAAGGCTATGCTCATGCCGCCGCACCCGTTATGCCTTAGTGCGGAATTTATTGTGGCGGCTCCCAAACAGCGCGCCGAACGGTAACTGCGCTAAATTTTACGGCGCGGAATTTGAGCGCGTAGAATTTAAGGCTTCAGGCGTTCACGATTGGTGATTGCGGAGCGGCGGTGCGAAATTTGAGCACGTAGAATTTAGTGGCAAAATTTAGCCGTTTGAAAAATACGCGAAGTTTTACGACGTAAAATTTGGCGCCTAGAATTTTGCGATATTAAATTCGGCGTCTGGGATTTTGTAGCGAAATTTTGCGACAAAATTTTGTCTTGTAGAATCTTGATGCGGACTTCGTTTTTGCGGCGGCGGAGCTCTAAATTTTGCGCTTCAAGCTCCACGGCACGCAGCAGGTTAAAATTTTGTCTCACGTAGTCGGTTAAAATTTCGCAAGAAATTCTACGTAGAATTTTATGCAAAATTTTGCCTTGCGCGCTTGCGCAGCTAAGTAAAATTTCGCGCGGAGTTTTGTCTTTCGCGACTGCTTGGAATTCGGCGCGGATTGTAAAATTTACCGCTAAGCTTAACGCGGGCTTGTGCAATTAAATTTAGCCGTGCAATCTCGCAACGCCTTATCGATCGCTCTCTTTGATCAAGACACTTTTATTATCGTCGTCACTCTTACAAAGCACTCTATAATCTGATATTTCAATTGCATCTAAAAATACTACGCCATCGCTTTGAAATTTTTTCGAGCAGCCCTTGGCGTAAAGCTCGGCGAGTTTTGGACTCTTTAGAACATAAAACTCATAGCTATCGGCAAAGTGTTCCATATAGCTATAGGTGATGCTCGCCCAAGGTACTCGGTTGTCACCGCTTCTATTTAGCACGATGGTTCTAGCATTTATCGCCGCGAGCTTTGACTTTAGCTCTGCAAACGTCTTTTTGTCCCAGCCGATGAGCTTTAGCCCCTCGCCTATACTCGGCGCATTATCTTTGAAAATGGAATTTGAGTAAAATTTCGTCTTATTGCCATCTATATCGATCCAAATATACTCATCGCCGTAGGCACTTTCGATCATGACGCGCGAATTTCTAGGGAAGTTGCGATCGGCAAAAGCTAACAGATCCAAAAATTTCTCGCGATTTTGCTCGTAGTTTTGCATTAGCGGAGCTTTTTTCAGCTCCATCGCATCTTTATCAACGGAAAAGAACTCAAATAGCAAAAATATCGTCAAAATTATTAAAATAGGCAATACCACTATGATAAAGAAATAACCCGTAACCGTGGCTATGATGATTTTTAAAGCTTTAGCCAAATTTTCTCCTTAAATTTTATAAGCCGTTTAGGCCTGACGGCTGGTTTGCGCTTGTATTCTACGACTGCGTGCGTAAAATTTAGCGCTCGCAGCGTATTTTAGAGCTGCAGGCGCGAGAGCGTTCATGAAAAGCGTCGTGCGTTGCAGTCGGCGAAAGAAATAGCGCTCCGCATGCAGAAGCACGCAAACTCTCGCACGGCACGGCTCATATAAAATACCACGCAGAGTATCTGCCCACCAAAGCGCCTACGATCTCTCGCACTAGATAAAGCGCTCGCAATAGCTCAAGCCGAATAAATTTCAAGCTTCGCGAGCTGTTTACATAGCCTGTGGCGTGAAAACAAAGCGTTAATTTAAGACAAACGTAGTTTTATTGCCAGAATTTAGGCGCGTAAATTTTAAAATTTAGCCCAAATCCCGCTATTGCTTATATTCAAACTCCTCGCTCGGAAAGCTCCCCTCCTTGAGCTCGCGCGCGTATTCGCGCACCGCGCCTTTTACCAGCTCGGCGCCGTCTAGATAGCGCTTAACGAATTTCGGCCGAAACTCCGTGAAAAATCCACACATATCGCTCCACACAAGCACCTGTCCGTCCACGCCCGCGCCAGCGCCGATGCCGATGACGGGCATGTCGGTACCGAGCGCCACTTGATTTGCGACCGAGCAGATCGTCCCCTCGACCAGCAGCAGCACCGCACCCGCCTCGGCAAGCGCTCTGGCGTCGTTTAAAACCTCGCGCGCACCCTCCTCTCCGCGTCCGCTTACCTTGTAGCCGCCCATAAAACGCGAAAACTGCGGCTTTAGCCCGATGTGGCTCATCACGGCGATGCCGTTTCGATTAAGCAGCGCCACGGTATCTGCCATATGAGCGCCGCCTTCGATCTTAACGGCGTCGCAGCCGGTGCTCTCATAGACTTTGGCGCAATTTTGCAGCGCAAGCTCTGGCGTCGCGCACGAGCAAAACGGCATGTCCACGACCATATACGCTCGCTTTAAGCCCCGTCTTACGGCGCGCGCGTGATAGATCATCTGCTCAACGCTTACGCCTAGGGTCTCGGAATGCCCGCCGAAGCTCATATTTAGGCTGTCGCCTACGAGCACCATATCGACTTCGTCGTCGAAAATTTTAGCAAAAAGCGCGTCGTAGGCGGTGATCATCGCGATCTTTTCGCCCGATTTTTTCATCTCGTATAATTTGGAAAGCGTGATTTTTGACATTTTGACTCCTTTGCTCGGTTAAAATTTCTATGCAATTTTAACATAAGCCGAATTTGACATTTATAAAATTTTAAAGTAAAATGCGCGCGCATTCTTTCGGGGGTGACTTGGCTTCGACGGGAACGGATGGGTCAAGGCTGCATGTCGCTTTGGATACAGCGTATAAAATCCAAACTAAATTTAAACGCAAACAACGTTAAATTTGCTCCTGCTTACGCTAAAGCTGCGTAAGTCCAGTCGAGCCCTGCTCTGCGCCGATACTATCTAAGCGCGGCGGCGGGTAATCTGCGATAGCGTAGCTCTGCGGCGTGACGAGCCGTAGGGCGAAATCCTAGTCTTTGCGTCGGCGGGTCGTTTTGGAAAGTGAGCGAGCCTGCGCGAGAACTTCACTTTTGCTAAACATGTAGAGGCTTTGGTCGTTTGTTTTCGGACTGCGGTTCAATCCCGCACACCTCCACCAACTATCTATTTTTAAATTTTAATCACTTATTTTCAGTTCCATTTAGCTCCTGCACACGGGCGCTCATCCTAAATTTTAATTATTCCAGCTTCTTTCATTTTTATTTTAGATATAATCTTTTCCGAAATATTAGGAGTCTTATTAGGGGCTTTTTTGCATTAGAGGTTTTCCATATGAACAAAGCGTATATTTTGCCCAAATTCGGCAGTAGAGACGCCAAGAGCATCAAGAAGTACAAGACGCGATACGCAATATTATAGAAGAAAGGAGAAAGAAATGAATAAATTTGTTATGTTGTCATTGGCATATGTTGCTTTGCTAGCGGGGTGTAGCTTAAATAATCGCTTTTTTGCTCGGGGTACAAAATCTGAAAGCGCTTGCGGTTTTATTTTTCATGACTCTATACCTCATGATAAACTTTATGTACCGAGAAACCTTGAGGATTTTTTAGATATATATTCAAGATCTAAAAGCCCAAAAAGCGGTGAATATGAATATAAGCTAGTAGAGACCTTATCTCACTATTATAATGGCACATCAACTATGGTTCCGATAGAATCTTGTGACGATAAATGGTGTAAAATTTACTATCCATGCGGCGATACGGAGTACTATGTCAAGAAGGATAAAATACAACGGCTTTATAACCTAATGTATCCAAATAAAAGATAGGGCGTATTTTAAGTAGTAGGAGAGATGAGAAATTTTGTTATATCTTTTGTAGCGTTATGCCTATATGGGTGCAGCCCTACGATTTTAGGGCATAAAATCACTTTTGCAAAACACGAAGACGGTGCCTTTTACGGCGAGTGCGGCGAAAAAATAGATCAAAAAATTATATATAAATTTAAAGATGGCGTTATTCGTAAAATTTTCTATGAAGATAAAGATGAATTTGCTTATTATGATGAGATAGTCATCCCTATCCAATCCTGCGAAGGCGAATGGTGTAAAATTTACTATCCTTGCGGTCAAAAAGAGTATTTTGTAAAGAAGGACAATATAGAAAAATGGTATTAATTTTATACTTGAAAGGAGCGAATTATGTCATTTATAGATGAGGATTACGTAAATATCGTACCGCAGGATCTGCTAGAGCGCGGTATACGCTTAAGAGAGGAGTACGGAATTTATGCTATAGCTTGGAGATTTGACGATGTAATGGAGGTACTAAAAATCGCAAGAGATAGAGATATGCTTATCGTCGGAGGGGATGTATATCGCCTAAGCGGCGATGAGCCCATCATCACATACGACGGCTGGAGTATTAAAGCAGAAGATGACGATGCATTCGAATTGGCGATCGAATATATCACTAATTATCGCGCTAGAAACGGAGATGACTTTGCATATTGCCCAGTCATTAGCCCTGGGCAGGTGCCTAAATGAAAATTTTAATTCGATTGTGTATAGGAAATTTCATAAAGTATAGAGTATGCTTTAAGCGAGCGGATCGAATTTGAATTCGGCGTAAAAAAGAGGATCGGATAAGGCGTTAAATTTGGAAAGGAATAAGGAAAAAACGCTGTGAAATTTAAAATTTTAAAACCGAGGCTTTATGAAAAATATAAGGATATGGTTATAGATGCGTGAGGACGAAAGGGTAAATACAGCATTGATGGCCAAAATAGATATTTTATTAAATTTAATAAATTTTTCTAAAAATATAAGCGCGATAAAAAGCGACTTGGCAAAGATAGGCTTTAATAGCGAATCGGAACTTGTAACGATAACTAAAAATACCATTGCAAACATCTTAAATAGGGTCATTGATAAAGAAATTTCATATGAGCTCCTTGAGGAATGGGCAAATTTAATCGAGTGCCGCGAGGATATAGGATATGAGGATGAAATTTCGCAAGAGATCATATTTGAGCTGGCAAACCC
Organism: uncultured Campylobacter sp.; assembly: GCF_937980635.1. Taxonomy (GTDB): domain Bacteria; phylum Campylobacterota; class Campylobacteria; order Campylobacterales; family Campylobacteraceae; genus Campylobacter_B. The sequence goes on from NZ_CALJPG010000025.1 coordinate 47,909, forward strand.
TTGCCTTTATGGAAAGATAGACGAAGAGAAGATTTGTATGATTTTAGATGAAATTAAATACGGGCGGAGCGAGACCGAATGATATTAGAGAAAAATATTGATATTGTGGGCGAGAGGGCTGTTTTGCTAATGGCACTAGGCTCATTACAGGCATTGGAACACAAAGCGATTACCATAGATGAAAGCCAAAGAATTTTGTTTTCACCCTATATCTCAACGTATTTGGAAAAAAATAAGGTCGATGAACGCATTATAGATATAATAATCGAATGCTGCGAATTGGAGGATATTTTTGAGCTAATTCCTACAAAATATATGCAAACCCTGCAAATATTGCAGAATAGAATAATAGAAATTTTAAAGCAATACGATGAAGAATCTAGAAAAAGATGGATAATTATAGATGAAGAATAAGCATCCATAACTTCCGTCTTTGCAAGCGGGCGAGCGGGTAAATAAAATTTGACTCAAGATAAGTTAAAAACTTTCAAGGAATTTTTAACTTTTCTTGAACCTTTAAAATTTTAACGTCACGATAGAAACTCTGTGTAAATTTAAGTCCTTTCAATACTTTATAATGCTATTAACAAGATCGGCGACACAATATAAATCATAGATTTTAGATGAATCAGCAAATTTTACAGTTTAAAGAGTTTAATGTATCTTATTTGATGACTTTATGAATTTTAAGCTATTAGTTTAAAAATAAATTTAGTAGATAAAATCCTCTGATTTAGATAAAACACATTTTTCTTATACCGCAATGAATTCAAGAGTAAAATTTTGAAGTCACGATGCTATGATATAAATTTAAAGATATTTGGTTGCAGAGGGTGGATTTGAACCACCGACCTTCGGGTTATGAGGAATTCGTTCACCTAAGTAGCCATTAAGCTACAAAAATATATAATAGCTTTATGCAAGTAAAATATACTCCATACTTTGAAAAATGGTATAAGAATTTATCAGATTATAAAGCCAAAGCTTCGATTTTGCGTCGTATCGACAAAATAAAAAATGAGAACTATTTTGGCGATTATAAATCCGTAACTAATGCTACTGATATATATGAGCTTAGAATTTTTATTTCAGGCGGCATTAGAATTTATTTTACTTTCAAAGGCGATACTTTGATTATTTTGCTTTGCGGTGGTGACAAATCCACTCAAGCGCGTGATATTGAAAAAGCTAAGGAAATTTTAAAGGAGCTATAATGGAACTAAAAACTTTTGAATTGTCTAACTTTTTAGATAATGACGATGTAAGAAAAGAATATTTAAATCAAGTTTTAGCTGACGGCGATTTAGAGGAGCTTAAAAGAGCTCTTTTGTATATTTCAAAAAGCTATGGTGTTGAAAAAATAGCTAAAAAGGCTAATCTTAATAGAGAGAGCTTTTATAAAATTTTCAAACCCAACTCTAAGCCTAGATTTGAGACGATCTCTAAAATACTTCGCGCCTTTGATATGAATTTAAGTGTTTCTGCTTAAATATTGAGGCTTTTGTCTTGAAGCTTAAAGGGATTTAGTGCATTTCGATTTGGATCACTTCGTCGGGATCAGTGTGTAAATTCCCTAAAATCTTGCATAGTTTTAAATTTCTTTCTACCATAAAGCAGTTGTCGTTTTCTTTAGATAGGATTTGAAATTCTATTGTTTCTACTCCTTTGAATATCTCTTTTACCATTTTGCCTTGTATGGATTTAGCAGCATCGTTTAACCCTATTTTTTCATAATAGCTATCGTCTTTTTCTACTTTTACTACTCCGTTATTATTTATACTCCATATCATATCGGTTGGAATTTCTTTGTTTTTCTCTACTTTGTAAATTTTACCGCTTTTATCGAATCTCATTCTTATTTTATCGTATCTGCCAAAAATGAAATTTACGCAGCATTGAGTTTCTATCGCTTCCCACGTGCCAATTAAATTTATATTTTTGCCAAATTGGTATTGTTTATTGCTCGGCGATACGTTTATTTCCATGCTTTCTTTGGCTTGTAGGCTAGCGAAAATTAAGATTGCTGTTATGATTAGTTTATTCATTTTTTGCTTTCCTAAGTAGTTTTAATCAAACATAGGTATCGTTATATACTCTACTTCTGCCTGATTTTCTTTAACGTATAACTCGACGGCTTTTTTAGTTTCCTCATTGGAAGTTATAAAAATTTTCCTTATTTTTCTATTTCTTAAGAATGCAGCGTTTTTATTTACATATACGTGGCAGTCTCCTATAAAGGCTCTTATGTCTTTTTGCTCTATCGGGTATTTCCAGTTTTTACATTGTATTAGTATCGTTTCTTTATCTTTGTGGCATATTACGTCGATCCCATCATCTTTTTTACCGTTGTTTAATCCGTTCATATAAATTTTATAACCCTCATTTCTAAAATATTTTGCTATATAAAGTTCATATTCTGTGCCTTTTTTACGTTTTGATATCATTTTTTGTTTTGTTATATTTTCAATTTTTATTTGTTTATAAATTTCATAAAGATCGGTTTGCTTATCTTGCTTTACTAAATTTTTATTTTCTTGTATGTATTTATTGCATTGTTCTTGCTTTTTTGTTCTTTTATAATTTGTAATTGTATAATTCCCTATTTTTGTGTTTTTTTCTGTGTTCAATGTTGAAAATAATATTAAAATAATAAAAGCACATATTATCGCTAAAACTA